>NZ_PPPD01000001.1:3262500-3524480 GCF_002901445.1 Deinococcus koreensis
ACCGCGAGGCGCCGGAGGGCTGGATCGTGAAGGTCTGAAGCCCACACCGACAGCCTTCATGAGGGTCTTAGGGAAATCATGATGATCGCCCGTTTCTGAGGCCGGGACGCCAGCGCGGCGCCGCCTCCCGCTACACTCCTGAGCATGATTGAACCGCTTGCGCTCGACCATGGGAACCTGCAGAAGCTCGTCACCGCCGACCTCGTGCGGCCTGACCATCTGCTCGGCGCCCACCCGGTCACCCAGGGCGGCGTCGAGGGCGTGCGCTTCGCGGTGTGGGCGCCGGCCGCGCAGCACGTCAGCGTGGTGGGCGACTTCAACGGCTACAACGGCTTCGACAACCCGATGCAGCGCCTCGAGTTCGGCTACTGGGGCGCCTTCGTGCCCGCGGCGCGCAACGGCCAGCGCTACAAGTTCCGCATCACCGGCGCGGACGGCCGCACCGTGGACAAGATCGACCCCTACGGGCAGTTCTTCGAGGTGCGCCCGGCCACCGCCAGCATCGTCTGGCAGCACGACTTCGCCTGGACGGACGGGGAGTGGATGACGGCGCGCTCCCAGGGCTTCGACCGCCCCGTGAGCGTGTACGAGGTGCACCTGCCCTCCTGGCAGCGCCGCGAGGACGGCTGGTTCATGAACTACCGCGACCTCGCGCACAAGCTGGGCGAGTACGTGGGGTACATGGGCTTCACGCACGTGGAGCTGCTGGGCGTGATGGAACACCCCTTCGACGGCTCGTGGGGCTATCAGGTCACGGGCTACTACGCGCCCAGCAGCCGCATGGGCACGCCCGAGGACTTCAAGTATTTCGTGAACCACCTGCATTCGCTGGGCATCGGCGTGCTGCTGGACTGGGTGCCCGGCCATTTTCCCACCGACGAGTTCGCGCTCGCCAAGTTCGACGGCGCGCCGCTGTACGAATACGCCGACCCCCGCAAGGGCTTCCACCTCGACTGGAACACCTACATCTTCGACTACGGCCGCAACGAGGTCGTGATGTTCCTGGTGGGCTCGGCCCTCAAGTGGCTGCAGGACTACCACATCGACGGCCTGCGGGTGGACGCGGTGGCTTCCATGCTCTACCTGGACTTCTCGCGCACCGAATGGATCCCGAATATCCACGGCGGGCGCGAGAACCTGGAGGCCATCGCCTTCCTGAAGCGCCTGAACGAGGTCGTGCACCACATGGCGCCGGGCTGCATGATCGTGGCCGAGGAGAGCACCGCCTTCCCCGGCGTGACCAAGCCGACCCCCGGCGGCCTGGGCTTCGACTACAAGTGGGCCATGGGCTGGATGAACGACACCCTGCGCTACGTCGAGGAGGATCCACTGTGGCGTAAGTACCATCACCACGCGCTGACCTTCTTCAACGCCTACCGCACCACCGAGAACTACGTGCTGGCCATCAGCCACGACGAGGTCGTGCACCTGAAGAAGAGCATGGTGATGAAGATGCCCGGCGACTGGTACGCCCAGCGCGCCGGCTACCGCGCCTTCCTGGCCCTGATGTGGAGCACGCCCGGCAAGAAGCTGCTGTTCATGGGCCAGGAGTTCGCCCAGTCGACCGAATGGAGCTACGAGTCCGAACTGCCCTGGTACATGACCCAGCAGCCCGATCACCGGGGCGTCATGAACCTGACCCGGCGCCTGAACGCCCTGTACTGCTCCCGCCCCGACTGGCATACAGGCGACCTGCTCGACGAGGGCCTGCAGTGGATCAGCGCCGACGACGCCGACAACTCCGTCTATGCCTACCTGCGCCGCGACCCGCAGGGTGAGGCCTGGAGCCTGGTGGTCGCCAACATGACCCCGGTGTACCGCGAGCAGTATCCGGTCGGCGTGCCCCAGCCCGGCGAGTACCGCCTGCTGCTCTCCACCGACGACGGCGAGTTCGGCGGCTTCGGCACCCAGCAGCCCGGCCTGAGCACGACCGATGAGGGCTGGAATGACCAGGCGCAGTCGCTCAGGCTGAACCTGCCCCCGAACGCCGTGCTGGTGCTGGAGCCCGTGCCGGCACCCGTGGTGAGCGAGCAGCGGTGAGCCGCCCGCCCGAGCCCGAGCCCGAGCAGGCCGACCGTCCCAGAGCGGCGCCGGACTCCCTGACCATCCTCAGCTTCGTGCTGCTGGGCGTGCTCGCCGTGCTCCTGCTGTGGCCCATCCTGAGCGGGGGGCCGGCGCCCAGCCCTTACCTCGTCGCGGGGCTGCTGCTGGCGCGGCTGGGGCTCCAGGTGCTGCGTTCCCGGCGGGACGGCCGGCTCCGGCGGCCCTCGGCGTGGGCCCTCGACCTGATCGTCATCGGCCTGATCTTCTGGGTCGCCAGCCAGCAGCCAGCGCGGTAGCTTCGGCAGGGGAGCCGGCCACGTGGCCCCGGCCCTAAGTGGCCCCCTGTCGGGCGCTATCCTCCGCCCCATGTCGCTCCCCCCTGAACCCCAGCCTGTGGACGTGCCCTCCCGCTCCCTGACGCCCCAGCAGGTCACGGCCTTCTACGACGCCCACCGCACCGTCCGCCAGTACGTGACTGGGCCGGACGGGGCGCCGCTGCCGCTGCCTCAGGGCCATCTGGAGGCCATCCTGCACGCCGCGCAGCGCGCGCCCACCGACGCCACGGCGCAGCTGTATTCGCTGGTGCGGCTGACCCGCCCGGAATTGCGCGCACGCATCGCCGAGCTGACCACCAACGCGCACATCGCCACGGCCTCGGAGGCCTTCGTCGTGTGCGCCGACGTGCGGCGGGTTCGCCGGGTGCTGGAGGTGGGCGGGAAGACCCCCGGCCACTGGCCCGCCATCGCCGTCCACTTCGGCATCGGCGACGCTGTGATGGCGGGCACCAACCTGCTCACCGCCGCCGAGATGCTGGGCTACCAGGGCTGCTGGATCGGCGGGGTGATGAACGGCCTGGGCGGGATTATCGACGAGCTCGGGCTGCCGGCCGGCGTGCTGCCCTTCGCCGCGCTGACGGTCGGCCGGCCCGCCGAGCAGGCCCCGTACCGCCCGCGCGTGCCGCGCCCGCTGGTGATCCACACCGACACCTACCACTCCGGCAGCGACGAGGAGATCCGGGAGGCCATCGAGGTCATGAACCCCATCGCCTCGCGCGGCGGGCAGCCCGGCGACTGGGTGCGGCTGCTCAACTCGTACTTCGGTGCGGGCGGCGGCATGGAGGGGCGGGAACCGAAGCTGGTGGCTGCGCTCCGGAGACAGGGGCTGTGGGCGGGGGAGGAAGGCGTGGAAGCGCGGCGCCCCTGACCTGGAGTTCTGCCCGACCCCTGGCCTTTCTCTCGGCTTGAGCTGTCCTTCATACCTCCCGCATTCACTGCATCTGAGGCGAGCTGTGGATCAAGGGTCTGCTCTGCTGAGCCCAGCATGAAAACACCGATCCTCACATTCTTTTTGCTGATGTCCGGCGCTGCGGCCCTGCCAGGCACATTTCTGCCAGGTACGGTACCCGCTCCCTCACGCCTCTACTCTTCGGCCGATGCGAGGGGCAAGGTCGTCACGACCCTCGCGGCCCGGCAGAGCATCCAGATCAGGCGCTGTACGCCGCAGTGGTGCAGCGTGTCGGTGGGGGCGAGGTCGGGCTGGATTCCCCGCGCGCAGGTTAGGGCGCAGGGGAAGTGTGCCGATCTGATCGCGGTCGGTCTGCGCGACCTGCGGCCCGGCGAGGCGAGTTACAGCGGCGCCCGGGATCGCGACGGCGACGGCCTGGGCTGTGACATGAAATAGCGCTTTGCGCTGTCCTGCCCACCGCTGCGCAGACCTCCTACAATTGCCCGGTGACCTCTCCCGATCCTGCCCACGAGTACGACCTGACCACCCTGGCCGCCCGCTCCGGCGAGGAGGCCCGGCCCAACCGCTCGGCGCCGCTGGTAGAGCCCATCTACCAGTCCACCGTGTACGCCTTCGCCGATCTGGACGACCTCGACCGCGCCATGAGCGGCGAGGAGCCGGCCGCCTTCTACTACCGCAACGGCACGCCCAATGCGGCCACCCTGGAGCGCGCCCTGGCGCTGCTGGAGGGCACCGAGGCCGCGCTGGTGGCGGGCAGCGGCATGGCGGCGATCAGCGCGGCGCTGCTGGGCGTGCTGGGGGCCGGCGACCACATCGTCACCGACGCCCGCGTGTACGGCGTGACCTACGCGCTGCTGGCCGAGGAATTCCCGCGCCTGGGCATCGAGGTGTCCTTCGTGGACGCCCTGAACCACGACGAGGTGGCGGCCGCCCTCCGGCCCCGTACCCGCGTGCTGCACGTCGAGAGCCTGACCAACCCGCTGATGACCGTGCCGGACGTGCCCGCGCTGGCCCGGCTGGCCCACGGGCACGGCGCGCTGCTGAGCGTGGACAACACCTTCGCCAGCCCGGCCGTGTTCCGCCCGGCCCTGCACGGCGCCGACCTGATCACGCATTCGGTCAGCAAGTACCTCAGCGGGCACTCCGCGGCCTTCGGCGGGGTGGTCTGTGGCCGCGCCGACCTGCTGGCGCTGGCCCGCACCCGCCTGCTGCGCCTGGGCGGCACGATCTCGGCCTTTGACGCCTGGATGACCATGCAGGGCCTGAAGACCCTGGGCCTGCGGATGCGGGCGCACTCCGGCAACGCGCAGGCGGTGGCCGACGTGCTGGTGAACCACCCGCGCGTGAAGGCGGTCTACCACCCCGGCCTGAGCGACCACCCGCAGTTCCACCTCGCCATGGATCTGTTCCCGCAGGGTTTCGGCGGGATGCTCAGCGCCGACATCGAGGACGCACCCTCGTTCGTGAAGGCGCTGGCCGGGCGCATTCCGCTGGCCCCCAGCCTGGCCGACGTGATGACCACGCTGTCCTGGCCCTGGGGCACCTCGCACCGGGCGCTGCCGGACGCCGAGAAGCGCCGCCTGGGCATCACGCCGAACCTGCTGCGGATCTCCGTGGGCATCGAGGACATCGGCGACCTGCTGAGCGACTTCGAGGGCGCGCTGGACGGCTAGCGGGCCGCGCCCTCATACGTACTGCCGCTCCATTCCGGAACATCCAGAACAGCACCGGATGTTCCTCCATTCCTCGGAATCCGTTCTTCTTCCCTCTCCCTCCGGTCGGATTGATTCCGAACACAGAACGGAACCAATCGGAATCCTTATCAGTCCCAGTCCCACTCGCGCCAGTCGCTGGGCCGGGCCTCGCTGCCCCGCGGGGCGGTGGCGGTGGCCGTCTGCCCCGGAGCGGGATACCAGGGGTACACGCTCGACAGGGCCAGATCCAGCCGCTCGCGCAGCAGGCCCTCCAGCAGCTCCAGATCCTTCGCGCCCAGCCGGCCGACCTCCTGAGCGAGCTGCTGGCCCAGGTGCCCGGCCACGGCCTCCAGCTGCGCCAGATAGGGCTCCCGCGCCTTGCGAACCGCACCCTTCCGGAGCGGCTCAGGGTGGATGCTGGGCGTGTAGGACGCGGCCGCCGCAAGGAGGGCCGCCTCGCGGCTCCGGGCGCGGGTCTCGCGGGCACGCTCGGCCTTTTCGCGGGCGTCGGCGGCGCGGGCCTGGGCCGCCAGGAAGGTGTCCTGACGCTCGACCTCCAGCACCCGCGCTTCCTCGTAGAGCTTGACCGGCGGCAGGCGTCGGCGGCCCATCCGCAGGCCGTTGGGCCGGGTCTGGTCGTGCTCGCCCAGGAAGCGGGCGATCAGGGCCGGCGTCCAGCCGCGTTCCTTGAGATCCTGGGTCGCCAGGAAGCCGGCCGGGTTCACCACCTTCTCGCGCCCCGGGCGCACCGTCTCGGCACTCATGGGGTGACCGGCGTCCACTCCCGGCGCAGCAGGTCGAGCCTCACGCTGTCGAAGCGCATCCCGCCGACCAGCCGGGCCTCGCGGATACGGGCGGCCTCGCGGAAGCCCAGGCGCCGGGCGGCGCCCATCATGCGCTCGTTGCCGCTCCAGGTCGAGAGGGTCAGGACGTGGGCGTCGGTCTCGTCCAGGGTGGCCTGCACCCACTGCGAGAGGGCCGCGCGGCCCACGCCCTGGCCCCAGTGGGCCGGATCATAGACCAGGATGCCCAGATCCCACCAGCCGCCCCCCCGCGGCTCCTCCTCCGAGCGGTTGACCATGCCCACGCACTGCCCGCCCAGGTCGATCACCCGTTCGTCGGGGCGGGTGGCGGTCTGCCGCAGGTGCTCCACGTAGGCCTGCAGCGAGGCGGTGGTCGAGCCGGCATGGAAGTAGGGCGCGTCCCAGCGGCGCCACTCGGCGTCCGGGTCGGTGAGCCAGCGCTCCAGGGTGGGCAGGTCACGCGGGCGGCGGCCCCGCAGGGTCACGCCGGGGTGGGGCTGGGTCGGTTCTGAACGGGAGGACGGCGAGGTCACGGCCGCATCATTCCAGAGCGGTGTCCCGGTTCGGGTAGGCGGCGCCCGAGCGGGCCTTCATGCGCCCAGCCGCTGCCACAGCGCCGGCAGCAGCACCGTCAGCGCCACGCCTAGCGCGCCGAGGCTCGCCAGCAGCACGGCCGCCGCCGCCGCGTCCTTGGCGAGCTTCGCCGCCGGGTGCGGCTGCGGGCTCAGCAGATCGACCGTGGCCTCGACCGCCGTGTTCACCAGCTCCAGCCCCAGCACCAGCGCGCAGCTCAGCAGGATGGGGGCGAGCGGCACCCGCAACCACAGCGCGAAACCCAGGGCCAGCACGCCCGCCCAGACCTCCACGCGGAAATTGGCCTGCGTACGGTACGTGGCCGCCACCCCCGCCCAGGCGAAGCCCGCCGAGCGCCACCAGCGCCTGAAGCTCAGCGCCGAGCCGTCCGACCTCACGCGCTCACCCGGACTCCGGCAGGGCGGCCCGCGCGGCCTCCCAGGCGCCGTGGAACACCTGCCACTCGTCGCCCGTGGCGCCTTCCTCGAAGCCCAGGCCCTCGGCGTGGGGGTGGTCATGGCCGACCAGATGGGTCAGGCCGTGGCTCGCCAGCAGCGCCACCTCGCGGTTCAGCGAGTGGCCGCGCGCCTGCGCCTGCCGCGCGGCCGTGTCCAGCGAGATCACGATGTCGCCCAGGTGCGGCGGCATGAAGGGGTCGCCGGGTTCCCAGGTCGGGAAGCTCAGCACGTCGGTCGCGGCGTCCTCGCCCCAGTGCTCCCGCTTCAGGGCGCGGATGGTGCGGTCACCGACCAGCACCACGGTCACGCCTTTGTCGTGCACCCCGAAGTGGGCCATGGCCGCCCCCAGGCTCGCGCGCAGGGCCGGGCGCAGGCCGGCGGGCGGCGTCTTGCGGGCGATCAGGTCAATCACACGGGGAAGGATAGTGCAGGGGGCACAGAGCAGAGGGCAGAGGGCAGATGGCTAAAGGCAAAGAGCAGAGGGGGCTGTGCTTCTGGATCTCTGCTCTCCGCTCTCTGCCCTGCGCGTTACCTCGGGTCGCCCTCGCCCTCGGGAATGCTGGCGAACTCGCCCCGGCGGGCGGCGCGCTTGTCCTGCTCGGCTTCCTCGGCGGTCTCGTAGGCGCGGATGATCCGCCCGACCAGGGGGTGGCGCACCACGTCCACGTCCGTGAACTCGTGCCAGGCGATGCCCTCGATGGTGCTCAGCACGCGCTTGGCGACCGCCAGGCCGGAGGTGATGTGGCGCGGCAGGTCGATCTGGGTCACGTCGCCGGTCACGACCACGCGGCTGGAGAAGCCCATGCGGGTCAGGAACATCTTCATCTGCTCGCCCGTGGTGTTCTGCGCCTCGTCGAGGATGATGAAGGCGTCGTTCAGCGTGCGGCCGCGCATGAAGGCCAGCGGGGCGATCTCGATCACGCCGCTGGTCAGGTAGGACTCGAACTTTTCCTGGTCGAGCATGTCCTGAAGCGCGTCGTAGAGCGGGCGCAGGTAGGGATCGATCTTGGCCTGCAGGTCGCCGGGCAAGAAGCCCAGTTTCTCGCCGGCCTCGACCGCCGGGCGGGTCAGGATGATGCGCTTGACCTTCTTGGCTTTCAGCGCCTGCACCGCCATCGCCACGGCCATGTAGGTCTTGCCGGTACCCGCCGGCCCCACCCCGAAGGTGATGTCGCTCTTCTCGATCTTCTCCAGGTACTCTTTCTGGCCCGGGGTCTTGGGCTTCAGGCCGCGCGGCAGGTTCAGCCCGTTGGTCTGCGTCTCGGCGGCCAGGCTGCGGCCCTCGCCGCTCAGGCGGGCCGAGCGGAGCAGGCTCTCCGGGGTCAGGTCGCCGCCGCCGCGCACCACGTCCAGCGCGTCGCGCACCATACGCTCGGCCTGCTGCACGTCGGCCGGCTCGCCGGTCATGGTGACGGTCTCGCCGCGCGCGATCACCTTGGCCTTGGTCAGCTCACGCATCCGCCTCAGGTTGGCGTCCCCAGCTCCCAGCAGGGCGTAGGCCTCGCGCTGATCCTGCAGGGTGACGGTCGCGGTGGCGGCGCCGCTGGCGGCGTTGTTCGGGGCGGCGTTCTTCAGGTCGGTCAACGGGTCTCCTCGGGGCGCATCAAAGCGCACCCTCCCCCCAGGGAGCTGGTGGGGAGGGACAGGGTGCGGAAGGTCATTCGACCTGCCCATTGTCCCCACTCGGCGGCCCCCCCGGCGTGGTCTGGCGCACATTCTGACCCCCGCCTGACGCTCCTTCAAGGCTGTCCGAACGGCGTCTTCATCCGCTGCCGAGCCGGCGCCGGAAGCGGCAGGTAGACTGTCCGCGTGACTGAGCTGGAGGGCGACCCACCTACCCGAGCATTTCTCTTCGCTGACCCGGCCGCCCATTCGCTGTCGCCCCGGATGCACACCGCCGCCTTCCGCGCCGCCGGTCTGCACGGCACCTACGAGGCGCGCCGGGTGCCGGCCGCGGAGCTCCCGGCCGCGCTGGCCGGACTGCGCCAGCCCGGCGTGCTGGGCGCCAACCTGAGCCTGCCCCACAAGGAGGCGGCCCTGCCCTGGCTCGACGAACTGACCCCGGCCGCGCGGGCCATCGGGGCCGTGAACACGGTGATCCACCGCCAGGGGCGTCTGACCGGCGAGAACACGGACGCGCAGGGCCTGTTTGAGGCGCTGCTGGAACTGGGAGCAGGCGGGACGGGAGACCGGAATACCGGTGGCGCCGTCGCCGTGCTGGGCGCCGGCGGGGCGGCGCGGGCGGCCGTCTATGTCGCCGTGACGCTGCTGGAGCGCGACGTGTACATCCTCAACCGCACCCGCGCGCGGGCCCAGGAACTGGCCGAGTCCTGGGCGGCGCCGGATCGCCCCGGCCCCCGGGCGCTGGCCGCCGACCCCGGTGAGGTGCCCTGGGAGCAGATCCGCCTGCTCGTCAACGCCTCCAGCGCCGGCCTGGACGCCCCCGGGCAGACCCCGCTGCCGGACTTTGGGTTCACCCGGCTGCCTGCCGGGGCCCTGGTCTACGACATGGTCTACAAGCCCGCCGAGACCCGCCTGATGCGGGAGGCCCGCGCGGCGGGGCGGCGCGCCGAGAACGGGCTGGGGATGCTGGCCCACCAGGCGCGCCTGGCCTTCCGGGCCTGGACGGGCGCCGACGTGCCGGTGGGGGTCTTTCTGGACGCCCTGAGCAGCCCGGCCGGCCGGGAGCAGCAGGGATGAGGGTGCAGGCATGAGGCGACCCGTATGAAGGCGCTCAGGGCGCGGCCGGCCTGGGCCCAGCGGGCGCCGCTGCTGGTCATGATCCTGGTGCTGCTGCTGACCGCCGCCGTGTCGCTGGTGCTCTCGGCCTTCGTGCGGGAGCAGCAGAACAACCGCTTCGACCGCGAGGTCGAGGTGTACACCGAGGCGCTGAAGACCCGCATCGACGAGTACGAGCGCCTGCTGCTGACCAGCCGCGCCGCCTGGCTGACCCATCCGGACATGCTCGACGAGCAGGTGTTCGCCCGCTTTATCGAGGGCATCGAACTCACGCAGCGCTCACCGGGGGTGCAGGCCATCGGCTACGGGCCGTGGCTGCCCGGCGGCCAGCCGGACGCCGCGCTGCTGAGCCGGCTGCGCCAGCGGGTCAGGCCGGATTTCCAGATCCGCCGGGGCGAGTCGCCGCAGGCCGCCAGCGTGCCCATCGCCGTGATCGCTCCGCCCACTGCGGTCAATCTGGGGGCCATCGGCTTCGACCTCTACAGCGAGGCCAACCGCCGCGCGGCCCTGGACGCCGCGCGGCAAAAGGGCGTGGTGCAGGCGACCGGGCAGCTGACCCTGGTGCAGCGGGGCGCCGACGGCCAGCCCCTGCGCGGCTTCCTGATGATGCTGCCGGTGGCCAGCGCGGGCCAGCCACCCAGCGGCTTCATCTATATGGCGGTGCGCGCCGATCAGTTCGTGCAGGGCCTAATGCCCGCCGAGGCCCGGCAGCCCTACGTCCAGGTGCGGCTCGGCAACACCGACCTGTACGGCACCCGCCCCGCCGAGGACATGAGCTTCCAGCAGAGCCGCCAGTTCGACCTGGCCGGGCAGCGCTGGCAGCTCGAATTCAGCGCCGACAGCCGCTTTGGGCAGGATTTCGCGGCCACGGTGCCGCTGATCACCCTGCTCTCGGGGATGCTGATCGCGGGGCTGGCCTTCTTAGTGGTGCAGGCGCAGGTCGGCGCCCGCCAGCGGGCCGAGGGCCTGAACGTGTCGCTGGGACAGGCGCGGCTGCTGCAGGAGCAGGCGCGGGCCGAGTTCGAGGCGATCTTCCAGTCCATGCAGGACGCCGCCGCCTTCACCGACGAGGCGGGCCGCATCCGGCTGGTGAACCGGGCGCTGGCCGACCAGTTCGGGATCGAACCGGGCGAGCTGATCGGCCAGCCCCTCTCGGTGCTCCACGAGGATCTGCATCTGGCGGGGCATACCTCGTTTCAGGCGATCACCACGCCCTACCGGCGCACGGACGGCTCGGTGTTCTCCGGCGAGGCCCAGCGCAGCGAGGTCGTCGACCCCGAAGGGCGCCGCCTGGGGCTGCTGGAGGTCGTGCGGGACGTGAGCGAGCGCGTGCAGGCCGAGCGGGCGGTGCAGGGCGCCCAGCGGCGTTACCGGGGCCTGCTGGACGCCATTCCGCACATCGTGCGGGTCAGCGATCCGGCCGGGCAGGTCACCTTCGTCAACGCCCAGCATCAGCTGCTGCTGGGCACCGGCGACCTGCTGGCGTGCATGTCGCCCCAAGACCGCCAGGGCTACCTGCAGCTGTGCGAGAAGGCCACTGCCGAGCAGGGCTCCGGCCAGATGGAGCTGCAACTGACCCTGGCCGACGGGCGCCAGCACTGGTTCGTGCTGGACTTCGCGCCCCTGCGCGCCGAGCAAGGTCAGGTGGTCGAGTGGGTCACCAGTCTGACCGACATCCACGACCAGCTGGTCGCCGAGCGGCTGGCGCAGCGCAACGAGGAACGCTCGCGGGGCGTGCTGGAGGGCCTGCCGCAGATCGTCTGGCTGACCGATCCGCAGGGCGAGGCGGTGTACTTCAACCGCCGCTGGCAGGAGTATGTGGGCAAGGAACGCGCCGCCCAGGGCTTCGTCGACCTGATCCACCCGGACGACCGGCCGGCCTACCGCCAGCGCTGGCAGTCGGCCATCCGGGCCGCGCGGCCCTTCGAGGCCGAGCACCGCATCCTGGGCGAGAGCGGCCGCTACCGCACCTTCGTCACGCGCGGGCTGCCGGTCATGGACGCCGCCGGTCAGGTGATCGAGTGGGTGGGCACCTGCACCGACGTGGACGACTCGGTGTACGCCGAGAACGCGGCGCGGCTGCTGGCCGACGTCTCGCAGCAGCTGACCCTACGGGGGGACGTGCTCTCGCGCGACCGCGAGGGGCAGTACCGGGCGGCGCTGGGCAAGCTCACCGCCCGCTTCGTCGACAGCGCCGCGCTGTGGTCCGCGTGGCCGATGGAAGTGGTGGCGAACTCCTTCACCCATCCGGCCTGGAACGAGCCGCACATGCGAACCCTGGTGCTGCAGGCCATGGAGCGGGTCGCGCACAGCGCCGAGCCGCTGATCCTGACCACCCACCCTCTGCTGCACAGCGTCCACGCCACCGGCGCGCTGGTCTACCCGCTGCTGGGGCAGAACGGCGCGCTGTTCGGGATGCTGGGGCTGGCCTACCGGCACGCGCTGACCGAGCGGGATCAGGAACTGGCGCACGAGCTCGCGGGGCGCTTCGCGGCGGCGCTGGAGAACGACGCCCTGCAGCGGCGGGTGATCGGGGCCCAGCAGGATCTGCAGGCCCTGAACCAGTCGCTCGAGGAGCGGGTCGAGCGCCGCACCCAGGAACTGGAGAACGCCAACCGCGAGCTGGAGGCCTTCAGCTATTCCGTGTCCCACGACCTGCGCACGCCCCTGCGGCACATCGTGGGCTTCGGCGACCTGCTGGGCAAGGAGGCCGCCCGGGAGGCCGGGCCGGCGGGCCTGAGCCCCAAGGCCCAGCGCTACCTGGGGATCATCACCGAGTCGGCCACGCGCATGAGCCAGCTGATCGACGACCTGCTGGAATTCTCGCGCATGGGCCGCCAGGAGCTCAGAAGCGTGCCGGTGGATCTGGAGGCGCTGGTGGGTGCCAGCTGGCTGGCCCTGGAGCCCGATCGCCAGGGCCGGCAGATCGAGTTCGTGCTGCGGCCGCTGCCGACCATCCAAGGCGACCCCACCATGCTTGAGCTGGTCTTCACGAATCTGCTCAGCAACGCCGTGAAATACACGCGCACACGCGAGCTGGCGCACATCGAGGTCAGTGCCGCGCTGCAGGGGGGCCAGGTCACGGTGAGCATTCGTGACAACGGTGTGGGCTTCGACCCCAGATACGTGGATAAACTGTTCGGCGTGTTCCAACGACTGCACCGCGCCGACGAATTCGAGGGGATCGGCATCGGGCTCGCCAATGTGCGCCGGATCGTGGGCCGGCACGGAGGTCAGGTGGCGGCCACCGGCGAACTGGGCGTGGGGGCCACCTTCTCCGTGACGCTGCCCCTTCAGGAGCCCCAGTGACCCCTTCCACCCAGACGCTCGGGGGCTACCACACGCCCCGGCCCGGCGAGGCCCTGCGGATCGTGCATCTGGAGGACAACGAACTCGACCACGAGCTGGTGCTGTTCCATCTGGAGGGCGAACTGCCCTGGCCGACGCAGGTGACGCGGGTCGAGGACGAGGCCGGGTTCCGATCCGCGCTGCTGGGCGGCCGTCCCCACCTGATCCTCAGCGACTTTGCGCTGCCCACCTACGACGGCCTGAGCGCCTTCCGGGCCGCCCACGAGCTGCTGCCCAACGTGCCCTTCATCATCGTGACCGGGGCCATGGGCGAGGAGACGGCCGTGGACACCCTGCGCGAGGGGGTCACCGACTACATCCTCAAGCAGCGGCTCGAACGCCTCTCGCCGGCAGTCAAGCGCGCCATCGCCGAGGTGGACGCCCAGGTCAGCCGCGAGCTGGCCGAGCAGGAAGTCCGTGAGCTGAACCGCTCCCTGCAGGCCCGCCTGGAAGAGGTGGAACGCCTGCGGAACGTGGCCGAGCGCCAGAGCCAGCGCCTGGAGATCCAGGCCCGCCAGCTGGAGGAGGCCCTGAACCTGCAGAAGACCTTCCTGGCCGAGACCAGCCACGAGCTCCGCACCCCGCTGACCGCCCTGCACGGCTACCTGCGCCGCGCCGAACGCGAGGTGGGCGGCAGCCAGACCCTGCAGGACGCCCAGCGCGTGGCCGAGAACATGACACGGCTGGTCAACGACCTGCTGCAGCTCTCGCGCGGCGAACTGGTGCAGAGCATCGAGATGCACTTCATGAACCTGGGCCAGCTGCTGCGCCAGGTGGGACGCGACTTCGGCGTGCGCGCCCCGGAGGACGATCTGGAGGTGGTGGGCGATCCGGGCCGCCTGACCCAGGTCTTCGTGAATCTGGTGACCAACGCCATCCGGGTCAGCGGCCGGGCCGACCTGGTCACGATAGAGGCCGGGCTACGGGCGGGCGAGGTCGAGGTGCGCGTGGTCGACCACGGCCCGGGCGTGCCCGACCACATCAAGCCCCGCATCTTCGACAAGTTCTACCGCGGCAAGGAGGCCGGCTCGGCGGGCCTGGGCCTGACCATCGCCCAGCAGGTCGTCACCGCGCATGGCGGCACCATCGACGTGGTCGACACCCCGGGCGGCGGCGCCACCTTCCGCGTGCGGCTGCCCCTGCCCGAAGAGGACGACGATCTGGGGTAGGCACGGGCCGGACTCCAGAGACCGGCGGACAGCCCCTGGGTCTGGGCAGACGCTAGCCTGGGGCCATGAAGAAGACCCTGAACGTCACCTGGCTCGGCGAACAGCGCTACGTGGGACTCAACCCCACGGGCCAGCAGCTCCTGATCGACAACAGCCCCCTCAAGATCGGCGTCTCGCCCATGGACGCCCTGCTGGGGGCGCTGGCCACCTGCACGGCCGTGGACGTGGTGGACATCATGGCCAAGCGCCGCACCCCGCTGGCGACCTACCGGATCGAGGTCGAGGGCGAGCGGGCCGAGACACACCCCAAGCGCTACACCCGGATCACCGTGCGCCACATCGGCAGCGGCGAGGGCGTGAGCGCCGAGGCGCTGCACAAGGCCGCGCTGCTCAGCCACGAGAAGTACTGCTCGGTGGCGGCGTCGCTCAACAGCGAGATCCACGTCGAGGCGAGCGTGGAGTAGAGCTGCGGGGCGCGTCCGGCCCCTACGGCGCCGCAGGGGCCGGCGGGGCGTTCAGGGCGGCCTTCGCCCGCTCCGCCCGCGCCTTGTACACCGCGCGCATGTGATCCAGCTCGCCCAGGCAGGGCTGCTGGGCACTCAGCGGCAGGGCGCTCAGGCGCTCGCCGAGGTTCACGCACCAGCGGGCAGCGAACATGCGCTTGGCGGCATTGAGCCCCGGCCCGTAGCCCTCGCCGCCGTTCTGGAAGAAGGTCACGACCGCGAAGGTGGGCGTCTGCCCCGTCCCGACGGGGCCGTAGCCTTCGTACCAGCCGTGGGTGTAGGCATAGGACTGCTTGCGGCGGCTCATGCCGTTCTCGGCGGTGCCGGTCTTGCCGGCCGTCGCCACCGGGAACAGGGTCGGGCCGATCTTGGTGCTGGCCGTGCCACCGAAGATCGAGGTCGTCCAGTCCATGCCTTCCTTGACGAAGCGGAAGACCTCCACGTTGCCGCCCCGCACGACGCTCTGGGCCGGCTTGCGGGGCTGCGCCTTGCCGGCGACCGCCTGGATCACGGTCAATGGCCGTTCCTGTCCCTCGTTGATGATGGTCGACATGACCTTGACCACCTGCGCGGGCGTGACCAGCACGTCGCCCTGGCCGATGCTCATGTTCAGGCCGAAGCCGGGATACCACGGCGACTTGCGGCTCGTGCTGTCTTCCGGGTCGCGGTAGTCGCCGATGTCGGTGAGCAGGCCGGTCTTCTCGCCCACGATCTCCAGCCCGGTCTCCCGGTGGTAGCCCAGTTCGGTCAGACGGGATTTGAGCTGGCGCGAGTACACGCCGGGGGTGGCCAGCGCCGCCGAATGGTAGTACCAGGGATTGCAGGAAAAGGCGATCGCCTTGCGGCCGTCCACGATCCCCAGGCTGTGGTGCGCCCAGTTGTTGAACGAGGCCCGGCCGAAGTAGTACACGGGGTTACACGGCAGGGTGAAGTTGCCCCAGCGCTCCACGTACATCAGCGTGGTGGCGATCTTGAACACGCTGCCCGGGTTGTAGGCCTGCACCACCCGGTTGGCGGTCACAGCGTCCAGTTCCGCGTTGGGGCGGTTGGGGTCGACCGCCCAGTTCTTGGCCACCGGATCCGGGCTCGGCACCCGCGAGAACCAGTTCGGGTCGTAGGCGGGGCTGCTCGCCATCGCCAGCACCTCGTTCGTGCGCGGGTCGATGGCGATGATGGCGCCGCGGGTCAGGGTCTCGGGCGGCTGGTTGTTCTTGGCCCGGCCGGCGTTGATCTCGGCCAGTTCGGCCCGCAGCGCGGTCTCGGCGGCGCGCTGCAGGGTGCTGTCGATGGTCAGCGTGACGTCCTTGCCCTCCTGGCCGGGGTCGATGATGCGCTCGGTCTGCGGGCGGCCGTTGGCCGTGACCTCGCGGCGGCGCAGGCCGTTCCTGCCCTCCAGGGTCTTCTGCAGGCTGTATTCCAGCCCGGAGCGGCCCACCATGTCGCCCAGCGTATAGCCGCCTTCCTTGACTTGGCTGTCGCTGGCCTCCTGCACGTAGCCCAGCAGGTGGGCGGCCATCTTGCCCTGGGGGTAGATGCGCTCGACCCGTTCGCGCAGTTCCAGCGAGGGCACCAGCACGGTGTACTCGTACAGCGCCGCCAGATTCTTCTCGGCCACGTTGCGGGCCAGCACCGTCTCGGTTTCCTTGTGGGGGTCGGGTTCGCGGGGCTGGCCGTTCATCAGGGCGTCCGGCTTGATGCCCGCCAGGTACACGATCTTGTCCCAGGCCGGAATCGCCTGCGCCGGGTCGCCGGGCTCCTTGCGGCCGGTGTACACCAGATCCACGGCCAGCCGGTTGGTCGCCAGCAGCAGTCCGTCGCGGGTGCGGATCTCGCCGCGCAGGGCGCGCACCACGTCGTCGCGCTGAAAATTGCTGGCCGACTGCACCGCGTATTCGCTGTGCTGCACGACCTGGAGCTGGTACAGCCGTGCCCCCAGGCCGCCCAGCGTCAGGCTGAAGGCCAGCGCCATCCAGGCCACGCGGGACGCGCCGTTGCCCCGCGGCCGGGCGCCCGTGCGGCCGGAACCGCCACCCGCCCGGCGGCGCAGGCGGTCTCGACGATCCAGGGTGTCTCCAGTTCGGCTCATACAGGGTATTTCCAGTATCTCATACGGACTCCGATTGAATCCCGTCTGTGTGGGGTTCAATCCGACCAGGGGAAGAAGGAGAAAGGACGGACTCCGGGAGACGGACGGACAGGCGGTGAGGTTCCGACTGTCCGGGAATTGGACGGAGTCCGTATCACGAGAGGTTCTCCGACGGTCTGGGGCCGATCCCCCATTCGAGCACGCGCTCCCACGGGCCGGAGACCAGCAGAGTGAGCAGCAGCGCCGGCGGCACCGTGCGGATCAGCAGTTCCACGGTGACCAGCTCGGAGCGCAGCCAGTAGGTGATCAGGAGGAAGGCCAGCCACTGGCCCACCACCGCCATGACCACGGTCAGGAGCCCCTGCACCGGGCCGGAGTTCGCGAAGTAGCGGCGCACCAGCAGCACCAGCAGCGCCCCACCGGCGATCCCGGCGGCGTGCAGACCGATCATGCCGCCGCCCAGCACGTCTTGGCCCAGTCCCACGCCGTAGGCCGCCACCAGCGCCCAGGCGGGCCGCATCCGCCAGGCCAGCCCCGCCCCGGTGAGCAGGAACAGGTCCGGGGCCGGAAGGCCGGCGGCGTCGGCCAGCCGGGTCAGCAGGCCCTGCAGGGCGATCAGGAGGACCACCAGCACCAGCGGCCCCAGCCAGCGGCTCAGCCCCCGGCGCGGCAGATCCGCGCGCATCAGCCGCCCACCTGGAGCGTCCCGGTGCCCATTACAACCCCTCCAGAATGGTGACGTCCTCGACCACGCCGACATCCACCGCCGGCTTCACGATCACGGTGCGGTTCAGATCGTTGGGGCCCAGCGGCAGCACCTTTTCCACGGTGCCCACCCGGATGCCCACGGGGTACACGCCCCCCAGGCTGTTGGTGACCAGCACGTCGCCGACCTTGATCGGAATGCTGCGCGAGAAGTCGGCGCGCAGCCGGTCCGGCGGCACGCCGCGCGCCAGGCCCCGCCCCCCGCGGTTGCCCTGCAGGGTCACGCCCACGCTGCTCTCCGGATCGACCAGTGAGACCACGGTCGACTCCTTGCCGCTCACGTCGCTGATCTGGCCGACCAGCCCACCGGGCACCGTGACCGGCATCCGCACCCGCACCCCCGCGTTCTGGCCCAGGTTCAGGGTCAGCCGGGCCAGCAGCGGGCTGGGCGAGACCGCGATCACCTGGGCGATGCCCACCGCGTTCGGCGCCTGGGTCTGGGTGATGACCTGCAGCTGCCGGAGTCTCGCGGCCTCGCGGGTCAGCAGTTCGTTGCGCTGGCGCAGCACGTCGTTCTGCTTGCGGAGGGAGGCGACCTCGCGGGCCAGTTCGCGTTCCTGCACGAGCGTCTGGTAGGCGTGGCGCAGGTTGTCGGCCACGGTCACGCTGGCCCGCGTGATCGGCACCGTGCCCGAACGCAGCGCCGTGGGGGCCGCCACCTGAAAGCGGGTGGCGACCAGACTGAGCAGCATCAGGGCCGAGAACACCAGGAGCAGACGCCGCCAGTTCACGCCGGGCTGACCTCCGGATCAGGGGCCGCCTGCACCTCGTCGCCCCGATGGGGGAGGGCCTCGTTCCACACCGTGACTCCGGCGCGGCGCAGCAGCCGGATCACCACCGACAGCGGAAAGCCCACCACCGCGCTGTACTCGCCCTCCACCCGCTCGACCAGCGCCATACCCAGCGCCTGGATGCCGTAGCCGCCGGCCTTGTCCAGCCCCTCGCCGGACTGGGCGTAGTACGCGACCTCCGCGTCCGAGAGGGCCCGGAAGGTGACGTCGGCGCGGGCGACCTCGACCTCGGTCTGGTCGCCCGATACCACGGCCACGCCGGTATAGACCTGATGGATCCTGCCCGAGAGCGCCCGCAGGAAGGCCGCGTTCTCGGCGGCGTCCGCGGGTTTGCCCAGCAGCGTCCCCCCCGAGGCGACCACCGTATCGGCCCCGATCACGACCGCCTGCGGATGGGCGGCGGCCACCGCGCGGGCCTTGAGCAGCGCGAGTTCGCCGGCCAGGGCGTGGGGGTCGGTCTCCGCACTCTCCTCGGCCTCGCCGCTGAGCTGCACGCGGAACTCCACGCCGAGCAGGCCCAGGAGTTCGCGGCGCCGGGGGCTGCCTGAAGCCAGGACGACCTCCGGCACCCCGCCACGGGTGCCCGCGCCGCCCTCCATCAGTACCCCTCGCCCGCGCGGTCTCCGGCGGCGCGGTCTCCGGCGACCAGCGCCACGCCGCCCGAGGTGCCCAGGCGCGTGGCTCCGGCCTCGATCATCTCGGCCGCGTCGGCGGGGGTTCGCACCCCGCCGGCCGCCTTGATCCGGGCGCGGCCGGCGATCACTTCGCGCATCAGGCGCACGTCGGCGGGGGTGGCGCCGCCCGTGCCGAAGCCGGTGCTGGTCTTCACGAAGTCCGCGCCGCCGCGCACGGCCGCCTCGGTCGCCCCGCGCTTCTGCTCGTCCGTCAGGTAGCAGGTCTCGATGATCACCTTCAGCACGTGAGCGGGAATCGCCTCACGCACCGCGCGGACATCGGCCTCGACCTCGTCCCAGCGGTTCGCCAGCGCCGCGCCGATGTGGATGACCATGTCCACCTCGTCGGCGCCCGCCTGCACGCTCATGGCCGCCTCGGCCGCCTTCTGGGCCGGGCTGACCGCGCCCAGCGGAAAGCCGCAGACGGTGGCGATCTTCACGTCGCTGCCTGAGAGTTCAGCCTTCGCCAGCGGCACGTACACGGGATTGAGGCACACGGCGTAGAAGCTGTGCTCGCGCGCCTCGGCGCACAGCACCCGGATATCGGCGGCGGTGGCGGTGGCTTTCAGCAGGGTGTGGTCGATGTATGGGGCGAGCTTCACGCCCCCCAGCATACGCATCCGGACTTGAGAACGCACAACCGTCTAAAGATGCACGGCGTCTGGGTGGCACGGCGTCTGAATGGGGCAGCGCCTCCGACCCGGATCGGCGCCGGGCGTTCTGCACCCCCGGCCCCTGCGTTACCCTGACCGCATGACCTCCCCCGCCGTCGGCACTCCCTTCCCCGACTTCACTCTCCAGGACGCCCAGGGCCAGCCGCGCCAGCTCTCCGGCTACCTCGGGCAGTACGTGGTGCTCTACGCCTACCCCAAGGACGACACGCCCGGCTGCACCAAAGAAGCCTGCGATTTCCGCGACAACGCCCTGCTCAAGTCCCACGGCGCCGCCATCCTGGGCATCAGCGCCGACGACGCCGAGAGCCACCAGAGCTTCGCCGAGAAGTACAGCCTGCCCTTCCCCCTGCTGAGCGATCCCGGCGCGGCCTACCTGGAGAGCATCGGGGCCTACGGCGACAAGAACATGTACGGCAAGGTCGTCCGGGGGATCAAACGCCAGACCTTCCTGATCGGCCCGGACGGCCGCCTGGTGAAAGCCTGGCTGGCCGTGCAGGTCGAGGGGCACGCCGACGCCGTGGCCGCCGCCATCGAGAAAGACCGGGCCGGCGGGGAGAGCCCCAGCCGTGGCTGATCTGGAAACCCTGAAAAAGGAGGCGGCGCTGCGGGCCGTGGATCTGGTGCAGAGCGGGATGCGGGTGGGCCTGGGCACCGGCAGCACGGCGAAATACGCCATCGAAGAGCTCGGCCGACGGGTTCAGGCCGGTGAACTCACGGGCATCGTGGGCGTGGCGACCTCGGAGGCCAGCGACACCCTGGCGCGGCAGGTGGGCCTGCGGGTCGAGGTGCTCGATCCCCGCGCGCTGGACATCGCCATTGACGGCGCGGACGAGGTCGCTCCCAATCTCGATCTGATCAAGGGCCTGGGCGGCGCGCTGCTGCGCGAGAAACTGACCGAGGTGCAGGCGCGGCGGCTGATCATCATCGCCGACCACACCAAGGTGGTGAACCGGCTGGGCGAGAAGGCCCCGCTGCCGGTCGAGATCGCCGCCTTCGGCTTCCTGAGCACCATCGAGCGTCTGCGCGCGCAACTGCCCGGCGGCCGCCTGAGACAGCCCGGCGCCCAGCCCTTCCTGACCGACAACGGCAACTACATCTACGACGCGCAGCTGCCCGGCGCCATCGACCCGCCCACCCTGGAGCGGCAGCTCAAGGGCACGCTGGGCGTGGTGGACACGGGCTTCTTCCTGGGCATGGCCGAACGGGCGTTCGTGGCCTCGCCGGACGGCGTGAGTGAACTGACCCGGCCTTGAAGCCGGTGCCCGTACTCCAGCACCCGGAACCGTGATGGCCGGAGCCGGCGGCCTGGGCGCCCCAGCTGTTCCCGTCCCACCCGCCCTGCACCGTCACATGCTGTCCCCGGTCAAGCTGCGGCTCTGCGTCCGACGAGTGTGTGCAGCGTCAACCGACACGTCAGGGCTCGAAACCGGCCTGGACTTATCCGCCGCTTACCTTCCCCCTCAGCCCAAGCCTCTCCCCCAGCGGCTCCTCCGAGTCCCGCGAGGGGAGGGGGAGCGAAGGCATAACAATTGATCGGTTGACGCTCTACGAAAGCCCCTGATCCCTCGCCAGCGCCTCCAGTTGCGTGCGGAAGACCTGCTCGTCCTGGGTGGGCAGCTCGCAGGCGCGGTTCACGCACACGTAGGCCCGGCCCCCGCCCGGCCGGGCTTCCAGCACCGGCAGCGCTCCGCCTTCTTCCGTGAAGGCCAGGGTGCAGAAGGGGAGGGGTACGCCCGCCGCGACGGCCTCCAGCGCCCGCCGCTCCTGTGGGCTGCCGATGATGGCGACCTCGGCGTGGGGGGCGTGCAGGAAGGCCGCCGCCTGCCACAGTCCGCCGAAGCCGCTGGCCGCCGCCAGCATGTCGCGGGCGAAGGTCTGCACCGTGCGCCGGGCCAGCGCCTCGGCCTCCGGCAGGGTGTAGTAGCGATCCATCCACAGGGCCAGCAGGGCGGCGGCCGCGTTGTCGCTGATCACCGCGCTGTCGAAGCCGGGCGCCTGCCGGGTCAGCAGCGGCTCGGCCCGCCCGCCCGAGGCCATGAAGGCGCCGGCCTCCTCGTTCCAGAAGTCGCGCACGACCACTGTCCACAGCTCGCGCGCCCACTCGAGGTGGGCCAGGTCGCCGCCCGCCTGGAACAGCGACACCAGGCCCAGCCCGACCAGCGCGTGATCCTCCAGCAGGCCCTCCACCCGCGCCTCGCCCCGCGCGTAGGTGTGGCGCAGGGTGCCGCCTTGCAGGCGCATCTGCCCGTGCAGAAAGGCGGCGGTCTGGCGGGCGACCTGCAGGTAGGCCGGCTCCTGCAGGATCCGGGCGGCGTCCGCGAAGGCCGCCAGGGCCAGCCCGTTCCAGGAGGTCAGCACCTTGTCGTCGGTGCCGGGCTGGGGCCGGGTCTGGCGCGAGGCGTGCAGGCGGGCTTTCAGGGCGTCCAGGCGTAAGCGCAGGGCCGCCCCGTCCGGGTCGCCGGAACCGCTCAGCTGGGCCGGGGTCTGGGCCACGAAGGGCACGCTGCGCTTCCCGAACTCCGGCCGGTGGGGATCGAGGAAATTGCCCTCCGCACTGAGGCCCAGGTGGCGCGTCAGCACTTCCGCGTCCTCCGGATCGCCCAGCACCTCCAGCACCTCGGCGGGTGTCCAGGTGAAGGTCAGACCCTCCACGCCGTCCGTGTCGGCGTCCTGGGCGGAGTAGAAGCCGCCCTCTGGGGAGCGCATCTCGCGCTCCAGATAGGCCAACACGCTGCGGGCGGCGTCGGCGAAGGTCTCGTCGTGGGTGAACTGGTAGGCGCGCAGCAGCGTGCGGGTCAGCTGGGCGTTGTCATAGAGCATCTTCTCGAAGTGGGGCACGCGCCACTCGGCGTCCACCGAGTAGCGGTGAAAGCCCCCGCCCAGCTGGTCGTGGATACCGCCCGCGAGCATGGCCCGCAGGGTGCCCAGCGCCATGTCGCGGCCGCCGGGCTGGGTCAGCAGGAAGTCCAGCGTGGTCGGGGCCGGGAACTTGGGCGCCCGGCCGAAGCCACCCCGCACGGGGTCGTACAGGCGGCGCAGGTTGTCCACGGCCCGCTCCAGCGCGCCCTCCGGCAGGTCGCCCTGGGCGGGGCGGGGCTGGCTGGCCTCGCGCACATGCTCGGTCAGGGCGCGGGCATTGCCCAGCAGCTTGCTCCGCTCGGTCGTCCAGGCGTTCACCACGGAGGCCATCACGCGCCCGAAGCTGGGCAGGCCGTGGCCGTCGCGCGGCGGGAAATACGTGCCGGCGTAGAAGGGTTCGGCGTCAGCGGTCAGGAACACGGTCATGGGCCAGCCGCCCTGACCGGTCATCGCCTGGGTGGCGGCCATGTACACCGCGTCCACGTCCGGCCGCTCCTCGCGGTCGACCTTGACGTTCACGAAGTGGGCGTTCATGTAGGCGGCGGTGGCCTCGTCCTCGAAACTCTCGTGGGCCATCACATGGCACCAGTGGCAGGTCGAGTACCCCACGGAGAGCAGCACCGGCACGTCCCGCTCGCGCGCCTGCTCGAAGGCGGCCGGGCTCCAGGGCTGCCAGTCCACCGGGTTGTCGGCGTGCTGGCGCAGATAGGGACTCGATTCGCTGGACAGGCGGTTCATGCCCTCCAGGCTAGCGTGGCCCCGCACGGGCCGGGCCAGGGGCGGGTGAACGCGGCCGCGCGTCGACTTCACACCTTTATGAGCCGTCCGAGGCGTCACACTGGAGCGCATGGAGCCGCCCGAGTCGAACGTATCCAGCCCCACCCCGTCCGGCACCATCCCTGCTGTGTCTGTCGAAACGGCCCCCATCGAACACCCCGTCCGGGTCCGCGCGGGGTTCTCCCTGACCTTTGAGGTGCCCTACCCCACGCCAATGCTGTTCGTGGTGCAGCCCCAGCAGCGCCTGAACGCGACCGGCACCCGCCAGCGCATCATCGACCAGCGCACCCTGGGCGCCGCCGAGGGCATCCACACCTACACCGACTCGCACGGCAACCTGGTCTGGCGCACGCTGGCCCAGCCCGGCACCTTCACCCTGGGCCACGACCTGATCGCCGAGGTCACGCGCCACCCGGATCCGCAGTTGCCGACCCTCCGCAAGATGCCGGTCGAGGAGCTGCCCGACGAGACCATCGCGTACCTGCTGCCCAGCCGCTACGTCGACAGCGATCTGGTCAGCGCCGAGGCCTGGGAGCGCTTCGGGCACATCCAGGGGGGCTGGGCGCAGGTGCAGGCCATCAGCGACTTCCTGTACGACGGGTGCGCCTACGGCTACGGCAGCACGTCGAGCACCACGGCCAAGCAGGCGCTGGACAGCAAGCGGGCCGTGTGCCGCGACTTCGCGCACATGGGCGTGGCCTTCTGCCGGGCCATGAACATCCCCGCGCGCTACGTGTGCGGCTACATGCCGGACATCGACATCACGCCCGACCCCGTGCCCATGGACTTCCACGCCTGGTTCGAGGCGTACCTGGACGGCCAGTGGCGCACCTTCGACGCCCGCCACAACAAGCCCCGCGTGGGCCGCGTGCTGATCGCGCAGGGCCGCGACGCCTCCGACGTGGCCTTCACGACCACCTTCGGCTCGGCGAAGCTCACGCACATGAAGGTCTGGGCCGATGAGACGGACAGCAGCAATACGCTGGATATTCCGCCGAACCCGCGCATTTTCTGAATCCGTTGTGGGGTGGTGGCGCAAAGCTTCCCTGCCCCTCAAACCAGAGGGCAGGGGGAGCAGCGCTGCGCTCGGCAAGGGATTTGACTGGTGCAGCGGATGTGGGATGGACGTTGACGTGTCCGGCCAGGGCGTCATCCTGACGTGACGCGGTAGGCCCGTGCGCTGTGCCTATGGGCGCGTGAGCCTATGTCAATGAGACAAGGAGAGTGGCTGGAACAGCTGCGGAGCAGAGGGGCCGCCCCTGAACGGTTGGGGCCACGTCCGGAGGGCCGGTGGCGGTGTTCGGTCAGTCGGTGGGCGGAACGCTCGTTTTAGCTGATCTCTTTTTTAGAGAGGAGTGTGCGCCTGACCCGTCGAAGGCCGTCGAGAAGGGTCAAAAACGCCAAACCTTCCTGATTCCTTTCTCCCTACATCCCTTACAGACCCTTCGCCACGAACTCTGCAGCCCTCGCGCCGATCATCATGCTCGTGGCGTTGGTGTTGGCGTGGATGACCTGCGGCATCACGCTGGCGTCGGCGACCCATAGACCCGGCACGCCGCGCACGGCCAGGTGGCGGTCGACCACGGCGCCCTCGCCGTCGCCCAGGGCGGCCGTGCCCGCCGGGTGGTACAGGGTCGCGCACTCCTGGCGGATGTGCTCGGCGATGGCCTCGTCGGACTCGGCCTGGGCGCCGGGCAGGGCCTCCCCGTCGGCCATCTCGGCGAGCGGCCCCACCGAGGCGATGTCGCGGGCCTGCCTCACGCCGGCCACCAGACTCTGGAGGTCACGCTCGTCGCTCAGGTACGCCGGGTCGATCAGCGGGGCGGCCAGGGGATCGCGGCTGGAGAGCGTGATACGGCCCCGGCTCTCCGGCGCCACCAGCACCGGGCCCACGGAGAAGTGGTGGCCGGGAGCGCGCTGGAAGCCGTGATCGCGGAAATACGCCGGGCCGAAGTGGAACTGGATGTCCGGGTCGCTCTGCTCCGTGTCCAGACCGGGCCGGGCGTGGCTGAAGGCGGACGCCTCGGCGATGTTGCTGCTCAGCGGCCCCTGGCGGTTCCAGGCGTAGCGGGCCAGGGCCTGCCACTCGGGCATGGCGTCCAGCGAGGCGCGGCGCGAGCGGAAGATGACCGGCGCGGCCAGATGATCCTGCAGCCCCTCGCCGACACCCACCACATCGGCCCTGACCGGAATGCCGTGGCGTGCCAGTTCCGCCCGTGGCCCGATACCCGAGAGCATCAGCAACTGCGGCGTCTGGATGGCCCCCGCCGCGAGCACCACGCCCCCCGCCGGGGCGTCCAGCGTGCGGCCCTGCCAGCGCAGGCGTACGCCCGCCGCCCGTGGGCCGTCCCACAGCAGTTCCAGCACGTGCGCGCCGGTCAGGATGGTGAGCCTGGGGTGCCCCAGCACCGGTTTCAGGAAGGCCCGGAAGGCGCTGTAGCGCTCGCCGCGTAAGTGGTTGCTCTCCAGGATGCCCGCGCCGCGCAGCTCGCCGTCGTTGAAGGTGCTGGCCTGCGGGATGCCCAGCGCCTGCGCCGCCGACTCGACGAAGGCGTGGCTCAGCTCGTGCGACTGGGCGCGGTGCCCGACGGGTAAGGCCCCCTCTACGCCGCGTGTGGCCGATTCGGCGCCCCGGAAGCGCTCCAGCCCCCGGAAGGCCGGCAGCACCTCGTCCCACGTCCAGCCCGGCCCCCAGGAGTCGAAGTCGCGCCGCGAGCCCCGGATGTAGATGGTGGCGTTGATGGCGCTGCTGCCGCCCAGCACCTTGCCGCGCGGCCAGTAGAAGCGTCGCCCGAGTGCGGCGGGCTGCGGCACGGTCTCGAAATTCCAGTCGAGGGCGCTGCGGAACAGTTTCGGGAAGGCGGCCGGTGCGCGGATCAGCGGATGGGTGTCCCGGCCGCCCGCTTCGAGCAGCAGCACCCGGAGGCCCGCGTCCAGCAGCCGGCGGGCGACCACGCAGCCGCCCGAGCCGGCCCCGACGACGATCACGTCTATCCGCGCGCCTGTGTGGCCCTTATTGGTCATGTGGGGCGAGTATAGGGGGCTGGTGCGGCCGCGGAGGCTCGGGCCGCTACACTTCCCCCCATGAGCGCCTCCTCATCCAGTTCGCTGCAGCCCGGTTCCGTGCCGCTTCCCCAGGGCTTCCGCGCCGCCGTGATGGCCGCCGGCATCAAACCCAGCGGCAAGACCGACCTGAGCGCCGTGGTGTCCGACACGGCCTGCACCTGGGCCTTCGCCGGCACCCGCAGCACCACCGCCGCCGCCTGCGTGACCCGCAACCGGGGCCTGTACGGGGGCGGCCAGAGCGTGCGTGCCCTGCTGGTCAACGCCGGCAACGCCAACGCCGCCACCGGCACGCGCGGCGCGGGCGACAACGAGGACATGGCCGACGCGCTGGGCAGCGTGCTGAACGTGGCGCCCGATCAGGTGCTGACCGCCAGCACCGGGATCATCGGCCACCTGCTGCCGATGGACCGGGTGCTGAGCGGCATCGAGCATCTGCCCGACGAGCTGGACACCGGTGCCGAGGCCTTCGCGCACGCCATCATGACCACCGACACGCGCGTGAAGCTCGCGCAGGCCACGCTGCGGGGCGGCGCGCGGCTGCTCGGCACCGCCAAGGGCAGCGGCATGATCCACCCCGACATGGCGACCATGTTCGCCTTCGTCTTCACCGACGCCGCCATCGGCCAGACCCAGCTGCGCGCCGCCTTCCCGGACATCGTGGCGCGCACCTTCAACGCGGTCACGGTGGACGGCGACACCAGCACCAACGACATGGCCGTGGTGTTCGCCAACGGGGCGGCCGGCGACGTGGACGAGGGTGAATTCCTGGAAGCGCTGGAGGGCGTGATGCGCGACCTGGCCCGGCAGATCGCCGCCGACGGCGAGGGCGCCAGCAAGCTCCTGACCGTGCGGGTCAGCGGCGCCCGCAGCGAGGCCGAGGCGCTGCAGGCGGCGCGCACCTGCTGCGTCAGTCCGCTGCTGAAAAGTGCTGTTCACGGCAACGATCCCAACTGGGGCCGGGTCATCATGGCGGTCGGCCGCTCCGGCGCCGCCGTGGACATCGAGCACCTGAAGGTCTCCGTGCAGGGCCATGCCGTCTTCGCCGGGCGGCCCCTGCCCTACGGGGACGCCGCCGTGAGCGACAGCATGAAGGCCGATGAAGTCGTGTTCGAGGTCGACCTGGGCGTGGGCGACGCCTCCGGGGAAGCCTGGGGCTGCGACCTGAGCGCCGAGTACGTGAGCATCAACGCGGATTACACGACCTGAGCGACGTGGATCTGCCCCCGTCTTGGCTGGGCAGGGGAGTCCTTCACCCTCCCTTGACCGCGCCTGAGCCACCGGCTCCACCGCGCTAGCGTGCGCCTATGCCCACCATGCCCCCGTCCGCGTTGGCGCGTCCGCTGGACTTCACGCACTCCTCGAACCGGGTGGCGGTGCTCGGCAGTCTGGGGGCGCTGCTGCTCGCCCGGCGCCGCACCGGCAGCTGGAAGGAGGCCGTGAACGTGGCCGGCGCCTGTTTCCTGGCCTGGGCCACGGCCCGCGAACTCGATCCGGATCATCCCTGGACGGCGAACCTGGCCCTGCCGCTGGCTTTCATGCTGGTCGTCCGGGGCGCGGCGAACCCGCTGCCCGCCGCCGGCACCATGAGCGGGTTGCGGATGCTGGCGGGCACGACCGGCGAGGCGCCCACCCCTGTCGACACGGCCGCCATGCTGGCTCAGACCGGCCTGTCCGCCCGCTTCGGGGGTCGCCTGGGGGCCCTGCTGCCCGCCCTCGCACCCTGGCTGAGTCAGCGGCAGGAGACGGCCGCCCTGTCCCTGCTGGGTCTGCTGGTGCCTCCGGTGCCTGCCTCCACCGGGGGCGGCAGCGTATGGCCTGTGCTCGGCGCGCTGGCGCTGGCCCCGTGGTTAATCCGGCCGGAATCTATCGCCAGTTCCTGCGACCGGGCGGCTCGCCCCGTGCGCGACTCGGATGTGCAGCAGGCCCGGAGTGCGGCGCTGGCCGTGCTGGGCGCGGCTGTCCTGAGCCGGAGACACCAGGCCCAGCAACCTCTGGCAGCGGCTGTCCTGACAGTCGGTTTGCGCCGCCTGACCAGCCCCTGAACCGTCGGCAATCAGACAGCGGCAAAGCGTCTGTCTGCTTACGATTGGGGCATGAGAGGACTTGCGAGGCAGATCGTACTGGTGCTGGCCACCGTCCTGACACTGGTCATGAACTATCTGAGCAACGCCCTGCCGCTGTTCGGCAACTCCAACAAGGAGATCAGCGACTCGCTGCCCAACGCCTTCACGCCGGCCGGTCTGACCTTCGCGGTGTGGGGGCCGATCTTCCTGGGGCTGCTGGCCTTCGCGGTCTACCAGGCGCTGCCCGCCCAGCGCGGCGCCCGCTACGACCGGCTGTTCTGGCCCTTCCTGCTGGGCAACCTGCTGAACTCCTCGTGGCTCCTGGCCTTCCAGAGCCTGCGCTACGGACTGAGCGTGGCTATCATGCTGGCCCTGCTCGCCAGCCTGATCTGGCTGTACCTGAGCGTGCGCGGACTGCGGCCCCAGGGCGCCGAGGTCTGGACGCTCCAGCTGCCCGCCAGCCTGTACCTCGCCTGGATCAGCGTGGCGACCATGGCCAACATCACCGCCTATCTGGTGAGCGTGGGCGTGACCCAGGGCGTGCTGGGCATCGGCGCGGCCACCTGGTCGGCCCTGCTGGTCGTCATCGCGGCGGTGCTGGGCGGCTTCTTCCTGCTGCATTTCCGCGATTACGCCTTCGCGCTGGTGCTGCTGTGGGCCTTCTACGGCGTGTATGTGGCGCGGCCGGAGGTGCAGACGGTCGTGGTGGGCGTGCTGATTGCGGCCCTGCTGGTCGTGGTCGGCGGCGTCCTGTCGCTGCGTTCGCGGCGGCTGGTGCTCTAGGGGCCCCATGCTGACCGCCGGTCAAGATGAGCGCACGTTACACTGAGCCTTCATGCACGTGTCCGACACGCCCCTGGCCCTGATCGGCCACTCCGCCCAAGCCGCCCGCGCCCTGCGCGACCTCGGACTCCTCGGGGTCAGCGTGCCCACCGATGACCTTAGCGGCGTCCTGCACGCCTGTCAGACCCTGCGCTTCAGCGGCGCCCTGATCCACGCCAGCCAGGAATTCGCCGCCCTGGGAGTCACGCAGGCCGACCCCACGGCCCAGAAGGTCGGCCGGGTGGACGCCGTGGCCTTCGCGGGCGGCGTTCACGGCACCTTCGCCCTGGCCGACGCCCTGACCGACACGCTGGAGGCCAGCGGCTACGCCAGCCGGGGAGCCAGCGCCCTGCTGCTGGGGCAGGCGGCCAGCGACCTCGCCCTGGCCCTGCCGCTGACCCGTCTGGGCTTCAGCGACATCGGCATCGTGGCCGAGACCACCCCGGAGGCCGAGGGCGCGGCGCGGCACCTGCCGGCGGGCGTGCGGGCCTTTCCCATGAGCCGCCGCGACCCGTCCGTGACCACGCTGGCCGAGCGGGCCGACCTGATCGTGCTCACCGCCGGCGCCCTGCCCCCCGGTCTGGTGCAGCCCTACCACACCCTGATCGACCTGACCGGGCGCGCCCAGGCGGGAGCGGCGGGTTCGGTACTGAGTCTGGCCCGGCTGCCGGCCCGCCGGCTGGCCCGCCAGCTGGCCCACGCCACCGGGCAGCGCTTTCACGTCGATGAGCTGGAAAAGCTGGTGCCGGCGCTCGGGTAGGGGGAAGGCTGCGTCCCTCGACTCGGCGGATGATGCAGCGTCCCGGTTCGCGTCCGAACAGGTGATCACCACTGTTCAGGATCGTTCTGATCGGATGTTCTGCAGGGGCGTGCGGGAGGAAACCAAACCCCGCCCCCCTGGAGTGGAGAGCGGGTTGTCCGGAGGAGCGTGGAGGGCTACTGGGTGCTTCTGGGGTCGAGCACGTCCCGCAGGCCGTCGCCGAGCAGGTTGAAGCCCAGCACGGACAGGAAGATCGCCAGGCCGGGGAAGACCATCGTCCAGGGAGCATCGACATAGTACTGGCGCGAGTCGCTGATCATGGTGCCCCACTCCGGCAGGGGAGGCTGCGCCCCGATGCCCAGGAAACCCAGCGCGGCGACCTCGATGGTGGCGGTGGCGATGCTCAGCGCGCCCTGCACGATCAGCGGTGACAGGGAATTGGGCAGGATGTGCCGGAAGATCGTGCGGGTCTGCGAGGCGCCCAGGGCGCCGGCCGCCTGCACGAACTCGCGCTCGCGGATGGAGAGCACCACCGCGCGGGCCAGCCGCATGTACACCGGCACCTGCACCAGCGACACCGCCAGCATGGCGGTCACCAGTTGCGGGCTGTTCAGCGCGAACGTCCGGTCGAGCGCCGCGATCAGCAACGGTGGATTGTCGGTGCTGAAGATGCTCGCGAAGCCGATCGCCAGCAGGATGCCGGGGAAGGCCAGCATGACGTCGGTCAGGTAGCCCATAACGGTGTCGAACCAGCCGCCGAAGTAGCCGGCCAGCACGCCCAGCAGCGAGCCGATGATGAGGGCCAGGATGGTGCTCACCACGCCGACCTTCAGCGAAATCCGGGTGCCGTGCAGCGTGCGCGCGTACACGTTGCGGCCCAGGTTGTCGGTGCCGAAGGGCGCCGCCCAGAGGTCGGTCTGGCCGGTCACCGGGTCGCGGTAGATCTCGGCCACCTCCCTGTTCCACAGCCCCGCGATGCTGGGCGGCTTGAGGTTCAGGCGGTAGTTGCGGTCCGTGGTGGGGTCGTAGGGCTTGATGATCTGGGCGAACACGGCCAGCAGCACGAACAGCGCCACGATGGCCGCGCCGATCTTGCCCGGCCCGCTGCGCCGGAAGCGGCGCCAGAAGATGCTGGGCTGCTTTTTCGTCACCGCCTGGATGGAAGGGGTTGCCGTCGTCATGGGGTCACCTGTACTGAATCCGGGGGTCGAGGGCGGCGTAGCTGAGATCCACCAGCAGGTTGACGACGCTCACGACCAGGGCCGCGAAGATCACGCCGCCCTGGATCACCGGGTAGTCGCGCTGGCTGATCGCCTCGTAGACCCACGAGCCGATGCCGGGCCAGGAGAAGATCGTCTCGGTCAATACCGCCCCGCCCAGCAGCGCGCCCGCCTGCAGGCCGATCACGGTGACCACCGGCAGCATGGCGTTTCTCAGCGCGTGCTTGAGCGTGACCCGGTTGGGCGCCAGGCCCTTGGCCCGAGCGGTTCGTACGTAGTCCTGGCCCAGCACGTCGAGCAGGCTGGAGCGCGTGATCCGCGCGATGATCGCCAGCGGAATGCTGCCCAGCGCGATGGCCGGCAGGATCAGGTGCCTCAGCACGTCCCAGAACGATTTCAGGTCTCCGCGCAGCAGCGAGTCCAGCAGGTACAGGCCGGTGATCGGCTGCAGCGTGGTCTCGTTGCCCAGCCGGGCGCTGGGCGGCAGCCAGCCCAGCTTCACCGCGAAGAAATACGACAGCAGCAGCCCCAGCCAGAACACCGGCATACTCACGCCCACCAGACTGATGGTCGTGGCGAGGTTGTCCCAGAAGGTGTTGCGGCGCAGGGCGGCCATGATGCCCGCCGGCATCCCGATCAGCAGCGCGAACAGCAGGGCCGCGATGCTCAGCTCGGCCGTGGCGGGGAAGCGCGAGCGCAGTTCGTCCCGCACCGGAATGTTGCTCTTCAGGCCGGCGCCCAGGTCGCCGCGCACCAGCGCGTTCACGTACTTCGGATACTGCGCGTCCAGCGGATTGGCCGGGTTGAAGAACCACGGTTTGTTCAGGCCCAGCTGCTCGCGCAGGGCGGCGGCGGCGGCGGGCGTGGCGCGTTCGCCCAGCATGGCGGTGGCGGCGTCGCCCGGAATCGAGCGCACGAACACGAACACGACCAGGCTGATGCCCAGCATGACCAGCAGAGTCCGCGCCAGGCGGCGGATCAGATAACTGCCCAAAATAATCTCCCTCGGATGACTTGCGGCGAACGGTGTGTGGCAACGGGTGGAAATGTGAGGTCGTCCAGAATGCCTGCCAGTCTACCCGGTGAGGGCCGCTGTGCGGGGCCCCTGAGGTCGGGAGGCCGGGCGCGGTTCAGAGACGGCGGCAGCAGGCGGGCGGGGCAGACCCCGATGAAGGATCTGCCCCGCCTGCGGGACGGCTCAGCCGGACGTTACTTCTTGCCGATCAGGCTGATCTTGTTGAAGGCCTCGCTGCCCAGGGGGCTGGGCACCCAGCCCTTGACGTAGGTGCGGGCGGCGGCCAGCGGCTGGCTGTGCACCATCGGCAGGCGGTAGCCCGCGTTGTAGGTCAGCTCGTGGATCTGCTGGTAGACCTTCGCCTTGGCCTCCTTGGTGGCGGCGGCGCGGCCCTGTTCGAGCAGGCTCACCAGTTCGGGCGGATTCCAGTTGATGTCGTCGCTGGCGTTGGGGCCGTAGTAGGCGCCGTAGAAGTTGTCGGGGTCGCCGTAGTCACCGGTCCAGCCGATCATGTACATGTCGAAGCCAGGTTCCTTGTTGCGGTCGACCAGATACTTCGCCCAGTCTTCCGTCTTCAGGTTCACCTTGATGCCGATGGCGCTCAGGTCGGCGGCAATCGCCTCGGCGATCGGCTTGGGGTTAGGGAAGTACGGGCGGCTGACCGGCATGTACCAAAGGTCGATCGAGAAGCCGTTGGGGAAGCCCGCATCAGACAGCATCTTCTTGGCGGCGGCCGGGTCGAACTTGTGGTCGGCGGGCACCTTGGGCGAGTTGGCCCAGGCCATGACCGGCGGCACGAAGGAGGCGTTGCTGACCCCCAGGCCGTTCCAGAAGGCGTCCACGATGGCCTTCTTGTTGATGGCCATGGAGATCGCCTGACGCACCTTGTCGTTCTTGATGTACTGGTTGCGGTTGTTCAGCGCCAGAAAGCCCACGTTGAACGAGGGGCGCTTGACGGCCACCAGATTGCGGTCGCCCTGGATGTTCTTGAGCGAATCCGGGGTCAGGTCGTTGGCGAAGTCGATGGTGCCGGCCTTCAGTTCGTTCAGGCGCTGGCTGGCGTCCTTGATGGAGCGGATGACCACCGTGTCCACGCGCGGCTTGGGGCCCCAGTAGGCCTTGTTGGCGCTGAGGGTCACGCGGTCGCCGGTCTTCCAGCTCTCGAAGACGAAGGGGCCGGTGCCGACCGGCGTGCTGGCGGGGGTGCCGTACTTGGCGCCGTCCTTCCTGATGGCGGCGGGGCTGGCGATCCCGAAGTAGCCCGAGCCGATCACGTTGGGGAAGACCGAGCTGGGCTTGTTCAGGTCGACCCGCACGGTGTAGTCGTCGACCTTCACGACGCCCTTGATCACGGCCGTGGCGTCGCCCTTGAAGCCGCCCAGCAGATCGCCGATGATCTCGAAGGTGCGGCCCTGGTCGCGGAAGCCGTAGGGGTGCGCCTTGTCCCACCAGCGCTCGATGTTGAACACGATGGCGTCGGCGTTCATGGGCGTGCCGTCGGTGAATTTCACGTTCCGGCGCAGGTTGAACGTCCAGGCGGTGTTGTTCGCGTTGGCCTTCCAGGAGCTGGCGAGGCCCGGGGCCAGGTCCGTGGTGCCGTCCTTGAAGTCCACCAGCGTGTCGTAGATCTGACGCTGCACCAGGATCGAGATGCCGTCGGTGATGTTGCCCGATTCCAGGCTGACGGGCTCCCCGTTGGCGCCGAAGACCAGGGTGCCGGCGGCCGATGCGGCGCTGAGGGTGGCGAGGAGTGCGGTCAGGACGAGTTTCTTCATGGAACCTCCGCGCCCATTCATGAGCCGTCCCCTGCTGGTGGGTCGCGCAGGGGCAAACTCAGATGGACGGTGAACAGATCAGACGTGCGCTCAGGGTAGGGGCCGCGTGGGGGGGTGTCAAGCGCCGGCCGGGGAAGGGCTCAGGGGCGGTCGCCGATCAGCGTCAGGCCGATCAGGGTCGGGTTGGCATTCTTGCCCTCGCTGACCAGGGTGACGGACTTGATGACCACGCCCGGCTTGGGATTCGTCCACTCCAGCACGGGCACCGCCACGTTCAGGCCGTCGCGGGTCTGGCCGCTGAAGCCGGGGGCCGGGATCATGGAACTGGGCAGCGTGTCCGTCCAGGCGCGGATGTGCCGGCCGTACTCCAGCGGCAGGGCCAGGGTGGTGCCGTCGGCGTAGGCGACCTCGTAGCGCCCGATCACCTCGCGCGGCGTGGCGGCGGGCCAGCCGGTGGTGTGCAGGAAGGCCAGCGCGTCGGCCTTGCGGCCGAGCTCGACGGTCGCGCGCTCCGGCAGATCCTTCGCCGCCGGCCGTGAGCCGCGCAGCATGACTGCGCCCTGCACGTCGAAGGAATAGGCGCCCAGCCGCTTGACCCCCGTGCCCAGGTTCCGCAGGTCGATGTCCGGGCCCTTGAGAATCCAGCCCTTCTCGTCGTCGTCGCTCAGGGAGCGCGTGACCAGAGACTTCAGGTTCACGGCGCTGCCCGCCGCCGCCCGGTACGCCGCCGGCTGGTACAGGTCGCGGAAGATGCCCTCGGCCCCCGCGACCACGGGCGCGTCCGGGTTCCAGAAGGCGGAGGCGGCCCGCACGAAGGGCACGCCCTGTTCGGCCTGCCCGTCCCAGATGCTGGGGTTGCCGAAATAGCCCGTCCAGCGCGTCTGGATCATGCCCAGCGCTCTGGTCTTGGCCGCCACCTTGGCCTGCCCTTCGGGGTTGCCGGCGTCCAGCCAGCTCGCGCCCAGTACCGGGAAGCCCATGGCGGCGATCTTGCCCAGGAGGTCGGTGCCGGTGCCCGAGGTGTAGTTCCAGTAGGCGACCTGGATGTCCTTGGGCAACTGGGCGGGCAGGGTGGCGATCACCGAGTCCGCGAAGGCGCTGTCGTGCCAGATCATGGTGGCCACGTTCAGGGACTTCAGGTGGTCGTGCAGCTTCACCACATCGTCCACGTACAGCTTCTCGAAGCCCAGTGCCTTCCCGTTCTCGCGGGCGGGGAAGCGGTCGCGGCTGCGAACCTCGTCGTGGCCGATGTGCACCCTTGTGGGCCGGAACAGCTCGACCGCCTCGCTCAGCACCGGCAGGATCACCTTGCTGTAGGTGTCGGGGTTCAGGGTGTCGTAGGCCCAGAGGTTCTGGCTCTCCGGATCCTGCTTGAGGTTCAGGTTCTTGCCGCCGTAGAACATCCAGCCGGCGTGGCTCAGGGTCTCGATCAGCGGGATGGGTTCCAGGCCATACGAGCGCGCCAGCTCGGCCACGCGCCGGGCCTCGGCTTTGCTCGCCCCGCCGGGGTGCGCGAAGCCGCCCGCTTTCGCGGTGTCCCACTGCACGTAATTGCTCATGATGAGCACGGCGTTGTACTTCAGGGCCGCCAGCATGGGGATCAGCCGGTCGTTCACCTGCGCGCTGTACTGGTCGAGGTAGATCATGGCCACGCGGTCTCGCAGGCCCGGCGAGTCGCTGATCTTCGCGAAGCGCACGCCGGCGGGGGTCAGCAGCTGGCGCAGCGTCTGGGCGCCGGCGTAGGCCCCCTTGCCGTCCGCGCCGACGATGTATGCGCCACTGGAGTCGACCCACAGCGCGTAGCCTTCGGCGGCTGCATTGTCTAGCCCCGCCGCCTTCGCCTTCGCCGCCAGCTCCTGATCCGCCAGCGTGCCGATCACGATGCCGGGCTTGCCCGCCGCGCCGCCTTGCAGCTCGGCGCCCAGGCGGGTCTTCCACTCGGCCCGCAGGTCGCGCACGGCCCAGGCGAGCTCCGGGGCGCTGCCCACTACGCGCACGCCCAGGCCGCCCAGGGGCAGGGTGCCGTTCGGGAATTCGGCCCGCTTTGGCTGGGGCACCAGCGTCTGCCGGGGCGTCTGGGCGCGCGCCTCGGGCAGCGGCGTCAGGGGCAGGGGGGCGGCCTGGGCGCCGGCGGCCAGCAGGGCCGAACTCAGGACAGCCACACTCACTGGGGTCAGGGCTCTCATTCGCTTCATCGTGCACGTCCTTCCTGATGTCGTCGTGATGTTCACGTGCTCTGGTTCAGGCCCTCCGGTTCAGGCCAGGGGGGCATCCGGCCTGAACCGGACGCCCCCCGCACTCACCTCCTCCAAGACGGGCTCAGAGGCTGGCGTTCCAGGCTTTCACGATGTCGTCGAGCGCCTGCTTGGCGGACTTCTGGCCGGCCATCGCGGCCTCCACGTTGTCCTTGAAGACCTTGTTCAGCTTGGAGGCGTCGGGGTAGACCAGCGTCAGATCCTTGGCCTTCTTCAGCTCGGTGCTGGACACCAGCTTGCCCTGATCGGTGGCGTTGGCGCCGCCCTGCTTGAAGAACTTGTCGGTGCTGGCCTTCACTGTGCTGGGGAAGGTCGTCTTGGTGACCTTGGAGAACTGCAGCTGGTTCACGTCGTTGGTCAGGAACAGCGCCAGCTTCTGCGAGAGTTCCTTGTTCTGCACGCCCTTGGGCACCGTGAAGCCCATCAGCGGCGTGTGGATCACGTTGCCGGCGATGTTGATCGGGTAGGGCGCCACCTTGGTCAGGTCATAGATGGCCTTGTTGTCGTTGGCCACGCGCAGGATGAACTGCGGCCCGGTGATCAGCATAGCCAGCTTGCCCGCCGAGTACAGCTCGGTGGCGGCCGTGAAGCCCCGGCGCATGGTGTCTTCCGGGATGTAGCCCTTCTTGTACAGGTCGACGTAGGTCTCCAGCAGCTTGACGTGCTCGGCCGAGTTGAAGACCGCCTTGCCGCCGCTCTTGTCGAAGACCGGCAGGCCCGCCTCCTGGAACACGAACAGCATGTTGATGCCGTTGATGTTGGGCATGAAGCCGTACATGCCGGTCTTGTCCTTGACCTGCTTGGCCGCCGCGATCAGGGTCTGGATGGTGCGCGGGGGATTGGCCGGGTCGAGGCCCGCCTTGCGGAAGATGTCGGTGTTGTAGGCCACGACCTTGGGGGCCCAGTACCAGGGCACGCCCATGACCTTGCCGTCGAAGGTGAAGGTGTTCAGCGGCGAGGGAAAGTACAGCTTGCGCTGGGCGTCGCTCAGGGTCATGGGTTCCAGCGCGCCCTGCTGCACCAGCTTGACCGTCATGTCGGATGACAGGTTCACGGCGGCGGGTGGGCGCCCCGCAGCGACGGCGGCGAGCAGCTTCTGCTCCATCGCGGCGGCGGGCACGTCGACCCACTTGAGTTCCACGGTGGGGTTTTCCTTCTGGAACTGCGCGACCAGCCGGTTCATCTCGTCGTTGAATAGCGGCGCGAGGCTGATCGTCCAGAACTCCAGGCTGGTCTTCTGGGCGCCCGCCACGCTCGTCGAGGCGGCGGCGAGCAGGGCGGCGGTGAGGGCCCACTTCTTGGCAGGATTGGTCATACGGACTCCTTGAGCATCATGTGGCGAAATTGAAGGTACGCCCAAGACTGTAGCGTTCCCTGCGTGCTGGTGCCTGAGAATCCCGAAGATGAACTCTCATGCCCCCGTCAGAGGTCTTCACCTCGCCCCGGCCCGCGCGACCCGGGTCTGGACTACTCTGCTCGCGTGACCCCCACTCTGCTTCCGGGCGCCCTCGCCATGGTGGACATCCCCGGCCCCGTGCTGGACGCCGATACAGCCGCCCACCTGCGCCGATACGGGGTGCGTTCCGTGTGTCTGTTCGGCAAGAACATCGAGTCGGCAGTCCAGCTCCGGCAACTCTGCGCCGATCTGCGTGGCGTCCTGGGCGAGCACGCCCTGATCGCCCTGGATCATGAGGGCGGCGCCATCCTGCGCCCGGACTTCTGGCCCTACGCCCCCAGCGCGATGGCCCTGGGCGCGGCCGACGACCCCGAACTGACCCGCGAGACCCACGCCGCCCTGGCCCGGCAGCTGCGCTCGGTGGGCATCAACTGGAACTTCACGCCCGTGCTGGACGTGAACGTCAACCCGGCCAACCCGGTGATCGGCGAGCGCGCCTTCGGGGGAGACCCGGAACTCGTGACCCGCCACGGTCGCGCCTCCCTGGAAGGGCACGCCGGGGAGGGGGTGGCCGCCTGTGTCAAGCACTTCCCCGGCCACGGCGACACCCACCAGGACTCGCATTACAACCTGCCGCACGTTGCCAAGGCGCGCGCCGACCTCGACCGGACGGAGCTGGCCCCCTTCCGCGCCCTGCTGCCCCAGACCCCGGCCGTCATGACCGCCCACATCATCTTCGACGAGCTGGACGCGGGGGCGCCCGCCACCCTCTCGCGCCCGGTGCTCACGGGGCTGCTGCGCCAGGAGTGGGGATTTGAGGGCGTGATCGTGACCGACTCGATGGGCATGAAGGCCATCGACGACAATTACGGCCGGGGCGAGGCCGCCGTGCTGGCCCTGAAGGCCGGCGCCGATCTGGTCATGGCCCTGGGCCGCCGCGAGGTGCAGGAGGCGACGCTGGACGCCATTGCCCAGGCGCTGGACGGCGGGCTGGACGCTGCTCTGGAGGCTGGCGAGGTGCAGGCCAGCCTGGGCCGCCTGGAAGCGCTGGCCCGGCTGTATCCGGCTCAGGCCGATGTCGCCGTGGACACCGGGGCCGACGCCGGGCTGATGCGCCGGGGCTGGGCGCAGGCCCTGACCGCCTTCCGCGAGCCGGTCGCCCCGGCTCCCGGCAGCCGCGTGCTGCTGGTCGCCCAGCGCTACGCCTACCGCGAAAACGTCAGCGAGCGTGGCGTGGAGGCGGGGGCCCTGGCCCGCGACCTGGGCGCCCTGTACGACCTGACCCTGCACGCCTACGACTCCCCGGAGGAACTGGACTGGGCCGCGCTGGGGGAGAGCGGGCAGACGGTGATCCTGGCGACCTCCGGGCGCCACCGGCACCCGGCGCTGGTGGGTGTGCGCCCGGGGCTGCACCTGGCGCTGTACAACCCCTACACGGTGCTCGACGTGGACGCCCCCGCCCTGATCACCTACGGCTTTCGCCCCGAGGCGCGCGCGGCCGTGCTGGGGTGGTTGCGCGGAGAGGTGGAGGCCCCTGGACGGCTGCCCTTCGGCCCGGTCTGAACGGGTATGGCGTCAACCTATCAAGTGCTGTGCCTCTGTTCCCTTGCACCTCACGGAGCTCGGATGGGCCGCTGCTGGAGAGGGATGGGGTGAGGGGGAAGGTTGGCGACGGAGATGCCCAGTCGGGCGTCAAGCCCTGATTTTTCGGTTGATGGTGTCCTGGGGCGGCCTAACTCATCCGGCCTGATCCATCCAGCCGGCGCCTTCCCGGCCCGGTTCGCTTAGCGCTCCCAGGGCCAGGGGCCGGGGGCCGCCGCGATGCCGGCGGCGCGCGGCCCGGTGTGGACGTTGAGCACCGGGTTCACCGGCGCGAAGCCCGACCAGACCACCGGATGCCGGGCCTGCACGTTCTGCAGCAGCAGTTCGGCGTCCTCGCGCTCGGAGCCGAAGAGCAGGCCCAGGCGCAGGGGCGTGCCCTCGCCGTAGGTGCGTGTGACCTGCTCGCCGACCGCCGCGATGGCGCCCTTGTAGCTCCGGGCGCGGCCCACGTTGGTGTAGGCGCCCGTGGCCTTGTCTACGGTGATCACCGGCTTGAGGTTCAGCAGTCCGCCCAGCGTGGCCTGCACCCGCCCGATCCGCCCGCCCCGGCGCAGGTACTCCAGCGTTTCGATGGTGAAGTACAGCTCCGTTTCCTGCTCGACCTGGGTCATCCAGGCCAGCGCCGTCTCCAGGCTCTCCCCACGCGCGGCGGCGCTCATGGCCGCGTGTACCTGAAAAGCCTGGGCGGCGCTGAGCGTGCGCGAGTCGTGGATCTGCACCCGCACCCCGCTGCCCACCATGCCGCGCGCCTGCTCGGCGGCGTTGCGGCTGCCGCTCAGGCCGGCGCTGATGGTCACGGCCAGCACCTCATCGCTGCCCGCGCGCCCATAGGCCTCCAGCCAGTCCTGCGGGGTGGGCTGGCTGCTGGTCGGATGCACCGGGTTGGTCTGCAATTCCTGATACAGCCGTTCTCGGCTGATCTCGTGCGTGCGGAAGGACTCGGAACCGAAATTCAGCGAGAAGGGCGCCACCGGCACGTCGTTCAGGAGTTCCGTGTAGGCGTCCAGGCCCCCGTCCGTGACCACACCGAAGCGCGCGCTCACGCCAGCACCGTCCCGTTCATCTGCTCGACCAGCTTCAGGGCCGCCGTGTGATCCTCCTGCGGCCCGACGATCCGGGCGGCAGCGCGGTACAGGGCGGTGACCTGCGCGATCACGGGTGCGCTGCCCCGCACACTCTCCACCATGTCCAGCGCGATGCCGGCGTCCTTGGCGAGCAGGCCCAGGCCGAAGGTGGCCGGAAACTCGCGGGTCAGCACGCGCTGAGGAATCAGGTTCTGGGTGGTGTTCGAACGCCCGGAGCTGGCATTGATGACGTCCAGCGCGGCGCTCAGGTTCACCCCGTGCAGGCCCAGGATCGCCAGACCCTCGCCGGCCGCCCACAGATTGACCGCCAGCAGGGCGTTGTTCACGGCCTTGACTGCGAAGCCTGCGCCGGTGTCGCCCACCCGGATCAGCGTGCCCGCGAAGGCCAGGTGCGGTCTCACGGTCTCGATCTCCGCGTCTGGGCCACCCACCATGACCGTGAGCGTGCCGGACTGGGCCGCCGTCACCCCGCCGCTGACCGGCGCGTCCAGGAACGCCACGCCCTGCTCCTGCAGGCGCTCACGCTGGCGGGGCGCGGCGTCCGGGTGCCCGCTGGTGCAGTCCACCCACACGCTGCCGGCCTTCAGGTGGCCGCGCAACTGGCCCAGCACCTCGTCCACCTCGGCGCTGGTGGGCAGGCAGCTCACGATCAGGTCGGCCTGCCCCGTCTCTACCAGCGGAGTGGCCCGGCTGCCGTGCTGGGCGGCGTGCGCCTCCGCTTTCCCGAAGGTGCGGTTCCACACGAGGGTCGAAACGCCCGATTCGCGCGAGCGGGCCGCCATATGCGCGGCCATCGGGGAGCCCATCGCACCCAGGCCCAGGAATGCCGTAGTCATCATGAGGTTCAGGCTAGTCGCCCGGAGCGCTGTGAGCGGGGAAGCTAAACCCGGTCTAAAGTTTGGTTCCGGTCTAAAGTTCGGAGCGCGCCGGCCCGTCCGGCAGCGCCAGCTCCGACCCGCCCGCCCCCGAGGTCACCGGGCCGAAGCGCTCGCGCAGGAAGCGGCCCTGGCTGAGCAGGCGATCCGCCGTGGCGTGGTCGTGGCGCAGCGCCTCGCGCACGCCGTCGTCCATCAGGCGGAGCTGCTCGCCCAGCAGCAGTTCCGGGGGCTGTCCCTGCGCGCTCAGCGTGCGCCGGGCGCCCTCGGTCAGGTTGAAGTAGGCGCGCAGGGTGTCGGGCAGGTAGGCCTCGCGGGTCTGGGCCAGCAGGTAGGCGGTTCGGGTGTCGGGCTGCCCCTCGCGCTGGGCGTCGGCCACGCTGCACAGCAGGGTCCAGGCGTCATTGCGGGCCGGCTCCGGCAGGCACAGGATCAGCGCCTCCACGCCGGCGCCCTGGGCCGCCTCCGGTGCCGGCGCCGCCAGGGCGTGGGCTGGGGTTCCGGGAAGGGCGCTGGCGGGCGGTGGGGGCAGCTGTCCGGCCCGTTTCTGGGCCTTGGTCACGTTGTCGACATACGTGATCAGCGCGATGCCCCCGAAGATGACCATCAGAATCAAGACCGCCGTCATGTCCGCATCCTAGAGCAGGGGCCGCGGGGGCTGGTGCGCGCGGCGCCCCCTCACGGCGCGGGCTTGGCGGCCGCGGCCGCCGCCTGAGGCGTCAGCGACTTGAGGTCGATCAGGAAATTGCCGTCGGCGGGCATCATCACGGTCTGGATGGTGGGCGAGAGCTTCTCGGCCACGGTCAGCTGGATCAGCTGGGGGTTCTCGCGCAGCGCCTTGCCGCGCAGGGAGAGCGCCTGGGCCTCGCCGCCGGCCCTCGCCACGGCCGCCTTCGCCAGCCCCTGGGCCTCGACGACGGCGCGCTTGGCCGAGATGTCGGCCTGCAGCAGCCGGTTGCGCTCGACCTCCACCTGCTGTTCGGCGGCCTGCTTCTGTTCGATGGCCTTGGCGATCGAGTCCGGAATCCGCAGCTCGCGCAGCAGCACCGAGTCCAGCGTCAGGTTGTTGCGCGTGAACACCTGGGTCAGCGCCGCCGTGATGCTCGCCTCGACCTGCTGGCGCTTGGTGCTGATGATGTCGGCGGCGCTGAACTGCCCGATGGCGTCGCGCACCTTGCTGCGCACCTGGGGCCGGATGACCGTCTCCAGGTAGTTGCGGCCCAGTTCCTTGTGCAGGATGGCGGCCTTGGAGCGGTCGATGCGGAACTGCACGGTCACGTCGGCCGTGATGTCCAGGCCCTCCTTGCTGCGCGCCCGGATGGCGCCCTCGGCGTCGCCGGCGCCCGGGGTGTCATGCGCCAGCGTGACCTGCTGCAGGCGGGCGTCGTAGAGGTTGACCCGGTCGACGAAGGGCACGACGAAGTGGATGCCCTCCTGCAGCACGTCGGGCTTCACGCCGCTGAAGGCGCTGAACACCACGCCCACGAAGCCGGCCGGAATGACCTTCACGCCCTGGGCGAGCAGCCAGAGCAGCAGGATCACGCCGCCCGCGATATAGGCCAGGCGGCGCCCCGAGCGGCGAAGTTGGAACTGTGGCATCCGGACGTTGCCGGGTGGTGGCCCCTGTTGTGTCATGCCCCCAGTACGCGGCCACCCGGCGCGCGGTTGCAGCCCCCGGCGGCGGGGGGTCAGGTGCCCGAGGACTCCACCGTGGGCGGGGTCACGTCGTCCACGTAGACCCAGCGCCCGGACAGCTGGGTAAAGCGGCTGCGCTCATGCACGCGCAGCGTCTCGCCCCCCGCGACCTTCAGGGTGGCCGTGAACTCGACTTCACGGCCCTGTGCGCGGTGCACGCTCAGGGACTTGTAGCGGGTGCCGCTGTCCAGGGTCAGCTGTGCGGGCCGGTGCTGGGGGTGCCAGGTGGCCAGGATGAAGGGGGCGTTGCCCAGCGCGTAGGCGCAGTAGCGGGCCCGCATCAGCGCCTCGGGGGTGGCCGGCGGGCGTGAGCCGTCGTGCGCCGGCCCGCAGCAGTGCGAGTAGCTGCGCCCCGTTCCGCAGGGGCACGACTTGAACGGGGGATACGCCAGCGGCATGTCGCCAAGCTAACGCACGGAGCCCCCCCGCTGGGGGATTGCCTGCACCGGGTTCAGTCGGCGCGGGGCGTCGGGGCCGGCCGAACTTCATAATGCGGTCAATGCACCCGCATGACGTCATCACCTCAGCCAGCAATCCGCACGTGAAGCGGCTGGTTCGCCTGCGCTCGCGGCGAGACCGTGAACGCGAGGGCCTGATCCTGATCGAGGGAGCCCGTGAACTGCGGCGGGCCGCCCTGGCCGGAGTCCGGCTCCAGGCCGTGTACCTGTGCCCCGAACTGTACAGCCCCGAAGCCCGGCAGGTCGTGCCGGAGCTGCCCGAACCTGTGTCTGGCCCTCTGACCGGTACCGTGACCGCCCTCTCCAGGCCCGTCTTCGAGAAGGTCAGCGGGCGGGAGAACCCCGACGGCGTGCTGGCCCTCGCGGCGCCGCCCGAGCTGAGTCTGGCCGAGCCTGGCCCGGACGCCGTGGTGCTGGTGCTGCACGGGCTGGAGAAACCCGGCAACCTGGGCGCCATCCTGCGAACCGCCGACGCGGCCGGCGCCTCGGGCGTGATCGTCCTGGGGCGCGGCGCCGATCCCTTCGGCCCGAACGTCATCCGGGCCAGTCAGGGCAGCGTGTTCAGCCTGAAGGTGGTGGTCTGGGACGAGCCGGAGGCCCTGGCCTGGCTGCGGGAGCGCGGCTTCGCCCTGGTGGCCTGCACCCCCGACGCTCCGCGCGTGTACTGGGAGGCCCCCCTGACCGGCCGCGTGGCCCCGCTGCTGGGCGCCGAGCATCAGGGCCTGCCCGCCGACTGGCGCCAGACGGAACGCAGCGTGCGGATTCCCATGGCCGACACCGCCGGGGCCGACAGCCTGAATGTCGCCACGGCCGCCGCCCTGATGCTGTACGAATGTGTGCGTCAGCGGCTGGCGGCCGGCGAGGGTCGCCCTGCGCTGGCGGGCGCGCCGGGGGTGTCGCCGTGAGCATCTATTCGCCCGATCCCTACCGCGAGTGGCTGCGGGGCCGGCTCAGCGAGGAGCTGGGGGTGCGCGAGGCCGAACTGACCATCCAGGCGGCCGTGCAGCGCCGGGGCTGGCCGGCCGTGCGGGCGCTCGGCCCCCGCGACGTGGTTGCCGTGCTGCAGGACGTCTACGAGAAGATGCGCGAGCGGGTCGGCGACGGCCGCGCCGACAAATGGCTGGAGGTCACGACCGTCAACCTGGCGCGCTTCGCCGAAACCGTGCCGGTGCCGTCGGCGGGCTCCACCGAGACCGGGCCTCCCAGCCCGCCCCCCGTGCGCTGGGGCCGGCGGGCCCACGACCTGCCGCTGCTGCTGGCCCGTGCCCACGCCGAGATCGCCGAGCGCAGCCTGGGCGCCATCCGGAGCAGTGCCGACATGAGCACCCTGGAGCGGGCCGCCGAGTGGGACGTGCAGGCCACGCACGCCGAGGTGCGGCGCTGGGAGACCGAGGATCAGCTCACCCGGATGCGCTCGGATCACGCGCGGATCGAGGTCGCCGATCAGGTGGCGACTGCCGCCGCCCAGGCCCAGGTGCTGCGCCTGAGCGTCCGCGAGCTGGAGGAAGCGGCCCGGAGCGGCCAGGCGGTCACGGCCCAGCTGGCCCACGGCCGCCTGATGGCCTCCCAGACCGAGGCGTTCCTGTCGACCTTCACGCCCCTGATCTCCATGGCCGACGCCGATACCCCCCTGCCCGCCGTGGACACCGATCTGGACAGCGTGCGCTACGCCCTGGGCGTGCCGCTCCACCCCAACGTGCTGCGGGCACGGCACACGCTGAACTACGCCCAGTGGCAGGCCGGCCCCAGCGGCGACGCCTCGCCCGGCGTGCTGGCCGCACAGCACGAACTGCACCTCGCCGAGGAGGAGGCTCGCGAGCAGCTGGAAACCACCCTGGAGGCGGCGCGCAAGCACCAGCGGGCGTACCAGCAACTGGCCCTCAAGGCCACCGGCCTCGAACAGCGGGCGGCCCGGCTCAGCGCCGCCGGAGGAGACGGGCTCAGCCTCGCGCGCATCCGCCTGGAGTGGCGCCAGACCCGCACGGCGGCGCGGGTGCAGGCCCACCGCTTCACCGAGGCCACGCGCTTTCTGGAAGGCCTGATCAGCGAGGGCTGAGGCAGAGCGTGTGTCGGCCGGGCCTGGATTCAGGCGGGACTCAGCTCGCGGCCGGATCGGGCGCCGGCACCCTCACGACGCTCAGCATGTAGCGGCCGAGCGCCTGGATGGCCTGGAAGAACCGGTCGAATTCCACCGGCTTGATCACGTAGCTGGCCGCGAACGCCTGGTAGGAACGCATGATGTCCTCCTCGGCCGCGCTGGTGGTCAGCATGATCACGGGAATGGTCATGAAGTCCGGGTCGCGCTTGAGTTCGCTGAGCAGCTCCAGCCCGTTCATGCGGGGCATGTTGATGTCCAGCAGGATCACGTCGGGGCGCGGCCGGTCTCCCAGACCGCGAAGGATTTCCAGGGCCTCGACGCCGTCGTGAGCAATGGTCAGGTTGTTGCAGACGCCCGCCTCGGCGAAGGCTTCCACCGTGAGCAGGATATCGGCCTCACTGTCCTCGACCAGCAGAATTTCTATCGGGGTGGGAAGGGAAGGAATGGGAAGGGTCATGGGTGCATCCTTTGGGAAGAGAAGGGCCGGGGGTGTCTTGCCGGCGACCCACCTCAGCCGTCAGTCTGCGGCCCGGACATGGGCCCAGGGGTCGGCTCCGCTTTACAGAGCCGCTACGCAGCCTTCAGCGTGCCTTGACATTGGGTGGTTCTGGGGGCCGGTGTGAACGGCCCTCACTGAGCCGGCAGTGGTTAAGCTGCGTCCTATGGTTCAGCTGAAACGGCAGCGTTCGTCTGTCTCCTGGAGTGTGGGCCGCGTGGTGTCGGCGGATCTATGCACACGTTCCCGCGCCCTTCGCGATCCGTGGCCGGGTGGCGTGATGGGGCGGCCTGCCGCCGGGGCGCAGGATCCGGCATGAGCGCGATCGTGGGCAGCACCAGCCCGGCCAAGGTGCGCGCGGTGCAGGCCGTTTTCGGCACCCTCTGGCCAGGGCTGCCGGTGCGGGGGATAGACGCCCGGAGCGGCGTGCCCGAGCAGCCGATCGGCGTAGCCCAGACGCGGCGCGGCGCCGTGAACCGGGCCCGCGCCGCCCTGCGGGAGCCTGGCGCCACCTGGGCGCTGGGTCTGGAAGGCGGGGTGCGCTTCTCCAGCCGGGGCGAGGCCTGGCTGTTCGGCGTCGTGGCGGTGGCCCAGGCCCAGAACCAGATTCAGGCCCCCGTGCAGGGCGGCGGAACACTCCACCACACCCGCTCAGCCGAGCTGCGCCTGCCCGCGCAGGTGGCCGCCCGCATCCGCGCCGGCGAGGAACTGGGGCCGCTCATGGATGAGCTGCTGGGCACGGTGGAGATCAAGAAGGGGGTCGGCACCGTGGGCGCGTTCACGCGGGGACTGGTCACCCGGCCGCAGGTCTGGCAGCAGACCGTGGCCCTGGCCCTCGCGCCGCTACTGACTCCGGAGCTGTACCGCTCGGCCGAGCCCCCGTCCTGAACCTCGTTGGGGGACGGGGGCGCCGAGTATGACCGTTTGCTTCAGAGGCGTGTGCCAGCGCCCCCCGCCCGCTGACCTACCCTGCCGTATGAGCGATCCCTCCTTCGGGCTGAGCGACAACCCCCAGGCCCAGCGCTTCGAACTGCAGATCGGCGGGAAGGTGGCGGGCATCGCCGAATACCGGCCGGCGGGGCCCGCCGTCATGTTCACCCACACCGAGATCATGGAAGGCCACGAGGGACAGGGCCTGGGCTCGCGGCTGGTGGAGTACGCCCTCGGCGAGGTCAGGAAGCGCGGTCAGCAGGTCGTGCCGATGTGCCCGTTCGTGGCGTCCTACATCCGCGAGCACCGGGAGTTCGTCGATTTGGTTCAGCCCGGACAGCGGGCCGTGTTCGGCCTGTAGGGCCACTCCGGGCGGGAGCTTGTTAGGCTGGGCCGCATGTCGTGGAGTCAGCAGCGTCAGGTCGGGCAGGTCACGGTCACGAGTCTCACGGACGGGCAGTTCCGCCTGGACGGCGGCGCCATGTTCGGCAGCGTGCCCAAGACCCTCTGGGAGCGCGCCGCGCCGGCCGACGCCCTCAACCGGATCCGCCTGCGGATCAACCCGCTGCTGATCCAGCTCGGCGGCGAGAACATCCTGGTCGAGAGCGGCTTCTGGGACAGCGGCGGCGAGAAGTTCGAGACGATCTACGCCCTGGAGCGCGACGAGTCGGTCTTCCGTGGCCTGGAGGGCCTGGGGCTCTCGCCGGAGGACATCCACCTCGTCATCAACACGCACCTGCACTTCGACCACGCCGGGCGCAACGTCACGGCGCTGGGGGAGCCGACCTTTCCCCACGCCCGCTACGTGGTGCGGGAACGCGAACTCCACGACGCCCGCCACACCCACGAGCGCAGCCGCGCCAGCTACGTGCCCGAGACCTTCGAGCCCATCGCGGCGGCCGGCCTGTTCGACCTGGTCGACGGGGAACACGAGCTGCGCCCCGGCCTGAGCGTGCTGCCGCTGCCGGGGCACACGCTGGGCCAGCAGGGCGTGGTGCTGCGCAGCGGAGGACAGACGCTGGTGTACGTGGCCGACCTGATCCCGACCCTAGCCCACGCGCCGCTGCCGTACATCATGGGCTACGACCTGTATCCGGTCACCACCCTGGAGACCCGCCGGCGCTGGCTGGGGGAGTGGTTCGAGGAAGGCGCCCTGCTGTGTACACCCCACGATCCGGATGCCCCGTTCGCCCGCCTGCAGCCCGGCCCGAAAGGGGGCCTGGTCGCGGTGCCAGACGTGATCTCTACCCCAGGGCCCGGCGCCCCGGTTGCCGAGCCCGAAGAGTGAAGGAACAAGCCGGGGCCTGGGCCATTGTGCGGAGGCGGCTCCCCTGCGGGCGGGATAAGGTGGGCCGGTATGAGTGCCGTCTCCTGCCCGACCAGCCCAGTTCTGCCCCGCCGTCTGAATCGATCAAGTCCCCGGCGCGCGAGATCGCGTCCATCGCCGTTCCGGTCAGTCTGGAGATAGTCATTCAGCTCGTCCTGACCTTCATCAACCAGGTGATCGTGGGGACGCTGGGCGCCGTGGCCGTGGCCGCCGTGGGCCTGACCGGCAGCCTCAGCTTCCTGTTCTTCGTCACGCTGGGGGCGCTGAGCAGCGGCACCAGCATCCTGATCGCCCGCCGCGCGGGAGCCGGCGACCGCGCGGGCGTGAACCAGACCCTGACCGTGACCACCCTGCTCAGCCTGGGGCTGGGCGGCGTGCTGACGGTGCCCGTCGTGCTGTACTCGGGCCCCATGCTGGCGCTGGCGGGCGGCGCCCCGGACGTGACCGCGCTGGCGACCCCCTACATGCAGGTCGTGATGCTGGCGCTGGTGCCGGGCATGCTGGGCTGGGTCTTCAGCGGTGCCCTGCGCAGCCTGGGCCACGCCCGCACGCCGCTGGTCGCCACCATCCTGACCGTGGCGATCGAGAGCGTGCTGGCCTACAGCCTGGTCTTCGGCGTCGGCCCCTTTCCACGGCTCGGCGTGGTCGGGGCGGGCTGGGCCATCCTGATCGCCAACGTGTTCAAGGCGCTCTACCTGGCCTTCCAGATCTACGGGCCGCGCCGGCTGGCCCGGGTGCAGCTGCCGGCCCGGGGCGGCCTGCGGGCCATCGCGGCGCCGCTGCTGGGCATCAGCGCGCCGCTGGCCTTCACGGAGTTCGCCTGGAGCCTGGGCGGCTTCCTGTACGCCGCCGTCTTCGCCCGGGTGGGCACGGCCGCGCTGGCCGCCAGCCAGATCGCCTCGACCCTGGAAGGCATCTTCATCGTGGCCAGTTTCGGGCTGATGAGTTCGGCCACGGTGTTCATCGGCCGCAGCCTGGGCGCCGGAGACCCGCACGCCGCGCGGGAATGGATCCGCCGGATCACCCGCGTGGGCCTGCTGACCGCCCTGGTGTTCGGGGCCCTCTACGCGCTCAGCAGCGTGTTCGTGCCGACGCTGTTCCCCCGGGTCGGGGCAGAGGTTCATCAGATCGCCGTGGCCGGCATCCTGATCAGCGCGAGCGCGCAGGTCTTCAAGGTTCGCAACATGATCGTCGGCGGCGGGGTGTTGCCCAGCGCCGGCGACGGCAAGGGCGTGATCATCGGCGACGTGGTGGGGGCCTTCGTGGTGGGCCTGCCCCTGGCGATCGTGCTCGGCCTGTACACCCCGCTGGGTGTCTGGGGCGTGTTCCTGGCGCGTGTCCTGGAAGAGATCAGCAAGGTGATCATCTTCGACTGGCGCCGCCGCCGGGTCGACTGGGAGCAGTTGGCGCGTGAGCAGTCCGGACAGCCCCTCGCAGCCGCGCACTGAACGGGGGATGGGGCGGTCTGACCAGAAGAACGCCAAGGCGCCTCGAATCGCCCCTTGGTGGTCGGTATCGCCCACCCGATCAATGATGCGGACGATTTCATAACGCCTTCGCTGAACAACTCGGTCATTGCTGTCTGAGACGCCACCTGCGGTTCCCCCTCTGCTGCGCAGCTCTCCGAGTCCCAGCCTCCCCCACAAACGCCTGATGTGAAATGAGAGCAGAGTGCATCGGACACAAAAAAGGAAATTGAGCGTCCAGCACGTAGGCGAGCCATGTTCGCCCCCCTCACCCCAGCCCTCTCCCGCTAGGGGAGAGGGACCAAAAAAGGGCGTCCCAGTCGCCTCGCTTCTCATTTCACATCAGGCGTCACAAGGCGAGAGGAGCCCGAAACCTCGTGGTCATCGCCTTTGGAAAGATACTCAGCCAAAACCGTCCGGACGATTGACCCGATCCAGGTGGACGACAGATGGACGCCGTGTCCATCGTGGTCGACGGCCCTGGGTGTGCAACGGGTCATCGCCTTCGATGCCACAGGCTCAGGCCGGCTGGACGGCCGCGGGGGGTGTGGAGCGGCGTGCCCTCGCCAGTGCCGGCACCTCGATCCAGCGGTGCGCGAGGTGGGCCACCGGGAAGGTCAGGAGAAACGAGCCCAGCACCAGCCAGGGAAGCGGCCACCGCTCGCTGCCCAGGCGCACGACCAGGGTCAGCACCAGCGTGTGGTACAGGTATAGGCTGTAGCTGACGCGGCCCAGCCACAGCAGCGGCGGACGCTCCAGCCAGTGTCGCCACCCGGCCCAGCCCAGCGCCAGGGCGATCAGGGTGGCCGAGCCCAGCAGGGTCAGGACGTCGTCCAGCGTGCGGCGCTGGGCGCTGAAATCCGACTGCCAGCCATACCACTGGACGGGGATCAGCAGCAGCGCGCCCAGCAGGGCCAGCCCCCGCACGGGCGTCGGCCAGCGCCCGACCCACGCCGCGACGGGTTCCCGTTTGCGGGCCAGCCACGCCCCCAGCACGAACATCGCCAGGTAGCGCAGCAGCGTCACGGCCAGGTCGCCGCCGCCCAGGGTGTGGAACGCGGCCAGCAGCAGCGGGCACAGCGCCAGCACCAGCAGCGTGTGCTGCCGGGCCAGCAGCAGCACCACGGGCAGCAGCAGCGACATCCACATCTCCCACTTGAGGCTCCAGACCACCGGCAGGAAGGCCCACTGGGTCAGGCCCTCGTCCATGTGGCCGAGCATCAGGACGTGCTGGATGAACGACGACCCATGAGCCTCCTTCCAGATGTTCTCGAACCACACGCTCGTGCCGAGAACCGGTTCGTGGCCCAGCCTCCCAGCGAACAGCGCCGCCAGCGAGACGGCCACCATGAAGGGCACCCAGACCCGCCACCAGCGCCGCACCACGAAGTCCACCATGTCCAGCGCCTCGCCGCGCCAGCTGGGCAGGCTGAGCACGAAGCCCGAGAGCAGGAAGAAGAACAGCACCGACTCGCCGCCGGCCCACAGCAGGTGCAACGGCGTGTACGTGAGCCACGCGGGCCAGCCCTCCAGGCCCGTGCGGGTGGGGAACAGCACCGGAAAGACCAGCAGATGATGGTGCACGACCACGATCAGCGCCGCGACGCCGCGCAGGCTCTCCAGCGACCTGTATCTCATGAAGGAAGTGTAAACGCGGACGGGGCGGGCTGACCTGGGGCTATCTCGCCCGGTCTCGAAGCCAGGTCAGGGCCATCTCCCCAGCATCGAGCACCGACAGGTGCCCGTCGTGCGGGAGCAGACGCAGCTCGGCCGTGGGACAGTGGCGGGCCAGCCATTCGCTGTGTGAACTGGGCACCACCCGATCCTGGCGGCCATGCAGCAGGAGCAGCGGCGCCACGATCCGGGCCGGGTCGAAGCCCCAGGGGTTCACGTAGGCGAGGTCGTCGTCGATCAGCCCGGCGGGGCCGTTTCGCAGGGCCGGCCCCAGCACGGAGTTCAGCCACGACCACGGGCCGGACAGCGCGGCGTGGTCGGCCGGGGTGAACATCTGCGGGTCGAAGGCGGGGCCGGACGCCTCGTGGCGCTCCTTGGCGTCCCGGCCGGCTGCCGCTGCCCGCAGGGACGCCTCGCCCGACGGGTTCATGCCCGCGAACCAGTCCAGCCCCCGGCACCGTAAGGGGCCAGCCCCGCCCCACTGACCACCGCCAGCACGCGCCCAGGCAGCAGCGCGGCGCAGGCCAGCGCGTGGGGGCCACCTCCGGAATGGCCCATCACGGCGAAGCGCTCCAGGCCCAGGGCGTCGGCCACGGCGTTCAGGTCGGCGGCAGCGGCGGCGACGCTCCGGCCAGGCAGGGGCGTGGAACCCCCGTAGCCGGGCCGGTCGGAGGACACCCAGCGGATGCCCAGGCGGGTGGACGCCGCGAACAGGGGTTCAGGGGGAGAGCCGATGTTCGGCGTGCCGTGGTGCCAGACCACCGTGAGCGGGTGGCCGGAGCCGTGCCCGCCCGTGTCGTAGACGTGCAGCGTCCGGCCGTCGGCCAGCCGGATGTCCGCCTCGGTGATCACAGCTCAGGGTACAGGGCGGAGACCAGGGGCCGGTCGCGGGACATCAGCGGAACCCCTCGACGTCCCCAGGACTCCATTTCCTACACTTCCAGCACGCCGCGCAGGGTCTCGACACTGAGCCCCTTTGCCCGGGCGTCCAGGGCCACCACGCCGTCCTTCAGGGCGATCACGCGCTGGCCCAGGTGCAGGGCCTCGTCCAGGTGGTGGGTGACGAAGACCACGGTGACCTTCTGCTGCCACCAGATGCCCAGCAGCTCGTCGGCCAGCGAGGTGCGGGTCTGGATGTCCAGGGCGCTGAAGGGCTCGTCGAGCAGCAGCAGGCCGGGTTTGACCGCCAGGGCCCGGGCCAGCGAGACGCGCTGGCGCTGACCGCCCGAGAGTTCATGCACGCGCCGGGCGCCGTATCCGGCCAGCCCGACCAGCTTCAGGGCGTCCTGCACCCTCGCCGCTCTGTCCGCCTTCTTCAGCCGGGTCAACCCGAACGCCACGTTGCCGGCCACGGTCAACCAGGGGAACAGGGCCGGCTCCTGCTGCACCAGGGTCAGGCTGGGATGGGGCCCCTGCACCGGCTGGTCGCCCAGCCGGATCTGGCCCTGCTGCGGGCGCAGGAAGCCGGCCAGCAGGCTCAGCAGCGTGCTCTTGCCGCTGCCCGAGGGCCCCACCACGCACAGGAACTCGCCCGGCTCGACCTGCAGATCCAGTGGCCCCAGCCCCGCCCGGCCGGCGTAGCGGTAGCTCACGCCGTCCAGGGTCAGGCTGGTGCCCGCCGCGTGGCGTGTGCTGGGCGCTGAGGGGATGGACGGACGCTCTCGTTCCACGCTGACGGTCATTGTGGCACCTCCAGGCCGTAATCGCGCCTCACACGGCTTTCCACGGTTCGCAGCAGCAGGTCGAACAGCCCGCCGATGATGCCGATGATGATGATTGTCGCCAGCACCAGCCCCACGTTCGCGGTGTTGCGCCCGACCTCCAGCTGCTCGCCCAGGCTCTTGGCCCCGGCGATCAGCAGTTCCCCGCCGACCAGGGCGCGCCAGGCGAAGCTCCAGGCCGTTCGCAGGCCGGTGAGCACGCTGGGAATCGCGGCGGGCAGCAGCACGCGCAGGGTCAGCCCCACGCCACGGGCACCCAGGGTGCGGCCCGCGACCCTCAGCGCGGGGGGCACGTTCAGCAGCGCGCCTGACACCGCCAGGGCCACCGGAATGAAGCCCTCCAGAATGACCACGAACAGCACGGCGCGTTCGTTCAGGCCCAGGAACAGGATGGCGAAGGGCACGAAGGCGATGCTGGGCACGCTCTGGATGCCGGTGAGGTAGGCGCCCAGCGTGGCCCGCAGGGGCTGCCAGGCACCCATCAGCAGGCCGACCACGCCGCCCAGCAGCACGGCGATCACGTAGCCCACCAGCACCCGGCGCAGGCTTCCGCCGATGGCGCCCAGCAGCTTGCCGTCCTGCGGCCCGGTGCCCCACAGCCCGTAGGCGACCTCCGTCCAGACGGCGCGCGGGCTGGGGAACACGTAGGGCGGGTAGAGCTTGAGCCCATCGGTCACCAGCCACCACAGGCCCACGATGATCAGCAGGCCCAGCGCCTGCCAGCTCAGCACGCGCAGGCGGGAGGGGGCCGTGCTGGCCGGGCGGGCGTCGCCCACGGGCTGACGGGTCACGGTCACGGCCTACTTCCTCAGGAACGGCGTGAGGTCGGGCGCCGTCCGGGCGTAGCCGGCCTCGACGTTCAGCGCGGCGTACTCTCTGAGCGCGTCGGCGTCGAGCGCGGTCGTGAAGCGCGTGCGCGCGAAGGCGCGCTGCAGTACCCGTGGATCGAGCTTCGCGCCGGTCAGCTTGTCCAGCTCGCTGTTCACGGAGGCCTGCGCGGCCGCGGGCTGCTTGGTCAGGAAGGCCACGGCCTCGCTGTGGGCCTTCAGGAACGCCGTGACCAGTGCCGGGTTGGCCTGGGCGAACTTCGCGTTCACGATCAGGATGGTCGTCGGGTACTTCCCCTCACGCCAGACGGTTTTCTCGCTGCCGATGACCCGGTGGCCCTGGGCCTCCAGCGCCGCGCCCCAGGGCTCGGGCACGAGCGTGGCGTCGGCCCGCTTGCCTGCGAAGGCCAAGGTGGTGTCGGCGGGCGGAATGGGCACGATGGTCACGTCGCCGCCGTCGGCCTTCGATTTCAGGTTCTGTTCGCTCAGGATGTGGCGCAGGGAGATGTCCTGGGTGTTGCCCAGGCTGGGCACCGACACGACCTTCCCCGCGAGGTCTTTATAGGTCTTGATGGCGCTGTCCTTGCGGGCGACCAGCACGGCGCCGGCCTCGCTGGCTCCGGCCAGGAACTGCACCGGCATCCCGCGCGTGGCGGCGCTGATGGCCGGGCCGGGGCCGATGTAGGCGATGTCGATCTGGCCCGCCGCGAAGGCTTCAGACAGGGTCGTGCCCGAGACGAATTCTTTCGGCTCCAGCTTCACGGCCCCCAGCGCCTTCTGGAAGGTGCCGCGTTCCAGCCCGACCAGCGCGGGCGCGTGGGTCAGGTTGGGAAAAAACCCCAGCCGAACCGTGGTGGCCGGCTGGGCGAGGGCGGGGGTGGCGATCAGGGCCGTCAGCAGGCTGACGGCGCGGGACAATCGGAGCGTTCGGAGTCGGGTGGATGGCATGGACACCTCCGGTGGGCAGGGTGGGGGAAAAAGGTGGAGAACAGGCTCTATGCTGCCCAGCCACGTCCTGAAGGGGGTGAAGGGGGCGCCGGGCTGACCTTAAGAATCGGATCAGCTTCGCAGCCCCCCACCAGGGGCTCAGGCGTCCTGGGCGGTGTAGGCCCTTCGCAGCACCTCGGCCACCTCGGGGCGGGTGAATTCGGCGGGCAGATCCTCGCCCGCACGCAGCTTCTCGCGTACCTTCGTACCGCTCAGGATCAGGTGGTGCCCCGAGTCGTGCGGGCAGGTGCGCGGGCTGACGAGTTGCCCGCAACTCCGGCAGTAGAAGGTGTGCTCGAAGCGCAGGATTCGGATGCCCAGTTCCTCGGCCGTGAAGGCATGGAAGATCTCCTGGGCGTCGTAGGTGCCGTAGTAGCTGCCCACGCCCGCATGGTCGCGGCCCACGATGAAATGTGTGGCCCCGTAGTTGCGCCGCGAGAGGGCGTGGATGATCGCCTCGCGCGGCCCGGCGTAGCGCATGGCCGCCGGGTACACGGAGAGCAGCGTGCGGGCCTGCGGGTAGTACTTCTCCAGCAGCACCTCGTAGGCCTCGACGCGGGTGGCGGCGGGCACGTCGTCGCCCTTGGTGGTGCCCACCAGCGGATGCAGCAGCAGGCCGTCCACCAGCTCCAGCGCGACCTTCTGTAGGTACTCGTGGGCGCGGTGGATGGGGTTGCGGGTCTGGAAGGCCACGGTCGAGCGCCAGCCGCGCGCCTGGATCACCTCGCGCACCTCGGCGGGCGTGCGGTGGTGTACCGGGAACGCGCCGCGCGGCACCGCGAACAGGGTCACCGGGCCGGCCAGATTGACCTCACCCTGGGCGTACAGCGCCGCCACGCCGGGATGGGCGGGATCTTCGGTGCGGTAGACCTCGCGGGCTTCGAAGCCCTTGCGGGCGTCGTAGCGCTCCTGCACCTCGATGGTGCCGACCTCCTGGCCGCCGTGGGTCAGCACGACCGTTCCGCTCAGCCGCCCCGCGTCCTCGCGGCTCACGGGCAGCGTGATGGGCACGCTCCAGGGGGTGCCGCCCGAGAGCCGCATCCGCTCGATCACCGAGAGGTAGTCGGCCTCGCCCAGAAAGCCGGTCAGGGGCGAGTACGCGCCGGTGGCGATGAGTTCCAGGTCGGCGGCGGAGCGGTCTGAGAGTTCCAGCCGGGGAAGGCCGCGAAGCTCGGCCGGGTCGAAGTCGTGGCCGGGGCGCCGGATCAGGTTCACCAGCGTGCCGCCGAGCGGAGTGGGAAGGGTCGTGGCTTCGGTCATCAGCGTGGGCATCGGGACTCCGGGTGGGGGGGAGAGCTGTGGATGAAAGAGGTCAACAATAAGGCCAGGTCTAAGGGTCAAACAGTCCAACCGTCGAACAGAAAGGACATAGAACATCGTTCGCTGCCCCGCTGTCGGGCGGTTCGACCTTTCGACGGTTCGACCGCCTGCCTCACAGCTTGCCGTTCCCGGCCCACAGGCCACATTCGGTCTTGCCCTGGCCGGCCCAGCGGCCCGCACGGGCGTCCTCGCCGGGGCGCACGGCGCGCGTGCAGATCCAGCAGCCGATGCTCAGGAAGCCGTCGAAATACAGCGGGTTCACGGGCAGGGCATGCTCGGCCGCGTAGGCCTCCAGCTGCTCCCGCGTCCAGTGGGCCAGCGGATTGACCTTCAGGCGGGCGCCGCCCGTCTCCACGAAGGGGATGTCGGCGCGGGTGCTGGCCTGGTCGCGGCTGCGGGCGTTCAGCAGCGCGGAGGGGCCTCTGTGCCGCAGGTAGTCCTGCAGCGGCGCCACCTTCCGCACCGCGCAGCAGGCGTCCGGGTCGGCGGCGTACAGCGCGGGATCGGTCTGGCCGTCCTCGGGCGAGGCGCCCGCGTTCAGCGTCACGAACTTCAACTGGGGGTAGCGCGCCGCCAGTCGGTCACGGGTCGCCAGCGTCTCGGGAAAGTGGTAGCCGGTGTCCACGAACACGACCTCGCCCCGGTAGCCCGCCCGCGCCGCCAGGTCGATCAGCACCACGCCGTTCAGGTTGAAAGCGCTGGGCATTAGCAGCTCCGGGTGGGCGGCCAGCGCCCAGCGGATCACCTCAAGCGGGTCACTGTCCGGCGTGAAGGCGGGCGGGGTCAGGGTGGACAGCAGTCCGGCGTCCGGCCCCAGGGCCTCCGGCGAGCGCAGGCTCACGCTTCCCCCAGCGCGCGCAGCAGTTCGTCCAGGCCCTGCCGCACGCTGATCCGGTCGGTTCTCAGGTGCAGATCCGGATTCTCGGGCGCCTCATAGGGGTCGCTCACGCCCGTGAAGTGCGCGATCTCTCCGGCGATGGCCTTCAGGTACAGCCCCTTCACGTCGCGCTGCGTCACCACGTCCAGCGGCGCGTCCACGAAGACCTCCAGCGCCCGTGGGAAGGAGGCCAGCACCTCGCGGCGGGTGTCTGCATAGGGGCTGATCGCGCTGACCAGCACCGTCACGCCGTGCTTCGCCAGCAGCCCGGCCACAAAGCCGATGCGCCGGACGTTGGTGTCGCGGTCTTCCCTGGAAAAGCCCAGACCCCGGCTCAGGTTCTCGCGCACGGCGTCGCCGTCGAGCAGCTCGGCCGCCACGCCGCGCGCCTGCAGTTCGGCGTGCAGCGCTCCCGCCAGCGTGCTCTTCCCCGCGCCGCTCAGGCCGGTGAACCAGACGACCTGGCCGGTGCCGACCTGGGGGCGCTCGGCCGTCTGGGTCACGCCGTCACCACTTCGCGGGACTTCAGCACCGTTTCCGGCGTAAAGCGCTCGTGGCCCACCCGGTCGGCGTACTCCACGAAGCTCTCGCCCGGCTGTTTATGGTCGCGGAAGTCGCTCAGCACGGCCTCCGAGTAGTCGTTCAGGCGCTCTGCGGGCACGGCCCCCTTGAGCTTCGTGCCGGTGCGCTGCGCCTGCCCGATCGAGCCCGCCAGATGCACGTTGTAGACCTCGTGCACGGTGCCGTCGGGATCGGTCTTGTTGGCGCCCATGAAACCCAGGTCGGCCACCTGATAGCGCGTGCAGGCGTTCGAACAGCCGGTCAGGTTGATGGTGAAGGGCACGTCCAGATCGCTGAACTGCGGCTCCAGGTGGTCGACCAGGTTCGCGGTGCGGGCCTTGGTCTCGGTCAGCGCGAGGCGGCAGAACTGGGTGCCGGTGCAGGCGATGGTGGTGCCGCGCAGCGTGGTCTTGGGCGCGAGCCCCAGGGCCTCCAGCTCGGCGCTCAGGGCCGCCACGTCCCCGGACTTCACGTGCGGGATCAGCATGTTCTGGAAGGCGGTGGTCTTGAGCACGCCCCCGCCGTAGCGGTCGGCGAGGTCGGCCAGCGCGCGGGCCTTGCGCGGGTCGATGCGGCCCACGGTGGTCGCCACGACCACGTAGTTCAGGCCGTTCGCCTGGGGGTTGACGCCCAGCACGTCGTTGCCGCCGAAGCGCGCCACCGGGGCGGCCGGGCCGTCCGGCAGCCTGCGGCCCAGGTACTCGGTCTCCACGAGGTCGCGGAACTTCTCCACGCCCATGTCCTTGATGAGGTACTTCAGGCGGCTCTTCTTGCGGTTCACGCGGTAGCCGTGGTCGCGGTACGCCCCGGCGATGGCGCGGCCGACCTCGACCACTTCCTCGGGGCGCACGAACACGCCCAGGCGCTGCGCGAGGTGCGCCACCGCGCCCAGCCCGCCGCCCACCCAGACGTCGAAGCCGATCTCGCCGTTCACCCGGTGCGCCAGGAAGCCGATGTCGTTGATCATGTGGATGCCCTCGAGCTCGGGCACCGCCGTGATGCTCATCTTGAACTTGCGCGGCAGATCCTGGAACTCCGGATTGCCGGTCAGGGTGCCTTCCATGGCGTGGGCCAGCGGGCGCACGTCGATGATCTCGCGGGCGTCCAGCCCGGCCAGCGGCGAGGCGATCACGGCGCGCACGGTGTCGCCGCACGCACCCCGGGGGTGCAGGCCCAGCGGCTCCAGGCGCCGGAAGATCTCCGGAATCTTGTCGATGGTCAGCCAGTGGAACTGGAAGGCCTGCCGGTCGGTCACGTCCAGAAAACCCCGGCCGTACTCCTCGGCGATGTTGGCGACCTCGCGCATGGTCGCCGTGGAGAATTCGGCGGCCGGCACGCGCACGCGCATCATGAGGAAGCCGTCTTCCTGGGGGCGCTGCGGATACACCCCGGCCCACTTGAGCAGGTCGATGCGCTCGGGGTCGATGAAGCCCTGCGCGGCGTACTGCGGAATGAGGTCGAAGATCTGGAAGGGCGGCAATTCTTTCTTCAGGGTTTCGATGTCGGACATGGCAGTGTTCCCCTTGCTTCGTGGTGTCGTGGAAAGGCGGGTCTCTTCCTCAGCGCTTCAGGATGACGTACCGCGCCCGGCGGTACTGGAAGTACATCAGACAGCCCACACAGATCTTCTTCGACAGGTTGAGGACGGCCAGGGCGATGACGAGCACGCCCAGCAGGGCGCCCAGCACGCTCAGGCCGGTGAAGGTCGCCAGCGCGGAGGCCAGCAGAAACACGCCGCCCACGCCCTGCGCAAAGTGGTGGGCGCGGGGGTCTTCCTCGACGACCTCGGGCTTCAGGCCCAGCACTGGGCCCAGCACACGATACGCAGCGCGCATGGGCGAGACCTCGGGCGCCGGGGCCCCCACCAGCATGGCGAGGCCCAGGGCCAGCGTCAGCCAGGGCAGGGTCAGGATCACGGCCAGCAGGGTCACGGACACCACGGCCAGCTGGTTGAAGCGCAGCGCACTGAGATCGGTGCGCGCCGGCTGGCGAAGGGCGGAGGAGGGCGAGGTAATCATTGACCAAAAGAGTAAACTTCTATAGCTGACAAAACAAGTCAACTGCTTACATCAAGCGCTTATCCACGGCCAGATAGACCGATATGAGATCCGAAACGTCGTCTGAGCCGCTGCATTCAGCTCCCCGCTCTGTTTAGACGTGCCGGCCGGGGCGGGCCGGTGCGCCCTCACGGCGCCGGTCAGGTTCTACACTCGGGGACGTGAACTCGCACACCGTACACGTGGGTCGCGTGACCCGTGACCTTCCTATCGTTCCCGTCGCGCCGGGCGTCAGCGTCGCCCTCTTCAACATGCTGGGCGACACCGAGGTCACCGAGGAGGCCGGCCGCGAACTCGCCCGGCTCCTGCCCGCCGATATCGACGTGCTCGTGACCCCGGAGGTCAAGGCGCTGAGCCTGGCGCACGTCATCAGCCGCGAGAGCGGCAAGCCCTACATCGTGATCCGCAAGACCCAGAAGCCCTACATGGTCGAGCCCATCGCCCGCGAGGTCGTGAGCATCACCACCGGCAAGCCCCAGCTGCTGGTGCTCGACGGCTTCGACGTCGCTAAGATCCGCGGGCACAAGGTCGCCATCGTGGATGACGTGGTCTCCAGCGGCGGCACCCTGCACTCGCTGAGGCAGATCATCGAGGAGGTCGGCGGCGAGGTCGCGGCCGTCATGGCGGTCTTCACCGAGGGTGACGAGCGGCCGGAGGTGACGGCGCTCGGCCACCTGCCGCTGTTCAAATGAGCGCCGAGTCCCCGGTCAACCCTGAGTCCCCGGTGAACCCGGAGTCCAGCCCCCTGAGCGTGCGGATCGGTGAGGTTCAGCGCACCCTGCCCACTGTCCGCGCCGGAAACCTGGGCCGCGTGCCGCTCGTGGAGTTCATCGGAGATCCCGAATTCACCAACGCGGCCGCCCAGGCCATGCTCGGGCTGATTCCGCCCGGCACCGAGATCCTCCTGACGGTGGTGACCAACGCCCTGCCGCTGACCCACGAACTCAGCGACCGCTCGGGGCTGCCCTACGTCTGTGCCCGCAAGAAGCGCCGCACCTACATGCAGGATCCGCTGATCCAGAACGTGCCCAGCCTGAGCCTGGGCGTGGCCGAAACGCTCTGGCTGGACGGCCCGCACGCCGAGCGGATGCGCGGCAAGCGCGTGACCATCGTTCAGGATGTGATCGCCAGCGGCGGCACCGCGCGAGCCCTGGCCCGCTTCGTGGAGCTGGCCGGCGGCACCGTGGGCGGCTATATGGCCGCCTTCCGCCAGGGCGACACCACCCTGCCGTTGGCCTACCTCCAAGAGCTGCCGAGCCGGGTGTAAGCGGGGAAAGGGTTCGGGACAGGGCCACCGCACCGTCGCAAGCGCTGACTTTGACGGCTGGCCTGTGGGCGATCCCGTCTGCCTCTCAGCTGTCCCAGCCCGTCCCCTTGGGTGCCAGCTCTCCTCACTGCGGGCTCTGCGAGTTGGGGAAAGCAAAGGCGTGCCAGCTGATCTTTTCCTTGCCTCCCCCTTAAATCATGGCGACTCGGAACGCTGGACTCGCAGAGCGGCGACGCAGAGGGGTCGTCTGCAGCCTGACCGGGTTCACCCCTTTGCTGCCTGTGCCGTGGCCCTGTCGGGCTGCGTGAACCCAATCTTCATCAATCCCGGTCACCATGGTCTCACCTCGGGTGGTGTGGTCGGCCCCTCGTCCCGGCGCTTCTCCTTCGTTTCCTTCAAGGACGTTGCCTGCGAGGACATGGCCGACCCCCGTGCTCATCCCGAGCGGAGGCCGATATGACGAGTGCCACCATTCAGCCGAGAAGAGGAATGCACGTCGCCCTGTGGGTCGCTCAGATCCTGCTGGCCGCCGCCTTCGGGCTGAGCGGATTCGCCAAGATGACTGCGCCCATCGAGCAGCTGTCGACCATGCTGGCCTGGGTCACGGCCGTGCCCGAATGGCTGGTTCGCTTCATCGGCGTGGCCGAGGTGGCGGGCGCCCTGGGCCTGATCCTGCCCGCCGCCACGCGCCTGCAGCCGGGCCTGACGCCGCTGGCCGCGCTGGGGCTGACGACGATCATGGTGCTGGCCCTGCTCTTCCACCTCAGCCGGGGGGAGGTGCAGGCGCTGGGCATCAACGTGATCCTGGGCGTGCTGGCCGCCTTCGTCTTCTGGGGCCGCACCCGCCGGATGCCCATCTCGCCCCGCTCGACGTCATAGCGCATCGGTCATCCTGATTCGTCCTGGATGACCGGGCGGAGCGAGCGGAGTTCACCCAGCATTGGGAACCTGTGAAGAGGCGGAGCCGAGAATGGCAGCATCAGACGTCCTTTGTCTGATTCTGCCATCCAGACAGCGGCTCTAGCGCCTGTTCCTGGCGCCGGCCACGATCGCCGCGAGCTGGTCGTCCAGCCGCAACAGGGGCAGGCCGAAGACCGTGCGGGCGGGCTCGTTCGGCGCCGTGTTGCCTTCCTTGAGCATGGCGTACTGATCCTTCGTGATGGGCGGCCTGGGCAGCAGGCCCATCAGGGGCACCGCCAGATTCATCAGCGCGATCGGCACCGGCACGATGGGCTTGGATTTGCCCAGCGCCCGGAGTTCCAGTTCCAGGAGCTGCCGGAAGGTGTACTCCTGCGGCCCGGTCAGGGCGTAGGTCTGGCCCACGCTCTGCGGAGTGCTCAGCGCTCCCACGAAAGCCTGGGCCACGTCCTGCACGCTGACTGGTCGGAAGGGGAACGAGCCGTCGCCGATCTGCGGCACGACCGGCGCCGTGCTCACCAGCTCGCGCAGCACCCGCCCGAAGAAGTCGTCGCCCACGCCGAAGATCAGGCTGGGCTGGAAGATCGTCCAGTCCAGGCCGCTGGCGCGTACCAGGGCCTCGGCGCGGGCCTTGCTGGAGCTGTAGCGGCTGCCGCTGTCCTCGCGGGCTCCCAGCGCGCTCATGTGCACATACCGGGTGCCGCGCGGCGTGGCGGCCAGCACGTTCCGAGTGCCCTCCACATGCACCCGCTCGAAGGTCTGGCGGCCCTCCTCCTGGATGATCCCGACGAGGTGGATCACCGCCTCCGGATCGGCCTGGCCCACCGCGCGCTGCACGGAACCGGGGTCGGTCACGTCCAGCGTCAGGCCCTGGGCCGCTCCCAGGCCCTCGCCCCGGCGGCTGCCCGCCCAGACCCCGTGCCCGGCGTCCAGCAAAGCCTGCGTGATGGCCCGCCCCACGAAGCCGCTGGCTCCCGTGACGAGCACCCTCATGTCGTCGTCCTCATGCCACGTTCATTCATCTCCAGCTCCTCCATCTCAGGTACCCGTCTCCCGGGCAACCAGCAATTGCCCATCCTGCAGTCCGTTCACGATGGTCTCGGCCGCGCCCACGGCGTCCGGGCCGGCGTAGATGCCGCGCAGCTCGTCCGCCAGTTCGGGCCGGCTGTTGAGCAGCGCGCCGCCCAGGAATACCGGCAGTCCCAGGTCGTCCAGCTCGGGTCGCTGCGCGCGGGTCGGTGCCAGTGCCCAGTCGCCCTGCAGGGTCAGGGCCACGGCGGCCGCGCCCCGCTGCCGGGCGTAGATGCCCAGATCGCGCAGCGGCGTGTCGGCACCCACGAAGGCCACGCGCACGCCGCGCCGCCGCAGGGCCAGGGTCACCATCATCAGGCCCAGCTCGTGCTGCTCGCCGGGCGCGCAGGCGACCACCACCAGCGGGCCGGCCTCGCCCTGCACCTCGGCGTCCATCAGGGCGCTCAGGCGCGAGCGCAGAAAGGAACTGGCCTGATGCTCGTGGGCGATGGTGATCTCGCCCCGCTCCCAGCGCAGCCCGATGTCCACCAGACTGGGCGAGATCACCGACAGCAGCATGTCCTCGGGGCTCAGGTGGAGCTGGGCCTCGTCCAGCAGGGCCGCCGCCTCCGAGGTCTCGGGCCTCAGCAGCGCCTCGGTGAGTTCGGCGGAGAGCTGCTGGAGACTGCCGCCCTGGTTCCAGTCGGTGGGCCGCTCCAGCTGGCCGCCCCGCGTCAGCTCGGCCGCCCGGCGCGCCGAGACGCCCTGGCGCAGGTGGGCCTGCATCTGCCCGATCTTCGTCACGTCCTGCGGCGAGTACAGGCGGTACCCGCTGGCGTTGCGAACCGGCTGGGGAAAGCCGTAGCGCCGTTCCCACTGCCGGAGCGTGGTGGCCGGCACACCCGTCTGCGCCTCGACCTCGGAGGCGGTGAACATGGGAGTGTGCTTCAGATCGTGTTCTGGGGCCATTCGTTCCTCATTGTCCAGCACAGCCTATCCAGACTTTGCTGCATAGGGTACGGTTTCCCGGCTGCGGCGCCGCCGGGGGGCAAATGGAGGGCAGGCGTCGCCTAGAATGCAGCCCGGTCAGCCATGCGTACCCGTTTCCTGATCCACTCCGCCGCCCGCCCCTTCGGTCTGCCGCTGCGCCGCCTGCTGGCGGTGTCGCGCCCGGCCCTGTGGGTCAACACGGTGGGCACGCTGGTCACGGGGCTGTGGCTCAGCGGGCGGCTCTCCACGCTGGAGCCGGGCCTGCTGCTGCTGCTGGTCTACCTGACCCTGCCCTTCAACCTGCTGATCTACGGCCTGAACGACCTCTCGGACACTGAGGAGGACGCCCGTTCCAGCCGCAAGGGGGGCTGGCAGGGCGCCCGCCTGAGCGTGGCCGAGGGCGGGCCGCTGCTGCGCGCCACCCTGGCCTGGAACCTGCCCTTCCTGCTGGCGCTGAGCGTGCTGCTGCCCCCGCTGGCCACCGCCACGCTGCTGCTCTCGGCCACGCTGTTCGCGGCCTACAGCCTGCCGCCGCTGCGCCTCAAGGGCCGCCCCGGGCTGGACGGCCTGAGCAACGTCGCCTACGCCCTGCCGCTGGCCCTGCCGGCCCTGGCGCTGGGCGCCCCCGTGCCCTGGCTGCCCCTGCTGGCCCTGATGGCCTACTCGGTGGGCAAACACGCCTTCGACGCCGCGCAGGACATCCCCGCCGACTGGCATGCGGGCACGGCCACCGTGGCGACCCGCCTGGGGGTGAAGGGCACGGCGACCTATGCCCTGGGCTGGTTCGGGCTGGCCGGGGCCCTGCTCTGGCCCGTGTCCCACCTGAGTGCGCTGGCCCTCTGGCTGATCTGCGGCGGCATGGCCCTGGCCCTGCGCGCCCGCCCCACCCCGGAACGCGCCGCGGGGCTCTATCCGCTCAGCATCGTCACCCCCTGGATCGTGGGCGCCGTGGCAGGCGTGCAGCTGGTGTACCTGCTGGCGCGCGGGCTCTGGACGGGTCTCTGAACCGTGGCTGAGCGCCCACCTCAGTCCGGGCTGGAGGTTGGCGTGCTGGGCGGCGGGCTGGCCGGGCTGGCGATCGCCGCGCTGCTGGCCGGGCGGGGCCAGCGGGTCACCGTGTACGAGCGTGCCCAGGCCGGGGGCAAGCTCAGCCGCGTGCACGCCGGAGGGCTGGACTTCAGCACCGGCCCCAGCCTGTTCACCTTCCCGGACGTGTGGCGTCAGTTCCTGAGCCGCCTGGACGAGCCCGACCCGCTGGAGCTGAGGCCGTTGCCCGGCGGCCTGGGCCTGCACCACACCCCGTTCGGCCCCGTGCCCCTGCCCGTGCCGCCCGGCCACCCCCTCTCTACCCACTGGGCACGGTACGTCTCGCTCGTCGCCCCGCTGGCGCCCCATCTGCTCACCCTGCTGACCACCCCGCCCCGGCTGGGTGATGGAGCCTTCCGGCGGGCCGCCCGGGCCCTGTTCCGCGTCACCGGCCCCCACTCCAGCGCCGAGGGCTGGATCCGTGCCCACGGGTTCCCGGCCGCCCTGGCCCACGCCCTGCGGACTCAGGCCCTGAACGCGGGCCTGTCCCCCAGGGACGCGCCGGCCCTGTACGCCCTGCTGCCCGCTCTCATCGGCCCGGACGTGTTCCGACCGGCCAACGGCATGGGCGCCCTGCTGGAGACGCTGCTGGACTTCGTGGCGGCCCGCGGCGGGCGGGTGCTGGAGGACTCGGCGGTGAGCCGGGTGGGGAAGGGGCAGCTCACGCTGGAGGGGGGGGAGGTCGTCCGGCACGATCTGCTGGTGAGCGCCCTCGATCCGGCCCGGCTGGCGGCGCTGCGGGGCCAGCCGGCACCGTCGCCGGTGGCCCGGCGCACCGTCAGCGGCGTGGCGATCTATGGAGCGCTGGACAAGCCCTCGGCCCTGCCCGCCACCAGTGTCGTGCCGCCGGGGGATTTCGGGGCCTTCCGCGCGGCCCTGCGCGTCGGCGCCCTGCCGCCGGACACCCTGGCCCTCGTCCACGCCGATGACCGGCGGCTGGCCCTGCTGCTCACCGCGCCGGCCACGGGCCGGGCCCTGGATCTGGAGCACCCCTGGGTGCGGGGGCAGGTGGAGCGGGTGGGGAGAGTCCTGGGCGCGCCGGGCCTGCTCGCCTCGGCCGGGGGAGCGGTGGCCCTCACCCCGGCTTTGTACGCCCAGGGCGGTCATCCCGGCGGCGCGATCTATGGCCGGGCGCCCGGCCTGTGGCGGGGCGGCCCCCTTCATCCGCAGCCCTACCGCCTGAACCGCACGCTCTGGCAGGTCGGCACCGGGGTGCATCCGGGCGGCGGCATCCCCGCCATCCTAGGCGGCGCGCTGATCGTGGATCGCCTGCTGCGTGAGGCGGGTTATTGAACGTTTCACCAACAGCCGCCGCCTCCCCCGGAGGGAAGGCGGCGCCGGATGGTGGAGGGCTTACTGGCCGGTGATGGCCTTGTAGGGATCGACCAGGCCGGAGCCGAAGTTGGTGTCCTTTCCGGCGGTGCCCAGATCCTTCGCCGTGCTGGTCAGCAGGCTCAGCAGGCCAGCGTTCGTCAGCGTGGGCTTGGCGGCCCACACCACAGCGGCGGCGGCCGAGACGTGCGGCGTGGCCATGGAGGTGCCGTTGAACGACTCGTAGTCGGCCGCGGTCACCGAGGCCGTGCCGGTGGTAGGCAGCTTGCCGAGCAGGGCCTGACCGTCGGCCTGCTGGAGGCCCACGACGGGAACCGCGTAGGCGTTCGTCAGGCTGATGCCCAGCGCGCCGGCCGCGTTGTTGTAGATCATGACGCCCTTGGCGCCGCTGGCGACCGCGTTCGCCGTCTTTTCCTCGAAGGAGCAGGTGCCGCGGCTGATCAGGGCGATGTTGCCGCTCAGGGCCGCGTTGCGGGTCGTGGTGCCGCAGAACTCGTTGTTCGTGCCGCCCGCCGCGACGACGCTGCCGGTGAAGGAGCCCTTGCCGGTCAGGTCGGCGGCCTGCACGTTCTGGAAGCTCACCCCGCCGCCCGAGGCGCTGGCGGCCGTGCCCTGGCCCAGCGGCACCGAGCTGATCACGTCCACGCCGGGGCCGGACAGATCGACCTGGGTGCCGAAGTTGCTGAAGTCGGCCTTGGCGAGGTTACTGTCCACGGCCGCCACACCTACCACTTCAGTGTAGGCGGCGGGGTACGACACAGCTGCGCCGTCGTTGCCGGTCGCCGCGATGATCAGGGCGCCCTTGTTATAGGCGGCGGTGTAGGCCCGCTGCTCGGTCTGGCTCTTGGCGCCGCCGCCCAGGCTCATGGACACGATGACCTTATCTTCGGTGCCGCCCTGGGACTTGAGCTGGGCCACACACCAGTTTACGCCGTTGATGATCCCGCTGGAGGAGCCGCTGCCGGTGTCGCCCAGCACGCGCGCCATGTACAGATCGGCGCCGGAGGCCACGCCGCCCACCCCATCCGCGTCCATGCCGCTCTGCAGTCCGCCCGCGCCGGTGCCTGCCCCGTACTGGGCGAAGACCGTGCCGGCGACGTGCGTGCCGTGGTGAGACACGTCGTTCAGCAGGTAGGCGTCGTTCCGGTTGGCCTCCGTGGTCACAAAGTTTCTGAACCCCTTGAGCTTGCGCCCGAATTCGGGGTGGTTGCCGTCGATCCCGGTGTCCGTAATGCATACGGCGATCTTCGTGGTGGCCGCGCCCGTGTAGCCGGCGGCGCGCAGCTGCGGCACGCGCAGGGCGGCGTCGCCCCAGGTCGTCTCGCCGCTGGCGGTGTAGATGGCCTGCGCGGAGATCGCCTGCGCCGAGAGGGTCTGACCGGACAGGCTCCTCTGCGCACCTCCCTCGTCGCTCACGCCGCTGCGGAAGCCCAGCGCCCTATGCACGGCCTCGCGCTCCACGTACTCCACCTGCGGGTTGCCCTGCAGCTTCGCCAGGGCTGCCGGGCTCAGGCGCACGGCGGCGGCGCTGATCTCGGCCCACTGCTGGGTCAGGGCGCCGCCGGCCGCCTGGATCGCCTGGGCCTGCAGCGTGGCCTGGGCCGCCAGTTGCTGCGCGCCGAGACTCTGGCCACTCAGCGGCTGCTTGAAGCCCACCAGATAGGTGTCGCCCGCCACCGCTTCGGGGGCGGGCACGCTGGCGACCGGCGCGGCCGCGGGGGTGGCGGTCTGCTGTCCGCAGGCAGCCAGGGTCAGGGCGAGGGTCGTGGCGAGCAGGGGGCGCGTGTGCTTCATGGTGTCCTCCAGACAATCGTTCAAGACCGTCCTGGGCGGTCTGCCGCAGGATCGCAGGGTGTGGAGTCGGGCCGGGCACCCACCGCAGGAGGAGGGAGCCGCTGTACAAACACCGTACGCCGTGGGTTGAACTTGGCGCGGATGTTAGGGCGCCGTGAGTAGGCGCTGGAGAGACCTGTGTAGACGACCTTGGGCTCGGTTCAATGATGTGAAAAATTTCCGATCCGGTCGGGAGAATGGATGAAACTGGCCTGCCGGGCGGAAGGGTTCCGCCTGGCAGGCCGATCAGATTGACAAGGGGTGGTCATCAGCGCTTCTGAACGCCAGCGGCGTCAGAGTTCACCAGCGCTCGGTCACGGTCTTGAGTTGCAGGAAGTTGGCGAGGTAGTCCGGGCCGCCCGCCTTGGAATCGGTGCCGCTCATGTTGTAGCCGCCAAAAGGTTGCACGCCCACGATGGCGCCGGTGATCTTGCGGTTGAAGTACAGGTTGCCGGCCTCGAATTCATGGCGGGCCTGCTCCAGCCGGGCCCGGTCGCGGCTGCACACGCCGCCGGTCAGACCGTACTGGGTGGAGTTGGCGATCTCCAGGGCGTCGGCCCAGTCCTTCGCGCGCAGCACCGCCACGACCGGCCCGAAGATCTCCTCCTGCGCCAGCCGGGCCTCCCGCCCCACGTCGCCCACGATGGTCGGCTGCACGTAGTAGCCGGCCCTGCCGTTCGCCTCGCCGGGGGCCTGCCCGCCCAGCAGCACGGTGCCCTCCCGCGGGGCGATCTCCAGATACCCTTTGATCTTGTCGAAGCTCATCTGGTTCACCACGGCCGTCACGTTGGCGTTCTCCTCGCCCGTGCCGACGCTCAGGGCCCGGGCGCGCTCCACGAAGGCGTTCACCACGTCGTCGTACACGCTGTCCACCACGATCAGGCGGCTCATGGCCGAGCACTTCTGGCCGTTGAAGCCGAAGGCCCCCTGCACGGCGGCCGTCACGGCCACGTCCAGGTCGGCCGTTTCATCGACGATCAGGCCGTCCTTGCCGCCCAGTTCGAGGATCACCTTCTTGATCCACCGCTGGCCGGGCTGGGTCTTCGCGGCGACCTCGTTGATGTGCAGGCCCACCGCGCGGCTGCCGGTGAACGTGATGAAACGCGTCCGGGCGTGCGTGGTCAGGTACTCGCCGACCTCCCTGCCCACGCCGGGGAGGAACTGCAGGACGCCCGCCGGCAGCCCCGCTTCCAGCAGGATGTCCACCACGAAGCCGGCGATCAGGCCGGAGTCCTCGGCCGGCTTGGCGATCACGCAGTTGCCCACCACGATGGGCGCCGCCAGCATCCCCAGGAAGATCGCGCAGGGGAAGTTCCACGGCGAGATGCTGACGCCCACGCCGATCGGCAGGGACATCAGGCCGTTCTCCTCGCCCTCGAACCAGGTCGTCTCGGACGAACCGAAGCCCGCGTATTTCATGGCGCTGCGGGCGTAGTACTCCAGAAAATCGATGGCCTCGGCCACCTCCACGTCGGCCTCGGCGTAGTTCTTGCCGACCTCGATGCTCATCAGCGCGCAGGCCTCCAGGCGCCGGCGCTTGAGGATCGCCGAGGCCTTGAGCAGAATGCGGGCGCGGGCGTCCATGTCCCACTTCTTCCAGCCCTCGAAGGCCCTCCAGGCGCCCTGCAGGGCCCGCTCGGCATCCTGGATGGTCGCCTTCGCGGTGGTGCCCACCACTTCCTTGGTGTCACAGGGATTGAGCGAGGTCAGCTTCCCTTCAGTGTCCACCCGCTCGCCGTCGATGATCAGCGGATAGTGCCTGCCGACCAGCTCGGCGCGGACTGTCCTCAGCGCGGCCTGATAGGCCTGCACGTTCTCGGGCAGCGTGAAATCGGTGAAGGGCTGGGGGCGGTACTCCTGAATCTTAAGCATGGGGGGACTCCTGGAAGAGCAGGGGGGCGATGTGGCGGGCGAAGTCGGCCACCGACAGCGGCGGGCGGCCCAGCAGGCGGGCGGTGTCGGGCGAGACGCGCGAGGCGAGGCCCAGGCGCGCGACCGCGTAGATGGCCACCATGACCAGTAGCTGCGAGGCCGGCACGCCCCGCGCCCGCAGCCGGCGGTAGAAGGCCAGGGGAGAGGGATCGCTGTAGCGGATCGGGCGGCCCGTGGCGGCGCTGAGCGTCTGGGCGACCTGGGCGTAGGTCAGCGCCCCGGCCCCGGTCAGTTCGTAGGCCTGGCCGGCGTGACCCCCGCTGGTGAGCACCAGCGCCGCCACCGCCGCGATGTCCCGCACGTCGATGAAACTGGTGCGGCCCCGGCCGGCGGGCACGAAGACCTCGCCCCCCCGCAGCTCGGGCAGATGGGTGGTGCTCAGGTTCTGCAGGAAGAACGACGGGCGCAGGAACGTCCAGGCCACGCCGCTCTGGCGCAGGTATGCTTCCAGCTTCGCGTGCGGTACCCAGGGCTGGCGCTCGGCGCCCTGCAGCGACAGCAGGGTCATGTGCCCCACGCCCGCGCCCAGGGCCACGTCCAGCGCCGGCAGCATGTCGCGGGCCACGGTGCTCAGCTGGGGCGGGCGCACCACGAAGAGCCTGTCCAGGCCCTGGAAGGCGGCCACGTAGGTCGGGCGCTTCCCGAACTCCAGCGCCCCGTACTCCAGCCCCGGCTGCTCCCCGAAAACCTCGCGGGCGGCGTCCGGGCGCCGGGCCAGCACGCGCACCCGGGCGCCGCGCGCCAGCAGCTCGTGCACCAGCGGCGTGCCCACGTTGCCCGGCGCCCCGGTGACTCCGATCAGGGTCACGGCCTCATCCCCGGAGCATTCCGCGCAGCACGAACATCACGTTGGCGGGGCGCTCGGCGATGCGGCGGGAGAAGTACGGGTACCAGTCGCGGCCGTAGGGGATATAGGCGCGGACGCGGTAGCCCTCGGCGGCCAGCTGCCTCTGCAGGTCGCGGCGAACGCCGTACAGCATCTGGAATTCGAAGGCGTCCTTGCTGATGCCGTGCGCCAGGACGTAGTGCTGCACGTCGCGGATGATGCTCTCGTCGTGCGTCGCCACGTTCACGTAGTTCCCCGCGCTCAGGTGGGCATACACCAGCCGGCGGTAGCTGGCGTCCACGTCGGCCTTGTCGGGCATGGCGACCGTCTCGGGCTCCAGATACGCGCCCTTCACGATCCGCAGGTTGGGGTGCAGGTCGTCCAGAGCGGCGCGGTCGGCCTCCGAGCGGTAGAGGTAGCTCTGCAGCACCGTGCCGACGTGCGCGGCGCCGAACTCGCCCACCAGCGTGCGGAACTGGCTCAGCGTCACGTCCACGCGCGGGTGATCCTCCATGTCCAGGCACACGAAGCCGCCGTACTGCTTGGCGCGGCCCACGATGCGCCGGGCGTTGGTCAGGCCCAGGTCGGCGCCGGCCACGGTCTGGCCCTGCCCCACGCTGGACAGCTTGACGCTGACGTAGCCGGGGACGCCGGCCGCGTGCGCCTCGTCCAGCAGGTTCAGCACCTTGTCGGCGAATTCGTTGGCCCTGTCCGGGCTGGCGACGAACTCGCCCAGCAGGTCGAGGTTGCCCAGGATGCCGTCGCGTCGCAGCTCCTGCACGGCCCCGAGGGCGGTCTGCACGCTCTCGCCAGCCACGAAGCGCTGGGCGACGCCCCAGCCGCGCGAGCGGACGACGTGTTCAATGGTCTTCTGGCCGGCGACGGTCAGGACGGCTTTGCGGTAGAGCTGGTCAATCATGGCGGGTCTCCTCGGTCGTCCGGGCCAGGTCGTGCAGGACGAGGGTGGCGAAGGTCTGGACGTGCGTGCGGGCGGCTTCGCGGGCCGCGTCGGCGTCACGGGCCAGGATGGCGGCCAGCAGGGCGGCGTGCTGGGCGTCGGTCTGGGGATGGGCGTTGTAGGTGCGGGTCTGGTGCTTGATCAGCGCCACCCGCTGCTCCAGATCGCGGGCCAGGTCGCCCAGCACCGCGTTGTGGGCGGCCAGCGTGATACAGCGGTGGAAGGCCAGATCGAGCCGGGTCTGTTCGCGGTAGTCGCTGGTGGGCGCGGCCTGCAGCGTGTCCAGGGCCGTTCCCAGGGCCCGGGCGTCGGCCGGGGTGTGGGCCCGGGCGGCCAGCGCGGCCGCCAGTCCGTCCAGCTCCTGGCGCACCACGTAGGCGTCACGGGCCTCGGCGGCGCTCACCGTCCGCACCCGCACGCCCTTGTTCGCCTCGGCCACCAGCAGGCCGTCCTGCGTCAGCCGCATCAGCGCCTCGCGGATCGGGGTGCGCGACACGCCCAGCCGCTCGCCCAGCTCGACCTCGCCCAGCCGCTCTCCAGGGGCGATCTCGCCGTCCAGCACGGCCCGGCGCAGGTGTTCGTAGACGCCGTCCCGCACCAGGGTGGGTCGCTCGAAGGCGGTCGCGGTGGGGGCGGTCATCGTGGATATTGTATACAATCGTGCCTCCCTCCGTGTCATCGGTGTTCGAGTTCGGATTTGGGGCACCAGGCTCAGGGATCGGTGGGATCGCCGCGCCGCTCGGCCAGTCGGTGCAGCGGGCTCAGGACGAACAGGAACAGCAGGGTCGCCCCGGTGGCGAACACGTACAGGTGAAGTCCGCAGGCCACCCCGACGCCTGCCGTGGAGAGCAGGCTGGCGGCGGTCGTCAGCCCCCGGGTGTGCTCCCCCCGTTTCGAGGAGAAGATGGTGCCCGCGCCCAGGAAGCTCACGCCGCTGACCACGGCGGCCAGCACGCCCACCAGATCGAAGCGCACGCCGTCCTCGGGCGAGCCGTACTGCACGATCAGCTGCTCGGCCAGCACCACGAACAGCGACGAACTGATGCCCACCAGCATGTGGGTTCGCAGCCCGGCGCCCGCCCGCTTGCTCTCCCGCTCCCAGCCGATCAGGCCGCTGAGCAGGGCCGCGACCAGCAACCCGAGCATCAGGCCCAGCTCCGCCCAGATTCCCGACCACAGTTCCGTCATGCTCCCACGGTACGGAGCCCGGCGCGTGCCGGTCTTGATGAGATCTTCAGGGACGTGTCAGGGGATGCGTCCGGAGCACGGCACCGGGGGCGCCGCTGTCATGGGCGTGTCCGATGCGGCCGGAATGCGTGAACCCCTCTCCCGCCCGGAGTGGAAATGGACACTCGGTCTGCAGCAGGGGAACCCGAGGCCGTGTGATCCCTGGGTTCCGTCGGGAAAACTCTTCAGTTGGGGCGGCGTCCGTCAGGCTGGCCGATCCGAGTACTTCGGCGGGCGCGGCTCAGTCCGAGTAGGCCGTTTCGATGGGGAAGATGCGCCCGGAGAGCGTTTCCAGCCCCCGTTTGCCCGAGCGTTTCTGGCACGATTCGGTCGCCACGCACAGGGTCACGTAGCGGGTCAGGCGGCGGCCCACGTGCACACGAAAAACCGCAGCTTCGGAGCGGCTGCGGGTGAAGTGGCACAGGTCGCAGTGCAGCGCGTTCTTCCCCTTGGGATCGACCGGCGTGAATTCGGCCAGCTGGTCGCCGTGCACCAGGGCCAGCCGGCCATCGGCCACACGGTACAGGCCCAGGGTGGGGGGGGCCCCGGTCTGTTCCTCCCCGAACAGTTCCCGGTGGGTCTCCGGAAACAGTTCCCGCAGAAGATCCCTAACGCTGTGATCCTGGTGGTGCGGGTCACTCATCTCCAGAAGTGTACCTGCCCGGCGGGGCACGGAAAGTGGACGCTGGCACAGGTGTCCGGGGCGCATCCGGATAGACTGCGCCCTGTGAGGTCACGCACCGCCAACCGCAGCGGCATCGTCATCCGGCGGCGGGTGACGCCGGCGGGCGACATCATCGTGACCCTGCTGACTCCGCAGGGCAAACTCAAGGCGGTGGCGCGGGGCGGGGTGCGCGGCCCGCTCGCCAGCCGCCTGAACCTTTTCCACCATGTCGGCGTCCAGATCTACCAGGGGCCGCACAACGATCTGGCGAGTGTCCAGCAGGCCATTCTGGAAGGTGCACTGCCGAAGCTGGCTGAGCCCGAGCGTTACGCCTTCGCCCACCTGATGGCCGAGTTCGCCGACGCGCTCTTTCAGGAAGGCGAGTTCAGCGATCAGGCCTTCGAACTGTTCGCCGGCGCCCTGCGTGGGCTGTCGCACCAGCCCGATCCGGAGTGGGTGGCGCTGGTGCTGAGCCACAAGCTGCTGGCGCTGGCCGGCTTCGTGCTGAACACCGGCCACTGTGCGCGCTGCCGGGCTCCCCACCCCGCGCACCCCGATCCGTTGGGCGGGCAACTGCTGTGCGGCGCGTGTTCCAGCCTGCCGGCGTACCAAGGCGAGGCGCTGGAATTCCTGCGGAGCGTGGTTCGTCAGACCGTGCGGGCCAGCATGGAGGGGCCGGTGCCGCCCGAGCAGCGCCCCGCGCTGTGGAAGGCACTGGAGCGCTACGTGACCGTCCATATCGGCAACGTCCGATCGTGGCGCCAGCTCCTGCCGATGGCCGCGCCGGCCTTTGCCAGCCCTGGCCCTGTGGCTGACGCTGTGGTCGACACTCAGGCCCCGTAGGCCGCGATCGCTCCCAGCAGGGCCACGGGCGCCGTCTCCGCCCGCAGGATGCGCGGCCCCAGCGTGACCGACTGGGCGCCCCGTTCCAGCAGCCCGGCGACCTCGGGGTCGCTCAGACCGCCCTCGGGACCAGTGAGCACGGTCACGGGGGCCGTCCAGTCCAGCAGGTCGCCCAGCCGCTGGGCCGCGCCGGGCTGGGCCACGAACAGCCTCCCGGTCCAGTGCAGGGCGCCCAGGGGGATGGGGGAGAGCACGTCCGGCACCACCGCGCGCCGCGACTGCTTGCTGGCCTCCTGCGCGACCCGCCGCAACCGAGTCAGCTTCTGCTCCCCGATCTCGCGGGCGTCGGCACGGGCCGTGACCAGCAGCTGAATCCGCGCCACCCCCAGCTCTGTGGCGGCCCGCACGACCTCCGAGAGCTTGTCGCCCTTGAGGAGCGCCACCGCCAGCGTGAGGGGAAAGGGGGTCTCTGAGGCGCCCGCGGTCTCCTCGCCCAGTTCGAGCACGGCCCGGGACTCGTCCAGCTCCAGCACGGTCGCCCGGGCCTCGGCGCCCTGGCCGTCGAACACGCGCACTTCGTCTCCCGGCCGGAGGCGCAGCACATGAAGATGTCGCGTCTCGGCCGGCCCCAGCGTCATCTTCCCCCGGAGCGCCGGCACCCGGACGCGGTGGCGGGTCATCCCTGCGGCGCGCGGGCGGTCAGCAGCACCCACTCGCCGTCCTGGCGCACCTGCAGCTGGCTGAACCCCTCCCGCTCCAGGGCCTCACTCACCAGCGCGAGCTTGCTGCCCAGGATGCCGGTCAGGATCAGGGGGCCGCCGGGGCGCAGGGTGACCGCGTATTCGCCCGCCAGCAGATCGTGCAGTTCGGCGTACAGGTTGGCGACGAGCACGTCGCAGGCCGGCTCCGGCGCGTCCGAATCCAGCCCCAGGCTGCCCTCGGCGAAGCTGACCCGACCCTGGGGCACCCCGTTGATCTCCGCGTTCTCCCAGGCGATGGGAATGGTGATGGGGTCAATGTCCAGCCCCCGCGCGTGCCCGGCGCCCAGCAGCGCCGCCGCGATGGCCAGCACGCCGCTGCCGGTGCCCACGTCGAGCACCGTGCGGCCGCTCAGCTCCAGCTCGCCCAGCGCCTCCACCGCCATGCGCGTAGTGGCGTGGTGGCCGGTGCCGAAGGCCATACCGGGTTCGATGATGAGTGCGACCTGCCCCGCCGGCACCTCGCCGGTCAGCCAGGGCGGCACGATGGTCACGCGGCCGGCGTGCACCGGGCGCAGGTTCGCCTTGAACTCGGCCAGCCAGTCCTGATCGGCCTCCTGGCGCCACTCGCCGTCGCTGACTTCCGGCGCCAAGTCGGCGCGGTCGTCGAAGTAGACCCGGATGGTGCCGGCGCGCTCCTCCAGGCCGGTGGCGCCGGCTTCCCACAGCAGATCGAGCTGGGCTTCGCGGGTCTCAAAGGTGCCGGGCAGGTGGTACACGAGCATGGGGGAAGTGTAGCGGGGCCGCGCCGCCAGGATTCCGGACGGAACCGTCCCCACCCACCTCCGGACGTCCACGTCCAGCCCGCCCCAGTCGAAGCGTTTCGGTGTGGAGGACGGGTGCCTCAATCCTGTGGGGGCAGCGGGGCAGAGGAACCGTGGTTCCAGCGAGTCCGCTGGGCCACCGCCCTAAGCCATCCGGCCGACCTTGACGATCCGGACACTCAGGTTCATCATACCGTCTTATGGACAAGACAGTTTCAAGCTTGGAACTATGATCCCCCCCGACCTCCCCTCGCCGTCCGAGGTGCCGCCGGCCAACCGGGAAGCCGCCACCCGGCTGGGCCACACCATGCGCCGGCTCCACAAGCACATCAGCAGTCTGGTCATGGGCGGCATGCAGGACGAACTGCAGGAACTCGACCTGTCGTTCTCGCAGATGACGGCCCTGCACCACCTGCGGGCCTATTCCCCCGCCACCGTCACCGTCCTCTCGGAGCGCACCCGGCTGAGCCTGCCGGCCGCCAGCCACCTGCTCGAACGCCTGGTGCAGCGCGGGCTGGTGACCCGCCAGGAGAACCCGGAGAACCGCCGCGAGAAGCTGGTCGCCCTCACGGGCGCCGGCCGCGCCGTGCTGGAACAGATGGACTCGGCCTTCGTGGGCGCCTATATCAGCACCTTCGCCCAGCTCAACCCGCAGACCATCGAGGCCGCCGAGGGCCACCTGCGTGCACTGCTGAATGAACTTGAGCCCGCCGCCGCCTGCGCTGCCCCCCAGGAGACCGTATGACCACCCCCACTGCCCGCGCGCCCGAAGGCCGCATCAACTACGCCGAGACGCTCGACTTCCCCACCAAGCGGATCATCCTCTTCGGCGTGCTGCTGGGGCTGTTCCTGGCCGCGCTGGATCAGACCATCGTGTCGACGGCGCTGCCGATCATCGTTCAGGAACTCGATGGCCTGAGCCTGTACTCGTGGGTCACGACCGCCTACCTGCTGGCCAGCACCGCCATGGTGCCCATCTACGGCAAGCTCAGCGACATCTACGGCCGCAAACCGATCCTGCTCTTCGGCATCGTGGTCTTCCTGGTCGGCTCGGCGCTGTGCGGGATGGCCGGCGAGCCCTGGTTCGGCAACCTCTTCGGCGGCGGCATGATGCAGCTCGTGGTGTTCCGTGGCCTGCAGGGCCTGGGCGCCGCCGCGCTGACCTCGGTGGCCTTCGCCATCATCGCCGACCTGTTCGCGCCGGCCGACCGGGGTCGCTACCAGGGGCTGTTCGGAGCGGTGTTCGGCCTCAGCTCGGTCATCGGGCCACTGCTGGGCGGCTTCCTGACCGATAACATTTCCTGGCGCTGGGTCTTCTACGTCAACCTGCCGGTCGGGCTGCTCGCCATCGCCTTCATCCTGTCCAAGATGCCCACGCTCGCCAGCGGCCTGAAGCCCAAGGTGGACTACCTGGGCGCCGCGCTGATCGTGGCCTTCTCGGTGCCGCTGCTGCTGGCGCTGACCTTCGGGGCCGACCAGGCCGCCTACGGCTGGCAGAGCCCCACGGTCTGGACACTGTTCGCCGTGAGCGCGGCCGCGCTGGTCGCTTTTCTGTTCGCCGAGTCGCGCCACGAGAGCCCGATCCTGCCCCTGACCCTGTTCAGGAACCCGACCTTCGCCTGGAGCGTCACCGCCCGCTTCTTCATCGGCGCGGCCTTCCTGGGCGCCATCCTGTTCCTGAGCCTGTATCTGGTGAACGTGCAGGGCGTCTCGGCCACCAAGGCCGGCACCGCCACCATTCCGCTCACGGTGGGGCTGATCATCGGGGCCATCGGTTCCGGGCAGATCGCCAGCCGTATCGGGCGCTACAAGCCGCTGATGCTGATCGGCCTGACCACCATGATCCTGGGCTTCCTGCTGCTGTCCACCCTGAACGCCGACACCCCGTACTGGGCGGTCATCGCGCGCATGGTCGTGCTGGGTCTGGGCATCGGGCCGGCGCTGCCGCTGTACAACCTGGCGCTGCAGAACGCGGTGCAGCCCTGGGAGATCGGCGTGGCGACCTCTGCGGGGCAGTTCTTTCAGCAGTTCGGCAGCGTGATCGGTACGGCCGTCTTCGGCGCCCTGCTGTCCAGCGGCCTGAGCAGCCAGTTCAGCACCCAGTTCAGGGCCGCCCAGACCGGGCAACCGGCCGCCGTGGTCAGCCAGCTGGAAACCATCCGCGAGACGGCCGCGAGCAGCAGCGGCGGCCAGGGCCAGTCGCAGGCCCAGCCCAGCGCCGCTGAGATCGAGGCGCAGATCAAGAAGGGCTTCGCCACCCAGCGCGACCTGACCACCCGCGCCATCCAGAACGGCGACGCCGCCGCCATCGCGCAGCTCACCCAGAGCCCGAACACGCCCGCCGCCTTCAAGGAGCAGTTCGCCCAGGGCAGCATCCAGGCGGGCTTCGCGCGCACCTACGCGGCGGTCGAGCAGGCCGTGAACAGCGGCAACGCCCAGGCCGTGGCCGCGCTCGCCCAGAACCCGCAACTTCCCGCCCCGCTGCGCGCCCAGCTCTCGCAGATTCCCGCCCCGGCGCTGGCCAACCCCCAGAGCCGCAGCCAGATCCTGGCGGGGGTCAAGCAGGGCCTCGACGCCGCCCAGACCCAGACCGTGCAGCAGGCCCTGAGGGGCGCCCTGAGCGGGCTCGACACGGCCGAGCAGAGCGCCCTGAGCACGGCCAAGACGGTCGGCACGCTCGCTTCCCGCGCGGTGAAGGTCTCGTTCGCCAACACCATCAGCCGGATCTACCTGTGGAGCATCCTGGTGGCGGCCCTGGCCCTGCTGGCGACCCTGCCGATGCCCAACCTGATCCTGCCCCGCCGCGGCGAGGGGCAGCCCCAGGCGCCGGTGCCCGTCGAGGTCTGAGCCGAGGTCTGAGCCGGGGCCTGAGCGCTGGGGTCTGACCCCGCAACGACTCCAGCCCGGCACCCGTTTCTGAACTCCCATGACTGACAGCGCGCAGGCGGCCTCCGGGTCGCCTGCGCCGTCCGTCTGATCCGGCCACCTCACCTGTCGGGGGCATGGGCATGTCCACACGACAACGCAGGCTCGCCCCCATTAAGATGAAGAAGTCATGAAACCCTATCTCATACTGGCGTCCGCCCTGGCGCTCGGCTGGGCCGGCGCCACGCCCCAGCAGGCCCCGTCCTCGTCCTCGGCCCTGACCTACCGCAGCGGCACCATCTCGCTGCTGGGGGGCAAGGCCACGCTCACCACCGGCACGACCCTGCGTTATCTCGATGCACAGGGCGCGCGGCGGGTGATCACGGAGCTGTGGGGCAACCCCCCCGGATCGGCCGACGACGTCCTGGGGATGATCGTTCCGGCCGGGATCGACCCCGATACGGAGCGGGGCTGGGGCGTGGTGCTCACCGAGTCCCTCGACGGGCACGTCAAGGACGACGACGCGGCCAAGACTGACTACGCGAAGATGCTGCGCGACCTGCAGCGCTCCACCGGGTCGGACAACAGCGAACGCGAGAAAGCCGGCTACGGCACCATCGACCTGATCGGCTGGGCCGACAGCCCCCGGTACGACGCGGCCACGCACAAGATGTACTGGGCCAAGGAGCTGGCCTTCCACGATAAGGGCGAGAGCCAGGCGCCCTCCGAACACACCCTGAACTACGCCGTACGCGTGCTGGGCCGCGACAGCGTGCTGGAACTCAACGCCGTGGCCGGCATGGCCCAGCTCGCCCAGGTGCGCCGTGACATGGGCGGGGTGCTGCAGCAGGTGAGCTTCACGCCCGGCCACCGCTACGAGGACTACCGCGCCGGCACCGACAAGCTGGCGACCTACGGGGTGGCCGCGCTGGTGGGCGGCGTGGTGGCCAAGAAGGCGGGCCTGCTCGCGGTGGGCCTGCTGCTCCTGAAAAAGGGCTGGATCGTGCTGCTGGCCCTGATGGGCGGCCTGGGCCGACTGTTCCGGCGCCGCGAGGCCTGAGCCACGGCCTTCGGGGCGCAGAGGGCAGAGGGCGGGGGGCAGAGGGCAGAGGGCAGAGGGCAGAGGGCAGAGGGCAGAGAGCAGAGGGCAGAGGGCAGAGAGCAGAGAGCAGAGAGCAGAGAGCATCTGTCCGGGGGACACCAGAGAGCGTCCGATGCCTCCATCCTCTGCTCCCTATGCTCCGCAGCTTTGCAAGTCCCGAATGGTCGGGGCCATTCGCTCGCTCAGCCTGGGCGTGAGGCTCCGTCCTCCATGACGAATGCTCTAGCCTGCCCGGCATGACCCGCGCCCTGTACCACGATCCCGGCCCCCTCCTGAACTTCACCGCCCGCGTGACGGCCACCGATGGTTCCAGGGTGGCCCTGGACGCCACGGCCTTCTACCCCGAGGGCGGCGGACAGCCCACCGACGTGGGTACGCTGAGCTGGGACGGGGCACAGGTACGGGTTCTCGGTGCCCGCAAGGACAAGGGCAGCGGCCAGATCTGGCATGAGCTGGAGGGCGCAGTGCCGGCCGTGGGCGCCCAGGTCTCCGGCGAGGTGGACGCCGCGACCCGCTGGCGCCACTCCCAGCGGCATTCCGGCGAGCACCTGCTGGCCCAGGCGTTCACGCGCGTCAGTCCGGTGTTCGGGGTCGAGGCCGTCAGCATGAACGGGCCGGAATGCACGATCGACCTGCGCGGCGACCCCGCCGAGTCCCACGTCCGCGCCGCCGAGACGCTGCTGCGGGAGGTGCTGGGCCGCAGCGACCTGCGCCTGGAGACCCCGGTGGTGCCCGAGAGCGACCTGCCGGACTACCCGCTGCGGCGGCCGTCGAAGGTGGGCGGTCAGGTGCGGCTGGTCATCTTCCGCGCTCCGGACGGCGCGGTCTTCGACGCCAGTGCCTGCGGCGGCACCCACGTCCCCCAGGCGAGCCTGGCCGCGCCCGTGGTCGTGCTGCGCACCGAGCGCATCAAGGGGGGCCTGACCCGGGTGGTCTTCATGGCCGGCGAGGAGGCGGCCGGCTATCTGAGCGGGGTCTACCGGCAGGCCAGGGCGCTCGCGCAGACCTTCAGCGTGCCGGTCGAGCGCCTGCCCGAACGGGTCGACGCGCTGCGGGCGGAACGCGACACCCTGATCACCGAGCAGGAGGGGGCCCGCCAGAGCCTCGCCCAGACCCTCGTCCGCACCACCCCGCCGGAACTCGTCGGGCCGCTGCGGCTGCAGGTCATCGAACTGGCCGATCCGGCGCTGCTCCAGGCAGTGCTCGCGGCGGTTCCAGGGGGCGGCGTCATCGTGGCCCTCGCGCCGGACGGCCGCTGCGGCGTGGGCTCGGCGCTGGCGGAGGTGGACGCGGGGGCCGTGCTGCGGGAGGCGCTGGGCCGCTCCGGCGGCAAGGGCGGAGGCCGGCCCGATCTCGCCCAGGGCCGCACCGATCGGCCCGACGTGTTCCTGGCCGAACTCCGGACGGCGCTGGCCCGGAGCTGACCCCTGTTCCGAGTGCCCTCCGTCGTGTGTTCGGAATCCACTCGACCCAAGGGTCTCGCAGGGGTGCGAAGCAGGGCAGGGAAAGGCGCGCATCGAATCGGGGTGGACTTGGAAAGCGCCGCAGGAGGCGAACGTCCGGTGCATTCCTGGCTGTGCCGGAAAGGAGCGGAGTCCGGATGAGTCGACGGTGCGGACATTCTCCAAACCGCTCAGCCCCGAATGCCGATCTGCACGGGGTTTCATCCACCTTGAGGGGCGAGGCTGGGCTCGAACGGCGGACGGGGTGAACGGGCACGGTGTCCCAGATGGACGTATTCGGGTCGGCTCCCCGCAGTTCACCGGAAGTGTCCTCGCCATTGATGAGCATTCGGGCACCGTGTCCGGGCCTGTCGCCCCCGGCCCCCCGCTCCCGGAACGGCCGCCCCCTGCTACCCTGCCCCTCATGAGTCTTCACCTGAACGCCGAACCGGGCCAGATCGCCGAGACCGTCCTGCTGCCCGGCGACCCGCTGCGCGCCAAACACATCGCCGAGACCTTCTTCGAGAATCCCGTGCTGCACAACACCGTGCGCGGGATGCACGGGTACACTGGCACCTACAAGGGCCAGAGGATCAGCGTGCAGGGCACCGGCATGGGCATCGCCTCCTCGATGATCTACGTGCATGAACTCATCACCGGCTATGGCTGCCGGAACCTGATCCGGGTGGGCACGGCGGGCAGCTACCAGCCCCACGTGCATGTGCGCGACATCGTGCTGGCGCAGGCGGCCTGCACCGACAGCAACATCAACAACATCCGCTTCGGCGAAAAGAACTTCGCGCCCATCGCGGACTTCGGCCTGCTGCTGCGCGCCCACCAGATCGCCCGGGAGCGCGGCCACACCACGCACGTGGGCAACATCATGAGCAGCGACACCTTCTACCACGACGACTTCGACCAGTACAAAATCTGGGCCGACTACGGCGTGCTGGCGGTCGAGATGGAGGCGGCCGGCCTGTACACGCTGGCCGCCAAGCACGGCGTGAAGGCCCTGACCGTGCTCACCATCAGCGACCATCTCGTGACCCGCGAGGAAACGACCGCCGAGGAGCGCCAGCTGACCTTCAACGCCATGATCGAGATCGCGCTGGACGCCGCGCTGGGCGGATAAAAGCTGGAGGGTCTCAGGTCGAGCGGCGCATCCGGGCGATAAAAAACCCGTCCACACCGTCCACCGGCACCGTCAACAGGCCCGGCCCCGACGGCACGTGCTCGACCTCGATGTCGGGCACGGCCTCGGCCTGGAACTCCGGGTGCGTCGCCAGGAAGGCCTCGACGACGCCGGCGCCCTCGTCCGGCGCGAGCGAGCACACGGAGTACACCAGCACGCCGCCAGGGGAGACCAGCGCGGCGGCGTTGGGCAGCAGCTGCCGCTGCAGCTCGGCCATCTCCTGCACGGCGTCCGGAGTCAGGCGCAGCTTGATTTCCGGATGGCTCCGCAGGGTGCCGCTGCCCGTGCAGGGGGCGTCCAGCAGCACGAGGGGAGCGCCCGGCGCGTCCAGAGGCCTGGTCAGGTCATGGGTGACGAACTGCGCCGCGAGCCCCAGCCGCTTCAGGTTGGCGCGGGCCAGGTCGTGCTTGCGCGGGGTGACGTCCACGGAGGTCACGCTGGCGCCCCGGGCTGCGAGCATGGCCGCCTTCACGCCGGCGCCGCCCGCCAGGTCGTACACCGGGCGTCCGCTCACGTTGCCCAGGGCGTCCACGCAGGCCAGGCTGGCCGGGTTGATGGGCTGGGCGTCGCCCAGTTGAAAGGCGTCCGTTTCACGCAGGGGCCGCGAGAGTTCCACCCGGTCGACCCCCTGTGGGCCGGGCGTCACGGCGCTGCCCTCCTCACGCAGGCTCGCCACCCCGGCGTCCGAGAGGCTCAGCCACAGCGGCTGGGGCTCCAGCAGGTCGGCGAAGATGGCGTCGGCCTGCGGGCCGTAGACCCGCCGCACCGTGTCTTCCATCCAGCCCGGCAGCTCGGACTCGGGCGCCTGGGCCACCCGCTCGACCCGGCGGAGCACGGCGTTGACCAGCCCGGAGGGCGCCATGCGGGCCAGCCGCGAGAGGTTCACGTATTCACTCACGACCGCGTGCGCGGGGGTGCCCAGGAACAGCTTCTCGAAACTGCCGGCCAGCAGCACGGAGCGGGTCTTGGGGTGGGTCGCGCCCTGCAGCAGCGGAGCCAGGGCCGCCTCCAGCGACATCAGGCGGCGCAGGGTGCCGTACACGATATGGGTGGCCAGGCCGGAGTCGCGGGGGGGCAGGCGGGCGGCCCGCAGCGCGGTGTCGAGGGCGGGGGCGGCGAAGGCGCCGTCGGTCAGCACCTGATGGAGCACCCGCACCGCCAGTTCGCGCGCAGGATTGACGGCGCCGGGGGGACGCTCGGAGGGACGTGTCATCCGGCCAGCATACGGGCTCCGGGCGTGGTGCAGGCCAGGCGCAGGCGAAGTGGAGATGGGCTGCGGGATCTCTCTGCCCGGACGCCGGTCGCGGAGCCTCCGGGCCCGAAGGAGGCCCTCAGAGGATAAAGATCTATTGCCAGGGAAGGGTGTTGGCTCAGTCCGGCCTGCTGGACGACCAGCCCGTTGGGCCACATTCTTGCGGAAACGAGTGATGAGTCACCGGCCACCCGAATGAATAGGGAGAGATGCTACAGAGCCGTCACTGGGGCGCTCAAAAGTGCGAGATCAGATCATTGTCAAGTCAGGTGCGGCCTTCTATAATGCGGACGAGCAACCGAGAAGTGTGAGCCGATGGTGCTCAAACAGGTTCAGTGCCCAGGCACTGAATGAAGGCATCCCTGTAATTTGGAAGCGATTCCAATCGCCAACCCGAGGAGTGATATGAAAAGAGCACTGACTGTCCTGTCCCTTGCCCTGCTGGGCCAAGCTGGCGCCGCCACCATTACGGTCTGGACGCACTTCGGCGACGCCGAGCTGACCTGGCTCAAGGCGCAGGCCGCTGATTTCAAGACCAAGACCGGCAACACCGTGAACCTGGTCAGCGTGCCCTTCGATCAGATCCCCGACAAGCTCATCCAGAGCGGCCCCAAGGGCCAGGGCCCCGATCTGGTCACCACCCTGCCCCAGGATCGCCTCGGGCAGCTGGCGGCGGCCGGCGTGATCGAGCCGATGGACAAGTACGTCACCTCCAAGACCGACCTCGACCGCACCGCCGTGAGCGCGATGACCTACCAGGGCAAGCTGTTCGGGCTGCCCATGTTCGCCGAGTCGGTCGCCCTGATCTACAACAAGAAGCTGGTTCCCACTGCCCCCACCACCTGGGCGCAGTTCCTGTCGGTCGCCCAGAAGAACACCGGCAGCGGCAAGTTCGGCTACCTGGCTGACCTGAGCAACGCCTACATGCAGTACGGCATCGTCAGCTCCTTCGGCGGCTACGTGTTCAAGAACACGGGCGGCACCGTGAACGTCAAGGACGTGGGCCTGGCCAACGCCGGCGCCGAGAAGGCCAGCGCCTTCCTGAACGACCTGCGCTACAAGTACAACCTGGTGCCCGAGGGTGTGGACGGCGGCGCGGCCAAGAGCGCGTTCGTGGACGGCCGCCTGGCGATGCTGCTCACCGGCCCCTGGGACATGGGCGACATCAAGAAGGCCGGCATCGACTACGGCATCGCCGCCTTCCCGACCCCTCCCGGCGCCACCGGCAAGTGGAGCCCCTTCGTGGGCGTGCAGGGCACCATGCTCAACGCCTACTCCAAGAACAAGGCGATCGCCGCGCAGTTCGCCAAGCAGATCACCACGAGCGACGCCCAGGTGGCCTTCAACAAGGCCGGCGGCCGGATCCCGGTCAGCCTGAGCGCCCGCACCAAGCTCAAGGCCGATCCCGTGGTCGTGGGCTTCGGCAAGACCATCTCGGCCGGCACCCCCATGCCCAACGTGCCCCAGATGGGCGCCGTGTGGGGCCCCTGGAGCAACGCCGTGGCCCAGAGCGTGCAGAAGGCCAACCAGAACTACTCGCAGATCCTGGACAAGGCTGTCGCAGAGATCAACGGCAACATTAAGTAAAGCGGGTGTCCGGGCCAGCGGGCGCCCTCAGCCCGCCCCCGGATCACCCGGCGTCACGGCAGGTGACGACACAGCATGAAGTTGTGTCGTCACCTGCTTCACTTTGCATTGGCTGGACTGTGCATTGCGCTGGACATTCCATAGGACGGCGCCCCGAACACCCGGTAGCGGGCAGGGCGCTTGAGCGGGGCGGAGATTTCCTTAGAACTGCGCCTGATCGCAAGCCAGCACTTGCAGTCTGAACGTGACGCGATCACAATGACCGCCAATCACACCCTGGAGGTTCACGACAGCCATGATCGAAACGATGCGTCCGCCCACCAAGGCGCGCCCGACCGTGCCCCCGCAGGGCGCCGCCGGGGTGCTGATCGCCGTGGGGATCCTGAGTGCCCTGCTGGCCATCTGTGGTCTGATCGGCTGGCTGCTGTCCAGCCTGACCGCGCAGATCGCGCCGACCGCCCCCCCATACATGATCCTGGTCTGGATCCTGGCGGCCCTGCTGGTGCTCACGCCCCTGACCTCCCGGCTCTTTCCCTGGATTTCCAACTGGCTGTACCTGTTCCCGGCGCTGGTGTTCATCCTGGCCTTCACCGTGCTGCCGGTGGTTCTGACCGTCAACTACGCCTTCACGAACTACTCCGGCGCCAACAGTGGCAACCCGGACAGCGCCTCCCGCACCACCGCCACGCTCAGCGCCGACCGCCGCGTGGTGACGCTGCCGGAGGTGGGAGCCGACCAGCCGCTCAGCGAGTTCCTGAAGTGTGCCGCGCCCAGCTGTGCCGGGGCCACCCTGGTGCTCTATGACGAAGACGCCTCCGTGCCCTACCGGCAACTGGTCGACAGCGTGCGTGGCAACACGGTCACGCTCCGGACGGCCGTGCCCGCCGCCGTGCAGGTCGCGGCCGCCACCCGCCTGAACCGCTACGAGTACGTGGGCCTGCAGAACTTCCAGGAGATCTTCAGCAAGGCCAGCCGCGCGCTGCTGCCGGTCTTCATCTGGACGATCGTCTTCGCCTTCAGCACCATCATCATCAACGCGGTCGCCGGGCTGATCCTGGGCATCCTGCTGTACAACAAGCGCCTCAAGGGGCGCAATATCTACCGCACGCTGCTCTTCCTGCCCTGGGCTATTCCGGCGGTGATCAGCGTGCAGATGTGGGTCGCGCTGTTCAACCAGCAGTTCGGCATCGTGAACAAGACCCTGGGGCTGCTGGGCTTCGTGGCCGTGCCCTGGCTGAACGACCCGCTGTGGGCCAAGATCAGCATCCTGCTGGTCAACCTGTGGCTGGGCTTCCCCTATATGATGACCGCGACCATCAGCGCCCTGTCGACCATCAACGACGATCTGTACGAGGCGGCCAGCATCGACGGCGCGAGCCGCTGGCAGCAGATCGTGAACATCACGCTGCCGCTGCTGCGCACCTCGTTCACGCCCATCCTGCTCTCGGGGTTCGCCTTCAACTTCAACAACTTCGGGATCATCTACCTGCTCACGGCGGGCGGCCCCGCCCAGGAAGGCCGTGAGAGCACCGCGCAGAGCACCGACATCCTGCTCTCGTGGGGCTATAACACCGCGTTCGTGTCCAGCGGCGGGCAGAATTTCTCGCTCGCCAGCGCCATCGCCCTGATCATCTTCTTCCTGACCCTGGCCATCAGCCTCGTGAACTTCAAGGCGGCCGGGGTGTTCGAGGAGGCCCGCAAATGACCGCCGCTCCGTCCCAACTGCCTCCGGGCGGCTACGTCCACCGCGAGCCCGGCCCACTGCGCCGCGCCCTGCCCTGGCTGGTCACCGCCGCGATCGTGCTCGGGCTGATCGTGCTGGCCTATTTCCTGAACCGCAACATGGCCGGGCGCCAGAAGAGTTTCACCATCTACTTCGTCGAGCGCGGCTGGGTGCGCTTCCTGCTGTTCCTGCTGGCCGCCAGCGGGGTGCTCGCGCTGCTCAGCCTGGCGGGGCAGAAGATCGGGGAGGCCCGCACCGGGCGCAAGATCAGCTACCTCGCGGTGCTGGGCGATCAGCTCACCCACCTGTTCCTGATCCTGGTCGTGCTGACGGCCGTGTACCCGCTGCTGTACGTGCTGATCGCGGCCTTCGACCCCCGCAACAGCCTCTTCGCCTTCCCGGACTTCAGCAATCCGAACATCCTCTACCGTTCGGGGATGCTGCCCAACCTGAGTGTCCTGAGCCTGGAGAACTTCGGCAAGCTGTTCGACGGCGTGACCATCCCGGGCTGGCAGCTGCTGGTCGCGGTGATCGGCGGCGCCGCGCTGGCCGTGGTGCTGCTGGCCGCCCTGGTGCGTCGCCTGGGCCGCGACAGCCTGGGCCAGACCAGCGTCCGCACCTGGGCCATGCGCCTGCTGGTCGGGTCGCTGGTGCTGCTGGTCGTGTTCATGACCCCGGCCCAGTTCACGGGTTCGGGCAACGAGAGCAAGTTCCTGCTGTCCGTGCGGAACACGCTGTTCGTGTCCGGGGTCACCGGCATCCTGGCCATCGTCCTGTCCACGACCGCCGGGTACGCCATGGCCCGCCTGCGCTTCCCCGGCCGCTTCCAGATGCTGCTGTTCTTCATCTTCATCCAGATGTTCCCGGTGTTCCTGGCCCTGGTCGCGGTCTACAAACTGCTCACGGATCTGGGCCTGGGCAACACCTTCACCGGCCTGATCCTGGCGTACTCGGGCGGCGCCATCGCTTTCAACACCTGGATCTTCAAGGGCTACGTGGAAAGCCTGCCCGAGTCCCTGGAGGAAGCCGCGATGGTCGACGGCGCGACCCGCTGGCAGACCTTCCTGCGCGTGGTGCTGCCGCTCTCGGGCGGGATCATGGTGTTCATCTTCCTGAACCAGTTCATCGGCACCTACGCCGAATTCATCCTGGCGAACGTGCTGCTCACCGGCGTGGAGCAGTGGACCGTGGGGGTCATGCTGCGCTCGTTTACCACGGGTCAGTTCAGCACCAAATGGGGCATCTTCGCGGCGGCCTCCACGCTGGGCGCCCTGCCGATCATCGCCCTGTTCTACGGCTTCCAGCAGTTCTTCGTGGGCGGCGCGGTCGCGGGCGGCGTGAAGGAGTAGGCCCAGCCGTAGCTGGACGACCGCCCGAAAAGGCGAGAAGGGAGGTGAGGGTGTATGACCCCACCTCCCTTTCCCATTCTGCTTTCGGCGCTGAAGGCTGGACGTTGCGCGGCGGCAGGGAAGACTCCCGGAATCAGTCGCCGCACCCGCCGCCGCTGCCCCCGTCGCTGGCGCCACACTCGCCCGACTGACCACCCGACGATCCGCTGGACGACCCGCCGTCGGGAACCCAGCCCCCACCGCCGCCGCGCTGGAGGCCCGCCCAGCGGTGCTGATTCCCGGCCAGCAGCAGCACCGACAGGGCGGCCACCAGCAGCAGGCCGACCAGGATGGCCCCCTGCAGCAGCGCCACACCGGCCAGGACGGCGAGGACGGCACTGACCCAGAGCCCTCCCCGCTGAGTGCGGTGGCGTTCCTCGTGATCAGGGTTGGATAGAGTGACCAGCGAGTCGTCGCCTGTCCGGGCAACGGGCAGGGACTCAGGGTCGGGCCTGGACTTGACGTCCGGCTGAAGGGGCGCGCTGCTGAGGATGGTCATCGTTGCCTCCTGGGGGTGCGGTGTCAGACGGTGAGCGTGCTGAGGCCATGGTCGGCGCCCTCTGTCAGCCGGACGTCAGGCTCGGCGCGGCAGCGGGCGGACGAAGCCCGTCTCCGTCCGTCCCGCCGGTCATTCCGCTGTGAACCCAGATCTCGTCATCATGGACGCACTGAAGGCTCTCCACCACTGCCACCCTGCACGCCCTCCGGAGGCGTCCCGCCCTTCTAGGCGTCGGGGTTCGGCATGGACTCGGTCACGGCCCTGTCCACGCCGTCCTCGAAGCGGCGGAAGTTCTCGCGGAACATGCGGGCCAGCTTGCGGGCGGTGTGGGCGTAGGCGTCCCGGTCGGCCCAGGCCTGCTGCGGGTTGAGCACCCCAGCCGGCACGCCCGGCACGGCGGTCGGAATCTCCAGGTTGAAGAAGGGTTCGCGCTCGAACGCCACGCCGTCCAGCCCACCCGAGAGCGCGGCGCTGAGCAGCGCGCGGGTGTGGGCGATGCTCATGCGCTGGCCCTGGCCGTACATGCCGCCGCTCCAGCCCGTGTTGACCAGCCAGACCTGCGCCCCGCTGGCCTGCACTTTCTGGGCCAGCAGCCGAGCGTACTCGCCCGGGTGGCGCGGCATGAAGGGCGCCCCGAAGCAGGTGCTGAAGGTCGGGCTGGGTTCGGACACGCCCTCCTCGGTGCCGGGAATCTTGGCCGTGAAGCCGGAGATGAACTGGTACATGGTCTGCTCCGGGCTCAGCCGGCTGATGGGCGGCAGCACACCGAAGGCGTCGGCGGTCAGGAACACCACGTGTTTCGGGTGGCCCCCGACGCTGCCCGGCTGCCGGTTGTCCACCTCCTCGATCGGGTAGGCGCTGCGGGTGTTCTCGGTCAGCGAGCCGTCGTTCAGGTCGGGGACGCCCTGCTCGTCGAGCACCACGTTCTCCAGCACGGTGCCGTAGGTGCGGGTGGTGCGGTAGATGATCGGCTCGGCCTCGGGGTTCAGGTGGATCACCTTGGCGTAGCAGCCGCCCTCGAAGTTGAACACCCCGCTCCCCGTCCAGCCGTGCTCGTCGTCGCCGATCAGCCGGCGGCCGGGGTCGGCGCTCAGGGTGGTCTTGCCGGTGCCGCTCAGGCCGAAGAACAGGGCGACGTCGCCCGCCTCGCCCACGTTCGCCGAGCAGTGCATGGGCATGACGCCCTGATCCGGCAGCAGGAAGTTCAGCACGCTGAAGATGCCCTTCTTGTTCTCGCCCGCGTACTGGGTGCCGCCCGCAATGATCATCCGGCGCGTGAAGTTCACCAGGATGAAGGTGTCGCTCCGCACGCCGTCCACGGCCGGGTCGGCCCGGAAGCTGGGGATGTTGAGCACCGTCCAGTCGCTCTGGAAATCCTGCAGCTCGGCCGGGCTGGGCCGCACGAACATGTTGCGGATAAAGAGGCTGTGGTAGGCCATCTCGGTGACCATCCGCACCCCGATCCGGTAGGCGGGATCGGTGCCGGCGAAGACCTGCTGCACGAACAGCTCCCGCCCCGCGGCGTAGGAGGTCATCTTCGCCAGCAGCCGGTCGAAGACCTCGGGCGGGGTCGGCGTGTTGAAGCCGCCCCACCACACCTTGTCGCGGGTGAGGTCGTCCTCCACGATGAAGCGGTCTTTCGGGCTGCGCCCCGCCTTGTTGGTGCGAACGGTGAGCGGCCCGGTCGCGGCGCGCACCCCCTCGCCCAGACGGACAGCGTCGGCATACAGCTGGTCGACACCGGGATTGAGGTGGATGGTGGCGGATTCAATGCCCAGGTCGGCAAGCGGGTTGCTGGCGGTCAGGCTCATGGGAAGCACTCCTTCATTGGTGCGGGCATGGACACCCGGCATGGCGCGGCGAAGCGGTGTACTGCGTGGCTTACTGGCCTGCATTGTCCATAAGGAAGCGCTTCCAGCCAAACGAGAGTTTGTTACGCTCCTGGGAACAACAGCGCCCCGCAGTGAGGCGGAGAGGGGGGAAGCGGGCGCCGCGACCGTCCGATCACGGCCGCTCCCCTGCCTGCTGAAAGTGACGTCCCAGACAAAGCGGTTCCGCACGTTGCCCATTCGCGGACTACTCCCTCAAAGGCCAGCTCACGCCGGAACCCGGAGGCTCTCCTGCCTCGCCCGACGTCCAGCATGGCCGAACAAATGGGGAGTGCGCCACCACCGCAAAACGAGACCGGGGAGCCTTTGACCGGCTCCCCGTCGCTGCCACACCGCTCAGTGACCGCTCAGTTGATGGGCGTCTGGTTCTGGCCGCCGGGCTTGCCGCCGGCGTCGTTGGCCGTGTTCTTCGGGCTGTCTTCCTTGCTCCCGTTGGACTCGCCCTTCGGAGTGGCCTGCGGGGGCGACGCGCCGTAGGAGCTGCCGGTCTGGCCCGCGGCGGTGGCGGCCGGCGACGCTTTGGGTTCCTCCAGCCGCTCCATCCACACGGAGCCGACGATGTTGCGGATGTTGCGTCCCGCCCGGCGCAGCGTCTCGGCCGCTTCCGGGCTCACGCCGCCCACGGCCGACAGGATGCCCTGCCTCGCGGCGGGAACGCGGGCCAGCACCACAGCGCCGCCGCCCAGCAGCGCGACCGTCAGGAGCCCGCCACCCAGGCCACCGCGCCCGCCCCGGCGGTCATCCCGGCGGGCCAGACGCGCCTGCTTCTCCAGCAGCTTCAGCTCGCGCCCCAGGTCTTTCTGCAGGCCCGCCACCTTGCGGTCGATGGCCTTTTCCAGTTTCCGGGGCTGCCACTCCTTGCGGGCCGAGCGCAGTTCGCGTTCAGCGCTCCTCCGGGCCCGGCCCAGCAGCTTCTCGGCCTGACGCCGCCGGCCTTCCAGCGTGTCGGCGCTCTCGCCCAGCACGTCCTGAACGCGGTCTTTGACCTCGGCCAGCAGGCCCAGCCCGGCGCCCTGGGCCTGAACCAGCGCGGGCTTGACCACCTCGTCCAGGGTCTCGCCGGCCGACTTCCGGGCGCCGATCAGGGCGCGGCGGGCGTGTTCGGACTGCGCGCCACCGATCTCCTGCGCTTCCCCTCGCAGCGTGGCGGCCCGTTCCTGGGCCGACTGGGCCAGCTCCCCGGCGGCCGAGCGGGCGCTGCTCAGCAGCGACTGGGCGCGGGCCGGGGTCTCTTCCCGCAGGGTATCCAGGGTCGAGGCCCCACGCGCCGCCGCCTCGTGCGCCAGCTCCTGCGCCTGGGTGGCGGCCTGGGCGAGCGCCGGCCTGACCCGCTCGTCCAGGGCCACGCCGGCCCCCTGCCAGACCTGCCGGGTGCCGCTCACGAGGCCCCACCGGGTGTCCTTGTTCAGCGCCAGGGCCGCCAGGCCGCCCAGCAGCACGAGACTGCGCTTGCTCACGCCAGCCATTGAAGTGTTGGTCATCAGATGCTCCTTTTGGGGCTGCCTGCCCCCGGCGGTGCCGGTGGCCCGGCGGTCGGCTCCACTCCACCTCCGCCCTCCAGGCCCTCCAGTCACCGGCCACGTCCGGCAGGCAGCACGTCGCTGCATTCTCGGCGGCGCCGTGCTGGCAATCGTGGGGGGAATGTAACGGTCGATTCATACTCAAGGGCGGAACCGGTGCCGGCCCCCCCCGCGCAATCCGAGATACGCTCCAGATGGGCCCACGCACAGGCATTACACTCGGAGGCGTGACCCGTAAGGCCCGCGCCCCCCGCCCCCCTCAAGCTGCCGAACCACTTCCAGAGGCTGTCCTGGCCCCGGCCGCCGGCCCGCTGCTCAGCCGGCTGGAGGTGCGTTCCCTGGCGACCATCCGTGAACTGGCGCTGGACTTCAGCCCCGGATTCTCGGTGTTCACGGGCGAGACCGGCGCGGGCAAGAGCATCATCGTGGACGCGCTGGGCCTGCTGCTGGGGTCGCGGGCGAACACCGACCTGATCCGCAGCGGCGAGGAGCACCTGCTGGTCACGGGCTTCTGGGACGAGGAGGCCGCCAGCCGCAAGGTGAACGCCCAGGGCCGCAGCACCGCCCGCCTGGACGGCGAGGTGGTCAGCGTGCGCGAGCTGCAGGACTGGGCGCAGGCCCGGCTGACCATCCACTGGCAGCACAGCGCGGTGAGCCTGCTCAGCCCGGCCAACCAGCGGGCGCTGCTGGACAAGCAGCTGCCGGAACCGCTGGCGGCTTATGCCCAGGCCTACCGCCAGTGGCAGGAGGCCCGCGCCCGCCTGGACGCCCTGCGCGCCAGCGAGCGGGAACGGGCGCGGCAGCTCGACCTGCTGCAGTTCCAGGCCACCGAACTCGCCGAGATCTCGCCCCAGGCCGGCGAGGAGGAGCCCCTGCAGGCCGACCTGACCCGGCTGGCAAACTTGGACACCATCGCGCAGGGGGCGGCGGGGGCGCTGAGCCTGCTCGCCGACGCCGACGACAACGCCCTGGGCTACCTCAGCGAGGCGATCCGCTCGCTGAACGCCGGCGCCCGCTACGACCCGACCAGCGCCGAGCTGCAGCAGGAACTGCGGGCCGCCCAGGACAGCCTGCAGGCGGTGGTCGGCGAGCTGCGCGGCGTGGCCGAGGACAGCGCCCCGGACGGCGAGGAGCTGGCCCGCGTGGAGGCCCGCCTGAGCGCCCTGAGCCGCCTGAGGGCCAAGTACGGCCCGACCCTGGAGGACGTGCTGGCCTTCCAGGAACAGGTGAACGCGGAACTCGCCGCCCTGACCCGCGACGAGCAGGACGCCGGCAGTCTGGATCAGGAGGTGGAGCGGCTGCTCGACACGGTGGCGCGGCTGGGCGGGGCCCTCGACCGGGCACGCGAGCAGCGGGCCGGGCCGCTCGCCCGGCAGCTGATCGGGGTCATTCGCGAGCTGGGGATGCCGCACGCCCGCCTGGAATTCCGCCTGAGCGCGGCCCCCGAACCCACCGCGCACGGCCTGAGCGACGTGACCCTGCACTTCACGGCGAACCCCGGCGAGGAACTCGCCCCGCTCACCGAGGTCGCCTCGGGCGGTGAACTCTCACGCGTGATGCTCGCCATCAGCACCGTGCTGGGCGCCGATACCCCCGCCGTGGTCTTCGACGAGGTGGACGCCGGCATCGGGGGCTCGGCCGCCGTGGCCGTGGCCGAGCAGCTGCAGCGCCTGGCCCGCAGCCGTCAGGTCTTCGTGGTGACCCACCTGGCGCAGATCGCGGCGCGCGCCGACCAGCACTACCGGGTGGTGAAGAGCGTGGCGGACGGCCGCACGGTGAGCCGGGTCGAGCGCCTGAACGACGAGGAACGCCTGGCCGAAATCGCCCGGATGCTCAGCGGCAACACCTCGGACGCGGCCATCCAGCACGCCCGTGAGCTGCTGGCGACGGCAGCGGACGACCGCCGGGTGGACGCCGTCTAGTCCAGCGTCCACCGCTCCGCCGTCGAGCCGTCCCTTCTCCGTCCGAAGGTCGAAGTTCCCCGCAGCCGAGAGGAATGGGGGAGAGGGTGGGAACCGTTCCCCCCCACAGATAGTGCCCCTCACGACCCTGAGCTCCAATTCGAACGTGGGCCACCTCCAGACAGCACTCGTCCAGAAGGCCGCCTTCCACATGGGAGTTGTCTAAAGGCGCACTTCAGTCGGCGGTCAGACACACTGCCTAAGCTGACTCCATGAAGAGAAGTGTGTCGTCTGCAGCAGTCCTGACCGCCGGGCTGCTGAGCGGGTGTTCCATGACAGGCCCCGGTCAGCTGAAAGTCCACGAGGCCCTGCTGTATGGGGGCACCCAGGAGCGGGTGGTCTGGGTCTACGGCACGCTGGGTGGGAGCAGCAGCAGCCTGCGCCTGGGCGGGCAGACGGTGGAGCTGCGCGCGCAGGTGAGCGACCCGGTGGCCGTGCCCGGCACCCTCAGCGTGAACGGCAAGGCCACCTACCGCCTGCCGACCACGGCGATGGGCCCGAAGATCGCGGTGACTTCCAGCGCGGCCGGCACCTTCGATGTCCGGGCCAGCGACAGCAGCGTCGCCGCGGTCTATTACACCGACGGCGCCCGCTGGACGAGGCTCGCGGGCGTGAATGGCCGGGTGGGCGGTCAGGCCGTGGCCGGTCTGGACGGTGCCGGGAACCTGAACGCCGCCGAGGCTACCGCCCTGAGCCGCGCCCTGCTGGGTCAGGGGCCGCTGGCCGTGGCGGTGCTGGCCGAGTCCAACCTGCCCGACGCGCCCCTGGCCGTCGAGCCGGCCGCCCAGGAATACCTGCGTACCGGGCTCTACATCCTGCCCAACGTGGTGTCCCTCCCGGTCGTTCCCGGCGCAGTGGTGCCCAGCCCTGGGCGGCCGGTGCCCCCCAAACCGGCCCCCGCTCCTGTGCCTACTCCCCCCACCCCCGGAGCCCGCGTGAACGTCACCGAACTTGCTAGTGGAACCCAGGCGTCCGTCCAGACCTTCGGCGTCCAGCTCGCCACCACCCAGGCCGAGGCCAGCGCCCTGTATGCCCGGGCCTACGGGCGGCAGACCGGCGTGCCCGAAGCGGCCCGGGTGGGCTCCTCGACCATCGTCGGGGTGTTCCTGGGACAGCGGGCGACCGGCGGCTACGGGATCAGGGTGCTGGGCGCCAGCGCCAGCGGCGGCGTGCTCACCCTGACGGTGCAGGTGCGCGCCCCGGCCCCCGGCGCCATCACCACCCAGGCGCTCACCAGCCCCTGGACGCTGGTGCGCGTGGACGGCGCCTTCACGCGCGTGAACGTCGTCGACGAGCGCGGCCAGCCCCTGCCGGCGGGCGTTCCGGGCGGTGGCGACGTCCGCTGAGCGTCACCGGAACCGTGCCCTCAAGGCTGGCCTGCGGGTCAGCCTTTTCTGCGCCGAACCGCACTGGAGCCGCGCGTGGCCGATGGGGAGGCGGCCCGCCAGCCCTCGACCGAGGGGCGCCCTGTCCCGCCCACCATCACCGCCAGACTGCCGGCCAGCAGCAGGGCCGACAGTTCCAGCCGGAGGGCCGGCAGGGCACCCGCCAGGGCCGACGTTCCGCCCACCAGCAGGGTGCTCAGGGCCAGCGCGCCGGCCAGCCCACGGGCGCCCAGCCCCAGGCCCAGCAGCAGCCCGCCCAGCAGTTCCAGCACCGCCGTGGTGGGCGCGGTCAACAGGGGCAGGGGCACGCCCGTGGCCTCGAACTGCCGGGTGACGGTCTGCAGCCCGGTCGTGAACAGCGTCTGCCAGCCGTGCCAGCAGAACGCGACTCCGACCGCGATCCGGATGATCGCCAGGGCCAGCTCGGGCTGCGGCTTCACGTCCGGAGTCTAGCGGCCCCCGGGCCAGAACGTGAGCAAATGTCCAATTGCGAGGCCAGGACTCCAGCGGGGCGGCTCAGTGGTAAGGAGCGGCAGGCGGAGGGGTGTTGAGGACAGTGATGCCCTCTGCACGGGGGCAGATCGGGGGGAGCTACGACGCGGCGTGGAGGTTCACCGTCCGGAGGTTGGACGGAGCCCGATACGCCCTGGGCTGGGGAGCCCCCTCGACCCCACGAAAAGAGGCGGCCCCACGTGGAGGCCGCCTCTGGATCAGACCTGGACTTACTTGGTGGGCACCTTGACCGCGCCGCTGATGATCTTGGCCTTGGCGGCCTCGACCTTCACGACCTGGGCGCTGGAGATCAGGGCCTTGTTGTACTGGTCGACCGCGTAGCCCACGCCGCCGTCCTTGAGCCCGAAGGTGCGCTGGCCGCCCTTGAACTTGTCGGCCTTGACGTCGTTGATCAGGGCGTACACGGCGTTGTCCACCCGCTTGAGCATGGAGGTCATGCCGTGGTTCAGCGTGGCGGCGTTGCCGTCGGTGTCGCCCAGGTAGTTCTGGTTGCTGTCCACGCCGATGAAGAACATCGGACGGGTGTTGCCGGCGCAGGCCGCCTTGTACTTGGCGCTCTTGGCGACGCTGGCGAAGTTGTTGCTGCCGAAGCTCACGCCCGAGGGCAGGTTGGCGGCCTTGAGGCACTGCGTCTGCTTGACGTAGTCGATCACGCCGTTGCCGCTCGCGCCGGCGGCCGCGAAGATGATGTCCGCGCCGCGCGTCCGCATGGAGCCGGCGATTTCCTTGGCCTTGCCGGGGTTGTTCCAGGCTTCAGGGGTGGTGCCGACGTACTGCGCGATGACGCGCGCCTTGGGGTTGGCGGCCTTCACGCCGGCCGTGTAGCCCGCCTCGAACTTGTGGATCAGGGGAATGTCCATGCCGCCCACGAAGCCCACGACGCCCGTCGAGGAGTTCATGCCGGCCAGGTAGCCCACCAGGTAGCTGCCCTCCTGCTCGCTGAAGGTCAGGCTGGCCACGTTCTTCTGGGGCGAGACGTCGTCGATCAGGCCGAAGAACAGATCCGGGTTTTCCTTGGCGACCTGGCTGATGGACGCGTTGTTCGCGAAGCCCACGCCGATGGTCAGGTCGAAGCCCTCGTTGGCGAAGCCGCGGATGCCCTGCACGACCTGGCTGGGGTCGCTGGGTTCGAAGTCCTTGACCTCGATGCCCAGGTTCTTCTTGGCGCGCAGCGAGCCCTCGTAGGCGCTCTGGTTGAAGCTCTTGTCGAACTTGCCGCCGGCGTCGTAGGCCATGCCGACGCGCAGGTTCTGGGCGGCGGCGAGGGTGGTGGTCATGGCGAGGGCCAGGGTCAGGAATTTCTTCATGGGTTTCCTCCGGGTGCTTTTGATGTGCGTTGCCTGAACAAGAGTATACGGAAACCGGCGGGTGTCTAGACCCCCGCGGGTACAGTCTGACCGGGTGTGCAGTGGGGCCTGGGGTCCAGCGCTGGGCGTGGCGCCCCAGACAGGCTAGCGTGCGCGTCTGACTGTGTTTTGACCCTGGCCACTTTCCGCCTGAATGCTAGGCTCGGCGCATGGCTCCGTCCGATTACGACCGCTATCTGGCCCTCAGCCGGGAGGTGGCGCAGCACAACCGCGCCTACCATGAACTGGACGCCCCGCTGATCCCCGACGCCGAATACGACGCGCTGGTGCGGGAGGTCAGGGCGCTGGAGGCCGGGCATCCCGACTGGGCCGGGCGGGCGGCGACCGAGCTGGGTGGCGAGGAGCCGGGCGGGGTCAGTCCCGCGCAGGCGGTGGGCGGCGCGCCCAGCACGGCCTTCCTGCCGGTCACCCACCCGACCCCCATGACCAGCCTGGACAACGTCTTTTCCGACGAGGAATTGGGCGAGTGGCGCGAGAAGCTGGCCCGCTCCCTGAACCTGCCCACCGACTGGGACGACTTCACCTTCACGGGCGAGCTGAAGATCGATGGCCTGAGCGTGAACCTGTATTACAAAGGCGGCGAACTGCAGTGGGCGGCCACGCGCGGCAACGGCGCGGTGGGCGAGCTGGTCACCGCCCAGGTGCTGACCGTGCCCGGCATTCCCACGACCCTGCCAGGCCACCGGGGCGAGCTGGAGGTGCGCGGCGAGGTCTACATGAGCCGCGCCGACTTCGCCGCCTACAACGCCCAGGCCGAGGAACTGGGCACGCCCCTGTTGAAGAATCCCCGCAACGGCGCGGCGGGCGCCCTGCGCCAGAAAGACCCGGAGGTCACGCGCTCGCGCAACCTCCGGGCCATCTTCTATCAGTTGGGCAGACGCGACGGCGTGCCGGTGAGCACCCAGTCGGGCGTGCTGGCCTGGCTGGGAGAGCAGGGCTTCCCGGTCAGCGCCTATTCCGAGACCCTGCGCGGGGTGGGCGCCGCCGCCGACTACCACGCCCGTATGATCGCCCGGCGCCAGAGCTTCGAGTTCGACGCCGACGGCACCGTGCTCAAGCTCGACCCGCTGGCCCTGCAGCAGGAGGCCGGCTTCACCAGCCGCGCGCCGCGCTGGGCCATCGCCTACAAGTTCCCGGTCGAGGAGGTCGAGACGGTGCTGGAGAGCATTTCCATCAACGTGGGCCGCACCGGCAAGCTGGCCCCGCTGGCCCACCTGCAGCCCCGGCTGATTGAGGGCAGCACGGTGAGCCGGGCGACCCTGCACAACGAGGATTTCATCCAGGGGCTCGATCTGCATATCGGCGACACCGTGGTGGTGCGCAAATCCGGCGGCGTGATCCCGCAGATCATGCGGGTGATCGTGGAGAAGCGGCCGGCGGGCGCCCAGCCCTACGCCTTCCCCACCGTCTGCCCCGAGTGCGGCCACGGCGCCGTCCGCACCGAGGGCGACGCCAACACCTACTGCCCCAACCCCGCCTGCCCCTCGCAGCAGTTCGAGCGCCTGCGCTACTTCGTGTCGCGCGGGGCCATGGACGTGCGCGGCATCGGCGAGAAGCTGATCGCCCAGTTGCTGGAGACCGGCCTGGCCCGCGACGCCGCCGACCTCTACGGGCTCACGGCCGAGCAGCTCTCTAACCTGGAGCGCGGCGGGGACAAGAAGGCGCAGAACATCCTGGGCCAGCTGGAGGCCAGCAAGACCCGGCCGCTGTGGAGACTGATCAATGCCCTGGGCATCAGCCACGTGGGTGAACGCAACGCCCAGGCGCTGGCGAGCGCGTTCGGCACCCTGGACGCCCTGCTGGCCGCCACGCCGGAGCAGATCGAGGCCGTGCCCGGGCTGGGCGGCGTGATCGCGCAGTCGGTGGCCGGCGCCCTGGCCGACCCGAGTATGCGTGACCTGATCGCCCGGCTGCGGGGGGCCGGGCTGAGCCCGGTGGAGGCGCTGACCGTGCGCGGGGAGCAGCTCAGGGGGCTGAACTTCGTCATCACCGGCAGCCTCTCGCGGCCCCGCGACGCCCTGAAGGCCGAGCTGGAGGCGGCGGGCGGGCGCGTGACCGGCAGCGTGACCGGCAAGACCTCCTACCTGATCGCGGGCGAGGACGCCGGCAGCAAGCTCGATCGCGCCCGTGAGCTGGAGGTGCCGGTGCTGGACGAGCCGGGCCTCTCGGCCCTACTGCGGGAACGCGGGGTCGGGGTGTCACAGGGGGAACCTTTGGCGGCCGACGCACCGGAAGAGGCGACCTCACCTCCAGTCTGAGCCCCGCACCGCCCGAAGCGCCTGTGAGCCGAAGACCGCTGTGCACGTGGCTTTCCGGCTCGTGGTGGGGCTGGAATCCCGTCTCCCGGACGGCCCGCAGCCGGCCCATCTGCGGGCCCATGCTCTAGACTGCTGAGCATTGGCGCGGCGAGATTCATCCGTGCTCGGAGGCATGAGGCATGGCAACCCCGGAAGTCGAAATCAGTAAACATGTCCTGCTGGACATCGCCAGCACCACCCTGGACGGCATTGAGGGTGCGGAGGTCGCGTCGGCGCCGCTCAAGGTGAACGACGTGCTCAGGCAGCAGGCCAACACCCGCCGCCCCCGCGCCCTGCGCGTCACCCGTGAGGGCCCGGACGTGCTGGTCGAGGTCGGCCTGAACGTGGAGTACGGCCAGAATCTGGTCGCCCTGGCGGAGCGGGCCCAGCGCGCCGTGCAGGAGAACATCGAACTCATGACCGGCCTGAAGGTCAGATCCGTGAACGTGACGGTGCAGGGTGTCTGTCTGCCGAAAGGGCCGGGCGCTTGAGCAGGGCCCTGCAGGGAAGGGCGGAGCACGCACAGGTGGGCGCATGACCCGCCGCCGCGAGCGCGCCCCCCGCCCGGTCGGCACCCGCCGCGCCGCGCGCGAGTTCGTGTTCCGCGCGCTGTTCGAGGCCGAACGCGGTGACCAGACGCTGGACGCCGCCTTCACCCGCGCCGAGGGCGCCATGCGGGAGGGCGACGACACTTTCGTGGCCCTGAGCGACGAGGCCCTGGTTTTCGCCCACGAACTGATGGCCAGCATGAAGCAGCACCAGGCCGAGATCGACGAGACGCTGCGCCGCACGATCCGCGGCTGGACCTTCGATCAGATGGCCCAGACGGATCTGAACATCCTGCGGCTGGCCACGCTGGAGATGATGTTCACGGCCGAGCCCCACCCGCCGGTGATCGAGAGCGCGGTGCGGATCGCGCGGAAATTCGGCGGCGAGGACAGCGGCAAGTTTGTGAACGGGGTGCTGGGGGGGCTGAGCCGCAGCCTGATGAGTGCGCCAGCTGCGCCCCCACCGTCCGGGGGCGAGGAGTGAGCCCAGCGCTGGCGACCCGCCTGAGCGGGCCACCGGCCGCCGAGGCCCTGCTGGCCCAGACCGCCCGGCGCGCCGCCGCGCTGGCCACGCCGCCGCATCTGGTCATCGTGCGGGTCGGGGAAGACCCGGCCAGCGTCAGCTACGTGCGCGGCAAGGCGAAGAAGGCCGGCGAGATCGGGCTGCGCGGCACGGTGCACGCCCTGCCGGACACCACCCCCCAGGCCGAGCTGCTGGCGCTGATCGCCGGTCTCAATGCCGACCCGGGCGTCCACGGCATCCTGGTGCAGCTGCCGCTGCCGGGCCATATCGACCCGGCGCCCGTGCTGGAGGCCATCGACCCCAATAAGGACGTAGACGGCTTCCACCCGGTCAACGTGGGCCGCCTCTGGACGGGCCAGCCGGCGCTCTCTCCCTGCACGCCCGCCGGCATCATGGCCCTGCTGGCGCATTACGAGGTTCAGGTGGCCGGGAAGGTCGTGGTCATCGTGGGCCGCAGCACCCTGGTCGGCCGCCCGCTGGCCGCGCTGATGCTGGGGGCCGACGCCACCGTGACCCTGGCCCACAGCCGCACCCGCGACCTGGCGGCCGTGACCCGTGGGGCCGACGTGCTGGTCGTGGCGGTGGGCCGCGCCGGGCTGATCACCCCGGACATGGTCAGGCCCGGCGCCGTGGTCGTGGACGTGGGAATCAACCGCGTGCTGGACGATGCCGGCAAGGCGCACCTGACCGGTGACGTGCACCCGGACGTGTCCCAGGTGGCGGGCGCCCTGACCCCGGTGCCCGGCGGCGTCGGCCCCATGACCGTGGCGCAGCTGATGGCGAACACCGTCCAGGCGGCCGAACGCCAGGCAGACAGACGCGCCGCACCGATCCCCGGAGTTCTGGGTGAACACGCTCACTGAGCTGCTGAACAACCGCTGGTTGTGGACGGCCGTGCTCGCCTCGACCGGCGCGCAGGTCTTGAAGGTGCTGCTGATCCTGCTGATCGAGCGCCGCTGGCGCCCGGCGGCCTTCATGGAAACGGGCGGCATGCCCAGCAGCCACAGCGCCATGGTGGCCGCCCTGACGACCGGCGTGGCCCTGACCGAGGGGCTGGGCAGCCCGCTCTTCGCCGCCAGCGCGGTCTTCGCCCTGATCGTCATGTACGACGCCACGGGCGTCCGCCACTCCAGCGGCCAGCAGGCCCGGCTGCTCAACGAACTGGTAGACGAGCTGCGCGCCGTGGTGCGCGAGGGTTTCGCGCCCCTGCCGCTGCGGGTGCTGCTGGGGCACACCTATCTGGAGGTGCTGGCCGGCATCCTGATCGGCATCGGCGCCGGCTTCATCGCCTTCGGGATGCGGTAGGCAAGGAGACGCGGCGGTTCAGTCAAAACAGGGTTTCAGCGAAGGGGGGAGGGCTCGTCCGACGACCCTCCCCCGTGTTCTGAATCCTGATCTCCGTCCGCCGGGCCCGACGTTGACTCGTCCGGCGCTGCCCTCAGACGGCGACGCCCCTCATCGCGCCGTCCAGCACGCTCGCCAGACGCTCGCGGGTAAAGGGCCGCTTGCCTTCCAGCAGGCCCGTCTCGCCCGCGTGCAGGTGCCAGTGCTTGCTGCCGCCCATCAAGCGCAGGCTGATCGCCTTCAGATCTACGTGGCGCGGGCTCACCGCCGCCACCAGCAGGGGCTGGCCGCCGGAGTTCAACCGCACGCTCATGACCGTGGTGGGCAGGTCGTAGGGCCGCTCCATGCGGTAGATGTAGTCCGGGAAGTCCGAGACCTTCTCGAAGCTCAGGCCCAGGCGGTCGGCCTCGGCGTCGAGCCAGCCGAGAAGTTCGACCCATTGGGCGTACAACGCTGCGTCCGGTGCATGTGCCATGTGGCACAAGTGTAAAGCACCGGGGGCGGGGGTGGTCGGCCGTCTCCGGACAGGGGAGCCTCAGCCCTGCAGCAGCAGCCGGCCGCTCGAGGCATCCACTGTCACGTCGCCGCCCGTCAGGGTCTCGCCGGTCAGGGCGTCGCGCCAGACGCCGTCTGGGAGAGAAATCGTGATCTCGTGGGCCTCACTGCGGCGGCTCGCCACGGCCACGGCGCGGCTCGTCCGGCCATCCGCCCCGGTCAGCTCGCGCAGGAAGGCCACCGCGTCGGCCTCGGCGTGCAGGAAGGTCAGTGAACCCCGGTGGAGCGCCTCTGTCGAGCGGCGCACGGCGATCAGCGCTTTCACCCTTTCCAGCAGGCCGGTGTCCCACTGCGCCTCGTCCCAGGGCATGGGTTCGCGGCACCAGGGCATGTTGCCGGCGCGGCTCTGGCTCAGGCCGATCTCCGTGCCGTAGTAGGTGCAGGGCACGCCGGGGTAGGCCATCAGCAGGGTGAAGGCGGCCAGGAACCGCGTGCGGTTGCCGCCCAGCCGGAAGTGCGCGCGGCCGATGTCGTGCGATTCGAGCAGGTTGAGCATGCTCAGGCCCACCTGCGGCGGCAGGGCGTGGTAGGCGTCCCAGAGGATCTCTACCAGTTCGTGGCCGTCCAGCCGGCTGGGCTCGTCGAAGTAGGTGGCGCCGCTGAGCCACTGCATGACCGGCAGGCCGAAGCCGTGGTAGTTCATGGCGGCGTCCTCGCCCTGGCCGTCCAGCGCGTGCTCGGGGTCGAAGAAGCGTTCGCCGAAGACGTAGGCGTCGCCCTTCTCCTGCCGGGCGGCGCGTTTCAGGGCGCGGTGCAGCGGCAGGTTGTCCTCGTCGGTGCCGCCTGCGCCGATCATGTGGGCCACGTCCAGCCGCCAGCCGGCCGCCCCGCGCCGCAGCCAGTGGCGCACCACGCTCTCCTCGCCGGCCAGGAACTCCTGCACGGCGAATTCGTTCTGGTAGTCGATCTTGGGCAGGGTCGGGACGTCGAAGAAGGCGTGGTAGGGCGGTTTGCCGGCCTCGTCGCGCCAGGTGAACAGCGCGCGTTCCGGGGCGTCCTCCCGCTCCAGCGCGGCCTGGAACAGCGCGTTCTCGTTGCCCATGTGGTTGAACACGCCGTCCAGCACGATCCGCACGCCCGCCTCGTCGGCCGCCCGCGCCAGCTCGTCCCAGGCCTCGTCGCCGCCCAGGTGCGGGTCGACCCGCCGGTAATCGGTGATGTCGTAGCGGTGGTTGCTGGGCGAAACGAAGATGGGCGTGAGCCACAGGCCCGTGACGCCCAGAGTCTTCAGGTACGGCAGCGCCTGCGTGATGCCCTGCAGGTCGCCGCCGTAGTGTGCGTGGACGTCGCCCTTCTCGTCCAGCGGCGTGTGCCACTCCTCGTGCGTGACGTCCCGCCCCGCGTACTGGTATTCGCCGGTCTGCACGTCGTTGCTGGGGTCGCCGTTGCGGAAGCGGTCGGGGAAGATCTGGTAGAAGACGCTGCTCCAGGCCCACTCGGGCGCCTGGTAGCCGGCCAGATACTGGAACCAGTTGCGGAAGCCGCGCCGGGTGTGGTGCAGGCCCAGGCGGGTCAGGTTGAGGTGGTCGCCCTCCAGGTTCAGCTGCCAGGCGTAGCGCACCCGGGCGTCATGGATGGGCAGCTCGGCCTCGAACCAGCGGCCCTCGCCGGCCAAACCGGAGACCTCGCGGGCCACGGCCGTCTCGATTTCGCCCACCCGCACGAAGCGCAGCTTGACCGAGGTCACGGGCAGGGTCACGCGCACCCGCAGCCGCACGGTCTCGCCCAGCCCTGCGCCCAGCCGGTCGGTGTAGCCCGGGGTGTGGTCGTGCTGCGCGGCGGGATGCGAGTCGAAAACGCTGGAGATGGTCATGGTCGGGCCTCCTGGGGCAGGGGGAGTGGGGACGGCACAGAAGCGCGGCACGACCTGTCCTGAGTGTGCAGGTGGTCGTGCCACGGGGCAAACGTTGCCTTCGGGTTGTGGGAATCAGTGTGGAGTCTCGGGGGGCACGGGGTCAAGGGGCCGACGGTCGGGTGACGGAACGCCGCCTTTGCCCGGTCCCGAGAGGGCGGTACCCGAAGGACAGGACGCACTGCACCGTGACAGGGTTCTCGGCACGGGGACGTGGGGAGGGGGTCAGTACGGCTGGACGTGAAGGTTTTACCCGACCGTCCCCGCATTCCCGCTTGTGTCGCCACCCATTACATGTAACACTCACCCTGTTCCACAACCCGAGCGTTCCACCGCCCCGCCCCGAGCGCCCTCCTCCCTGCCTGAAAGGAGCCTGTCTGCTGCAACCCGTCGCCAGCACCCGCGTCGTCGATCTCGTGCGCGACCGCCTGCGCGCCGCCATCCTGGCCGGAGAGTTGCCGCCGGGCTCGCGCCTGAGCGTGCCGGAACTGGCCCGGCAGCTGGAGGTCTCGCGCTCGCCGGTGCGCGAGGCGGTGCTGCTGTTGGTCGGGGAGGGGCTGGCGGTCGAGCACTCGCGCCGGGGCGTGGAGGTCGCCCGGCTGGAGATGGCGGATGTGCTGGAACTGTACGACCTGCGCGCCTGTATCGATGGCCTGGCCGCTCGGCTGGCCGCCGAGCGCATGACCAGTACTGACCTCGCCGCCCTGCGCGGCGTGCTCGACGCCCAGGGCGCGGCGGCCGTGGGCGACCCCCGCCTGTTCCGCGACCTCGACGCCCGTTTCCACCAGATCATCGTGCAGACCTGCGGCAATGCCCGCGTGATCCGCCACGCCGAGCTGCTGATGCGCGAGATGCGGCTGGCCGGGCGGCTGCTGCTCGACGAGCCCTGGCACCTGCGGCTCAGCCACGAGGAACACCGCGCCATCGAACGCGCCCTGCGGCAGCGCGACCCCCCGGCTGCCGAGGCCGCCATGGGCGGTCATCTGCGAAGGGTCGCGCAGGCCGTGCAGACTCACCGGAGCTGAACCCTCCATCCTCCCGCCCCCCTCTGTGGCCCCGCCACGTCCCCAAGGAGCCCCCCATGCGTACACCCACGATCCAGAGCGCCATCCTCCTCGCCACCCTCATGCTCGGCAGCGCGCAGGCGCAGGGCACCATCAAGATCGGCGCCATCACCTCGGTGACCGGGCGCTTCGCGGAATTCGGCAAGATGCAACTCGCCGGCTTCAAGGTCGGGGTCGAGGAAGTCAACCGCAAGGGCGGCGTGCTGGGCAAGAAGCTCGAACTGGTCGTGGAGGACAACGCCAGCGACGTAAATAAGGGCCTGGCCGCCGCCGAGCGGCTGGTCAACGCCGGGGTGCCCATCGTGATCAACGAGTACTCCAGCTCGCTGGTCAAGGCGCAGGCGCAGTACCTGGCCCGCCAGAAGGTGCCCAACCTGGTCATCACCTCCAGCGGCGACGACATCACCAAGCCCGGCTCCGACTACATCTTCCGCCTGAACCAGCCCGCCACCGAGTACGCCCGGGTAATCCTGAACATCTTCCGCGACAACAAGTTCAAGTCCATGGCGGTGATCGCCGGCACCGGAGCCTTCGAGAAGAGCGTAGCCGACGCCGCGCAGCTCATCGCCAAGGAGTACGGCATCACCATCATGGAAGACCAGCGCTACGACAAGGGCCTGACCGACTTCCGTCCGGTGCTGAACCGCATCAAGGCGAAAAACCCCGACGGCATCCTGATGGTCTCCTACGCCGAGGACTCCGTGGCCCTGATGCGCCAGGCGCGCGAGGTCGGCGTGAAGCCCCGCCTGTTCGCCGGGGGCGCCGCCGGCTTCGCCCTGCCCGAATTCGTGAAAGATGCGGGCAGTGCCGCCGAGAGCGTGGTCACCGCGACCGCCTGGATTCCGCAGCTGCGCTACGCCGGCACCCAGAAGCTGAACGTCGATCTGAAGAAGGCGCTGGGCGGCGCCGACCCCAGCTACCACGCCGCGCAGGCCTACGCCGGCGTGCTGGTCGCCGCCGAGGCCGTCCGCAAGGCTGGCAACACCGACCGCGAGGCCGTCAAGGCCGCGCTGAACGGCCTGACCATGAACACTTCGTTCGGCCCGATCCAGTTCAAGGACTTCGACGGCTTCAGGAACCAGAATCCGCTGGCGATGGTTGCGCAGCAGGTGCAGGGCGGCGCCTTCGTGCCGGTGTACCCCAAGGCCGTAATTCCCAAGCCCATCAAGTTCGAGCGCTGAGCCCCGGTGCCCGCCGCCCTGTCCCATCGGCGGGCGGGGCGGCCCGGCATCCCTTCATGCCACAGCAACACCTTGTCCTGTGGAGCGGAGCGAACCATCCCCGGTGGCCAGGGGGAAGACCCTCCATCTCGCTCAATACGCCAGAACACTCCGATCAGGCATTTCCCCATCCCAGGAGCACTGCATGGACTCAGCCCAGACCACCGCCCTCATCCAGACGGTCGCGCAGGGCCTGCTCACGGGCGGCCTCTACGCCTTGATCGGCACCGGCCTGAGCCTGATCTTCGGCGTCATGCGCGTCATCAACTTCGCGCACGGGGACTTTCTCGCCATCGGCATGTTCATCACGCTGGCGCTGTTCCGCGCCTTCGATCTCGATCCCTATTTCAGCCTGCTGGTGGCCGCGCCGGTGGGCTTCGCGCTGGGTTTCCTCATCCAGCGCGTCGTGCTCGCGCGGCTGGGCGACCGGCTGAGCGAAGCGTCCATGCTGGCGACCCTGGGCCTGGGCCTGATCATCTCGAACACGCTGCTGCTCACCTTCGGGGCGCAGCCGCAGAACATCAACGTGGCCTACGCCACCCAGACCGTGCAGCTCGGCGGCGTGCAGCTCAGCATTCCGCTGATCGTGGCGGGGCTGGGCACCCTCGTCTCGATCGCCGCCCTGAACTTCGTCCTGTACCGCACCGAGCTGGGCCGCGCCATCCGTGCCACCGCGCAAAACCCGCTGGGGGCCGAACTCCAGGGTGTCAAGACGGCGCATATCCAGGCCATCGTGTTCGGGATGGGCGTGGCTTTCGCCGCCATTGCCGGCGTGCTGCTCATGCCGCTGCTCTACGCCTTCCCCACGGTGGGCGAGAACTACACCACCAAGGCCTTCATCGTGACCGTGCTGGGCGGCCTGGGCAACCTGCCGGGCGCTGTGGTGGGCGGCCTGGTGCTGGGCGTGATCGAGTCGCTGGGCGCGTTCTACGTCTCGAACAACTACCGCGACGCCTACGGCCTGGTGGCCTTCCTGCTGGTGCTCCTGCTGCGCCCGGAAGGCCTATTCGGGAAGACGGTGAAGCGGGTATGAACGGGATGCAGATGGCAGATGGCAGATGGCAGAGGGCTATGAGCTCTGGGCTCTGGGCTCTGAGCAAAAGCGTGACTGCGCCTGTTCAGAGCTCACAGCTCAGAGCTCATAGCCAAAGGTGTCCAGTCCGAGGCCCCCGATGACCGCCGCACTCACTCCCGCCCGGCCCCGCGCGCTGACCTTCGGGAACGTGTGGCTCAGCGTGGCGCTGCTGGCGGTCATGGCGCTGTATCCGATGGTGTTCGGCAAGACATTGAACTTCGGGGTGTCCACCCTTATCTTTGCCGGGCTGGCGATGAGCTGGAACATCCTGGGCGGCTGGGCGGGGCAGATCAGCCTGGGGCACGCGGCGTTGCTGGGCATGGGCGCCTACACCATGACCATCCTCGCCACGCCGGAGCGGGTGCCCGCCTTCTTCGGGGGGCCGGTGGCGCCGTGGTGGGGCGCGCTGATCGGCATGGGCATCGCCGCTCTTCTCGCGCTGGTGTGGGGCGGGCTGACCTTCCGGCTGCGGGGATCGTACTTCACGCTCTCCACCATCGCCGTGGCCCTGGTGCTGCGGCTGGTCGCCATCAACTCCGACTGGACGGGGGGCAGTGAAGGACTGTTCATGCCCGAGCTGCCGCGCTTTCTGGGCTTCGACCTGTTCGAGCGGCGCACCGAGTACTGGCTCGCCTTCGCCTTCGTGGCCCTGACCCTGCTGATCACCCACCTGATTCGCCGCTCGCGGCTGGGCTACGCCCTGCAGGCCGTGCGCGAGGACGAGGATGGTGCGCGCGCGCTGGGCATCGATCCGACCCGCATGAAGGTGATCGCTTTTGTGATCAGCGCCGCGCTGACCGCACTCGGCGGCGCCCTCTACGCCGTCTACCTGCAGGCCTTCGAGCCCCACACGCTGCTGGAGCTGCCCATCTCGGTGCAGATCGCCCTGATGGCGATCATCGGCGGGCGCGGCTCGATCCAGGGGCCGGCCATCGGCGCCATCCTGCTGGCCGTGTTCGGAGAGGTCTTCCGCAACGTGTTCGCCAACGCCAACCTGCTCATCTACGGCGTGCTGATCCTGGTGGTGACGCTGTTCGCGCCCAACGGCATCATGGGTCTGTTCCGGCGGGGCGGAAACAAGCTGGGGACGGCCAGATGAGTGCGCCCCAGCCCACCATCCCGGCACTCGTAAATTTCGGGGGCCAGCCCGTCCATGCGCCGGCCGGCGAGCCGCTGCTGCGCGCCGAACACGTCACCGTGCGCTTCGGCGGGGTCGTGGCGGTCAGGGACATCAGTCTGGCGGTGCGGCCCGGCGAGATCGTGGGCCTGATCGGCCCCAACGGTGCCGGCAAGACCACGCTGTTCAACGCCCTGACCGGCTTCGTGCGCGCCAGCGAAGGCCGCGTGACCTTCGCCGGCCGCGACATCACCCACCTGCAGCCGCAGGTGCGGGCGAAGATGGGCATGGCACGCACCTTCCAGGTCGAGCGGCCCTTCGAAGACCTGAGCGTGCTGGAAAACGTACTGGTGGCGGCTTTCCTGAACAGGCGCGGCCGCGCCGCCGAGAATCACGCCTATGACGTGCTGGAGCGCGTGGGCCTGGCCGACCGGGCCGCGCAGCCCGCCTCGCAGCTCAACCTGGCCCGGCGCCGCCGCCTGGAGATCGCCAAGGCGCTGGCCCTGGAGCCGCGCATGCTGTTCCTCGACGAGAGCATCGCCGGCCTGAACCCGCCCGCGCAGCAGGAGATGGTCGCGCTGGTGCGGCAACTGGCGCAGTCCGGCCTGGGCATCGTGATGGTCGAGCACATCATGCACGTGATCATGAGCCTGTCGGATCACGTGATCTGCATGGCCTTCGGCGAACTGCTCGCGGAGGGCGACCCGAAGCACGTGGCCGCCCACCCCGACGTGATCCGCGCCTACCTGGGGGACGACGATGATTGAATACGCAGGCTATGAGCTATGGGCTATGAGCTATGAACAGGCACCCGTCTTGCTCATCGCTCATCGCTCAAAGCTCACAGCCAATTCTGGCGGCCGCCCATGACCTCCCACACTCCCCAACCCCCCACCCGCCCCGCCTTCACCCCCGGCGAGCGCGTGCTGGACGTGCAGGGGCTCGAAGTCGCCTATGGCGAGGTGCAGGTCGTGTTCGGCGTGTCGCTGCACGTCGACAAGGGCGAACTCGTCGGGCTGGTGGGCGGCAACGGCTCGGGCAAGAGCACCATCCTCCGGGTCGTGTCTGGAATGCTGAAAGCTCGCGGAGGTACAGCCACCTACCGGGGTCAGAATCTCAACGGCGTGCCGCCCCACCGGATCACCGAGATGCGCGTGGCGCACGTGCCCATGGGCCGGCAGCTCTTCGGCCAGATGACCGTCGAGGAAAACCTGCTGATGGGCGCCTACCTGCCCCGCACCAAGGCGAACCGTGCCGTCAACCTGCAGAAGGTCTACGACTTCTTCCCGCGCCTGACCGAGAAACGGGCCTCGCCCGCCGCCGCCCTGTCGGGGGGCGAGCAGCAGATGGTCGCCATCGGCCGCGCGCTGATGAGCGAGCCCGAGGTGCTGCTGATGGACGAGCCCAGCCTGGGCCTCGCGCCCCTGGTGGTGGCCGAGGTCATGCGCGTGATCGGCTCGCTGCGAGAGCTGGGCCTGACCGTGCTGCTGGTCGAGCAGAACGTCCGGCAGGTGCTGAAGGTCACGGACCGGACATACGTGCTCGAACTCGGCAAGCTGGTCAAGGAAGGCCCCAGCCGGGAGCTGATGGGCAACCCGGACATCATCAAGGCGTATCTGGGGGTGTGATCGGCAGGGGAAGAGGCGTCCGGGTGCTGGTCTGGACGCCCCCTTCTACTTTCTGGAGGCCGTGACGATCTGTTTCGCTCCCACCGCGCCCCCGGTGGTCATCCCGGTCAGCCGGCCGACCAGGGCCGAGACGCGCCGCGTCAGGGCGGACGGCTCGCGCCCGGCCTCCGCTTCCTCCACGGCGCGGCGCATGGCGGGCAGCGGATCGGGAATGATGGGGCCATGCCCAGGCGCCAGGAAGCGGGCGGGCACGTCCAGCAGGGCGCGGGCGCTGCGCGTGGTCTGGGCGGGGTCGTGCGTGCCCAGGGTGGGCAGGGGGAACAGCGCGTTCAGCACACTCGCCACATGCAGCCCCGGCACGTTCACGAAGGTGTCTCCGGCATAGAGCGTGCCATCCCGCTCGTCGAGGTAGGCGACGTGGCCCGGCGAGTGTCCGGGCGTCTCGATGACGCTCAGCGAGCCCACGCGGTCGCCCGCCCTGAGCAGTCGGTCGGGAGCCGTCTTGCTTCCTCGCTCGGCCAGCAGGGCCACGTCACCTTCGCCCACCAGCACCTCCAGCCCGGGCAGGGCCGCCTTCAGCGCGTCCACTGCGCCGATGTGGTCGTCGTGGGCGTGGGTCAGGGCGATGCGCCGCAGCGGGCGGCCACTCTGCCTGATGGTCGAGACGACGAACCGTTCCAGGCCGGGCAGGCCGGCGTCGATCAGGGTGAAGCCGTCGTCCTCGGGGATCAGGTAGGAGTTCACGAGTCCGAACTGGGCGTGGCGCAGGGGCGGGCGGGTCATCGGGTACCTCCCAGGGTGATGCCGAGCAGGGCGAGGGCGAAGTAGGCAGCGGCGGTCAGGGGGCCGGTGACGGCAGTCAGGGCGAGGGCGCAGACGGCGAATACCGCCAGCTTAGCCAGCGGCCACGCCAGGCCCGTCACAGGGCGGGTGGCCCGCGGCGACAGAAAGCGGGCCCAGAGCACGGACACCGCCAATGGCGGCAGGAGAACCCCGGCCCATCCGAACCGTTGCCAGCCCCAGGCCATCAGCGCGCCCAGGCCGACCATCTCCAGTCCCAGCGCCAGGCCATCCGCCCAGGAGAGGTGTGGCTGCTGCAGCGAATGAACACTGTTCGCTTTCATGGTGAACACTGTACTTCTTCCTTCAAGGGCTGTCAAGACGTACACTGTTCGCTATGCCCTACCCGACCAAGCTCACCCCGGACGCGATTCTCGACGCCGCCTGGGCGCTGCTGGGCAACGGAGGCCCCGAAGCGCTGAGCATGAGGCCCCTCGCCGACGCCCTCGGGGTGCGTCCCGGCAGCCTCTACCGGCATATCGAGAGCCGCGACGCCCTGATCCGGACGCTGGCCGAGCGCTCGGCCCTGGCCCTGCAGGCCGAGCTTCTGGCGGCGGCGTCCGGACACCCATCCCGCGACGCCCTTCAGGCCGCCTCGCTGGCCTACCTGCACTATGCCCGCTCCCAGCCCCACGCCTACGGCCTGCTGCTGAACCCGGATCACCAGACCGGGCAGGCGGGCATCCAGACCCCGCCGGGCAAGGCGCTGTGGAACACCCTGCTGGCTCTGGTCGGTGCGCTCAGCGGCGACCCAGACGACACGAACCACGCAGTCGCCCTCTGGACGTTCCTGCACGGCGCCTCGGCCCTGGAGCGGGCGGGCATCTACGGGGCCAGTGGCCCGCGCGGCGGGCTGGACGTGGGGCTGGTCGCGCTGCTTGATCACATGGAGGCCGCCGCACAGCAGACCGCCCGTAACCGCCCTTCCTGACCCACTGGCCCGGCCCGCGTAGACTTGGGCCATGACCCGCCGCCAGACCGTCACCGTGAACGTGGGGGGCGTCCCCGTGGGGAGTGCCCATCCCATCGTCGTGCAGTCCATGACGAACACCGACACCGCGAACGCCGAGGCCACCGCCATCCAGGTCGCGCAGCTGGCCCGCGCGGGCAGCGAGATCGTGCGCGTGACCGTGAACACCCGCGAGGCTGCCGCCGCCGTTCCCGAGGTCATTGCCCGGCTGGAGGAGGTCGGGCTGAAGGTGCCCATCGTGGGGGACTTCCACTACAACGGCCACATCCTGCTGCGCGAGTTCCCCGAGACCGCCCGCCTGCTCGCCAAATACCGCATCAACCCCGGCAACGTGGGCGCCGGACAGCACCACGACGCGAACTTCGCCACCATGATCGAGGTCGCCAGGGAGTACGACAAGCCCGTGCGGATCGGCGTGAACTGGGGCAGCCTCGATCAGCAGGTGCTGGCCCGCCTGATGGACGAGAACACGGCCGCCGGCAGCCCGAAAAGCGGCACCGACGTGATGATCGACGCGATGGTCGCCAGCGCCCTGGAGAGCGCCCACTACGCCGAGGAGCTGGGGCTCGCCCACGACAAAATTCTGATCTCGGTGAAGGTCAGTTCCGCGCCCGAACTGTGGCAGGTCTACCGCCAGCTCGCGCCCCTGTGCGACTACCCGCTGCACCTGGGCCTGACCGAGGCCGGCATGGGCATGAAGGGCATCGTGGCATCGTCGGTGGCCCTGGCGCCGCTGCTCATGGAAGGCATCGGCGACACCATCCGCGTGTCGCTGACGCCGGAGCCGGGCGCGAGCCGCAAACTGGAGGTCGAGGTCGCCCAGCAGATGCTCCAGAGCCTGGGCCTGCGCCAGTTTCTGCCCCAGGTCACCAGTTGCCCCGGCTGCGGGCGCACCACGTCGCAGTTCTTTCAGGAACTGGCACAGAAGATCCAGGACTATATCCGCGACACCATGCCCGACTGGAAGCAGAAGTATCCCGGCGTGGAGGACATGCAGGTGGCCGTCATGGGCTGCATCGTGAACGGCCCCGGCGAGAGCAAGCACGCCAACATCGGCATCTCGCTGCCCGGCACGGGCGAAGACCCACGCGCTCCCGTGTATCAGGACGGCAAACTGCTCACCACCCTCCGGGGCCCCCGGATCGCCGAGGAGTTTCAGGCGCTGATGGAGAAGTACGTGGAGCAGACGTACGGAACGGGAGAGAAGGCTCCGGTCTGATGTTTCTTGGCCGTGCCTGCCGATGGCTAGGCGCAAGGTAAAGGGCAAACCAACGCGCAGACCGTTACCCTGGGGGCATGGGTACCTGGGGCACCGGCAGTTTCGAGAACGACAGCGCCGCCGACTTCATCAAGGAAGTCGTCGAGGACGGCGCGGTAGCACTCCGGGAGGCGCTGGAGATCGTCCTCGACCCGGAGCTGGACGACGTGGAGGCCGAGGAAGGCGCGCGGGCCATCGCCGCCGCCGAGATCGTCGCCGCCGCGCTGTCGGGCGACATGAAGTACATCTCGGACGACGATCTGCAGAGCTGGATCGAGGAGCGGGACGCCAGCGAACTCACCGGGCACCGCGAACTGGCGCTGGAAGCCGTGGAGCGGGTGATCGGCCCCGCCAGCGAACTGCCGGAGCTGTGGGAGGAGTCCGACGATCAGGCGGGCTGGCTGGCCGAGGTGCAGCGCCTGCGCTCAGCGCTGGTCTGAGGACGGGCCCCGGCGCCTGAGCTGGGGCGAACCCAGGGACTGACCGGCATATGGAGCGGCCTCCGCCGAGAGTACGGGTGTGCCCTCCACCCTTGCGCGGTGAACCGGAGCCGCCGGGTCTCTCAGCGCAGGCCCCAGCGCCGGGGAAAGACCACCGGCCGGCTCATGCGCCAGATCAGGTACAGCGGCACGAGCACCCACGGCGCGTTCAGCGCCAGCACCAGCGCGGGCTGCGGCGTGCGGTGGAGGCCCTGCAGCTCCTCGAACAGGATGCAGTTGACGTTGGCGAGCAGCATCCCCGCGTACACCAGGCTCGGCACCCGGATCCACTCGGCCTGCCGCACGAAGGCCACGATCGCGGCCACGTAGAAGGGGCCGAACAGCAGGTTGTCCATCCAGATGGTCGCCCGCCAGAACGGGGGCCGCGCCATCAGCAGCGGGTCGGCCGCCCGCCCGTACCAGTGGATCAGCTCGACCAGCGGAGCGGGGGGCCAGAGCGGGGGCTGAAAGCGCTCGGGATCGGCGATGACCAGCTGTTCGAGATCCACCACATAGGTGATGAAGCCCAGGTTCAGCACGAAGAACAGCAACAGCACGACATCGGTGGGCCGGGTGCGGAGCATCGCCGTCATGGAATCACTGTAAAGGAAAGAACTCCTATTGTGACCCGTATCGCAATACGCGCCAGCCCTGCTCAGGCGTCAGAACCTGCCTGGGCCAAGCCGCCCCGTTGCGACTTTTTCCATCCCACCGAGCGCTACAGCAGGCGGAAGCGGCCGCGCTCGACGCGTTCCAGATCGTGGTACCGGGCGGCGGTGCTGCCGGTGGCGTTGCGGCACATCTCGCTGGAGACGTGGCGGCGGATGGTGGTGTCCAGATGGGTGGTGCCCCGCGCCCGCAACGCCGCGACGACGTCCTGCGTGGCGAAGGTGCCATCGGCGCTCTGCTGGCTCAGGATGCGGGCCACCGCGAGAATGTCTTTCCGGCACGTCATGGATCTATTCTGGCCTACCCGGCCCCACTTTGTCTGTCAGTCGAGGTCTGATCTGCGCCCCGTGGCAGGTCGAGCCCCTCAGCAGGGCTTCAGGAGAGCCAGCACAGCCACCCTGAGTCCACCGCCGAACCCTTCCGAGGGGCCACGAACAGAGTGCCTGCACAGCAGCAGTTCAGACGCGCTTCAAAAGCGCAGTTCCAGCCCCACACCGGCGCCGAAACGCCCCGCGCTGCTGCCCCGCACGAAGGCGCGCCAGCCGGCCGAGCCGATCAGCGGGCCGCGCAGGCCGCCCTCGCCGTACAGGGCGAAGGAGTTGCTGTATTCGGCGCCAATGGTGGCAAAGGCGTCCACCCGCGTGATGGGCAGGTTCAGGTCGCGCAGCGTGGCCCCCACGGCGTAGCGGTTGCTGGCGCCGTTGCCCCAGCCCCGTTCGGCCGTGCCCTCGACCCCCACTGCGCCGATCACGGGAATCCGCAGCAGCGACAGCCCGGCGTGCACCCCGAAGCCGGAGGTGCTGGCGTTGGCGCCGACCCAGGTCACGGCGCCGGCAGACGTGGCAGCGGCCAGAGACAGCGCCCCAGCCAGAGCAATGCGTTGAATTCGCATGCCGCACCTTACCCAGCCGTCATGAGAGGAGATGTGAGTGCTTAGCCGTCCAGGCGCACCTCGGCCACCTTGGCGAGCATCCGGAAGGTCTGGAAGAGGTGATAGGCGTCGGGGCTCTCCCAGCCCACCGTCACCGCGCCCTGGCGGGTGATGCCGGGCACGCGCTCAGCGGCGTCGGCGCGGGCCTGATGGTTGAACGACAGCTGGCAGGCGGCGGGCCAGTGGGTGGTGTAGGGGGTGGCCCGCCCGGCCGCACGGACGGCCTGCTCGGCGCGCTCGCGGATGCGGCGCTGGGCCTCGCGCGGGTGCAGGTGCACGGCGGCGAAACTGCTCAGTCCCTCCTTCACGGCCACCGTGACCACGCCTTCGCCCAGTTCGGCCCTGATCTCGGCCATCGCCACGTCGTCCCCGCAGGCGAAGACCACCGGCACGCCGTAGTGACCAGCCAGCAGGGCGTTCAGGCCGTACTCGCCGGTCGAGAGTCCATTGATCCGCACGTCGCGGACAAAGCCGTTCCAGGTGTGGGCCAGCGGCCCACGTACGGAGCCGGCGCGGGCGTGGTAGCCCACGAACAGCAGGGCGCCCACGCCGCTTTCCTGCACGCCCTGCACCATGCTCAGCGGCTTGTCGTTGCCGCTGGTGAAGCGCACGCCGTCCGGCAGCAGCTCCGGGATCAGGTTGCGCATGGTGTCGTGACTGTCGTTGACCAGTACGTCCGTGGCGCCGCCCGCCAGGGCGCCCTCGGCCGCCGCCGCCGCTTCAAGGGTCATGCGCTCGCGGGCGCGTGCGTACTCGCCAGCATTCACCAGTCCGCCGAACTCGGGGGGGCTGACCTGTACCCACGAACTGACCCCGCACACGCCTTCCATATCCACGCTGATGACGACTCTCATGCCTGCAGCGTAGCCCCTGCCCGGTGACGCTGCAGAGTCAGGCTGCAGAGGCTCGCTGCGCGGCCATGCTGGCACACGTTCCCATGCGCCGGGGCCGGGCATGTTAGCCTCGTTCGTTATGAGCCGCGTCGCCCTGAAATCCGCCCGTGAAATCGAGATCATGCGCCGCGCCGGGGCGCTCGTCGCCCAGACCTTCCGCGTGCTCGAACCCTCCGTGAAGCCCGGCGTGACCCTGAGGGAACTCGACCGGCTGGCCGAGGAGCACATCCGGAAAGCCGGCGCGACCCCAGCCTACCTGGGCTACGGCCCCAAGTCGTCCCCGTTTCCCGGCACCATCTGCGCGTCGGTGAACGACGTCATCTGCCACGGCATTCCCGACGGCCGCGAGCTGAAAGAGGGCGACATCATCGGAGTGGATATCGGCGTGCTGCTGGACGGCTATTACGGCGACGCCTGCTACACATACACGGTCGGGACGGTGAGCGAGAAGGTGCAGCGGCTGGTGGACACCACGCGCGAGGCGCTGAACGCTGGACTGGACGTGGTGCGGCCCGGCGCGCGGCTGGGCGACATCGGCCACGCCATCCAGACCCTGGCCGAGGGGCGCGGCTACTCGGTGGTGCAGGAATACACCGGCCACGGCATCGGCAGACGGCTGCACGAGGAACCGACCGTCTACCACCGCGGCGTGCGCTACACCGGCATGAAGCTGGAACCGGGGATGGTCTTCACCGTCGAGCCCATGATCAACCTGGGCCGCCCCGAGACGCGCCTGCTGCCCGACAAATGGACGGTCGTCACGGCCGACAAGTCGCCCAGTGCGCAGTTCGAGCACACGGTCGTGGTCACGAATAAGGGACACGACATCCTGACGCTGTGACGGCTTTGGTCAAGGCTCCTCAGCCGCCGAAGTACCCGAAAGGAGGTCTGCGGCCCCTGCTGCCTGCAGAACTGGAGGATGAGAGCGTTTTTCGCGGCCGGCTGATCGAGGGTGGGTCGCTGGACGCCGGGACGCTTCAGGGCGTGTCCTTCGAGGGTTGCCTGTTCCGCGAGGTCGATCTGTCGGGCACGCACTGGAACCTCGTCCGGCTGGCCGACGTGTGCCTGGAGGGCTGCGACCTGAGTGGGGCACACTGGAAGGAGGCCTCGCTGGAGCGTGCGCAGATCAGCGACTGCCGCCTGATGGGAATGCACCTGCCTGGGGCTAGGCTCAGGCACGTCCGGCTGATACGGGTGGCGGCGCCCCTGTCGCTCTGGTTGGGTGCTGAGGCGAAGCACCTGTGGCTCGAAGACTGCGATCTGACCGAAGCCGTGTTCATGGACGCGGCGCTGGCGGGAGCGGTCTTTCGACGCTGCCGACTGAGCGGAACCGACTTTCACGGCGCGGGGCTGGACGGCGCTGACCTGCGCTCCTCCGACCTGGCGGGCGTGCGGCTGGGCCTGCGGGAACTGGCCGGCGTGACCGTCGAACCGCTGCACCTGCTGAACCTGGCCCACTTGCTGGGTGTGCGGGTCGAGGAACTGGACGCCTTCTAGGCCCGCATCTTCTCGCGCAGCCCCTCGCCCTTGCTGAAGCGGTCGCGCAGGAAGTGGCCCTGGGTGAGCAGGCGCCGGGTCGCGCCCTGATCGGCGGCCAGCACGTCCTCCACCCCCCGGCTGATCTGTTCCAGCTGCTCCTGCAGCAGCGTTTCGGGAGGCTGGCCCCGCTCCGTCAACGCCTGCCGCGCCCCTGGGGTCAGGTTCAGGTAGGCGCGCAGGGTGGCCGGCAGGTACTCCAGCCGGGCCTGCCGGATCACGAACTGGGCCGGGGCGTCCAGCCGGTCGTAGGGCGCGTCCTGCAGGCGGCAGAGCAGGGCCAGGGCGTAGAGGCGCTGGGGTTCGGGCAGCCGCAGCGCCAGGGCCGGGGTGTCGTCCAGGGCAGGGTCGGGCACAGGGTCAGCTCTGCTCTCTGACCGTGCCTCCCCTCGCAGCCGCTCCATCTGGTGACGGTGGATCATCTCGCGGCGGATCAGCGGAAAGCCGAACACGGAGGCGAAAAAGAACAGGGGAACGAGGATGTCTTCCACGGGTGAACCTCCGGTGGGGGAAAGCGGGCGGCGGGCGGTCTGCGGCCCACCGTAGCCTGCCCGGAGGTGAGGACACGTCCCCCCAAAGGCGGAGGGCGGCCCCTGCTCACTCCTCCGGTCTCCTACAATTGCCCTCATGCGGCACAGACCTCGGGCGGGAGCGCAGCCATCAGCGGCGTAGCATTCAAGGGCAAGCGCGTCCGGGAACTCTCGGCCGACGCGGCGGTCAGCGTGGTGGACGTCTTCAAGAGCTACCCGGCGGCGGGCGGCGGCCAGACCCCGGTGCTGGACGATATCGACCTCGACATCCGCCAGGGCGAGTTCTTCAGCCTGCTTGGGCCGTCGGGCTGCGGCAAGACCACGCTGCTGCGAATCCTGGCCGGCTTCGAGCAGCCCGACGCCGGGGCCGTGATCATCGGCGGGCGTGACATGACGGGCGTACCGCCGCACCTGCGGAACGTGAACACGGTGTTCCAGAGCTATGCCCTGTTCCCGCACCTGAACGTGCAGGAGAACGTGGCCTTCGGCCTGCGGATGAAGGGTGTGCCCGCCGCCGCCCAGCGCGAGCGGGTGGGCCGCGCCCTGGAGAGCGTGCGGATCGCTGAGTTTGCCCGCCGCCGCCCCGATCAGCTCTCGGGCGGACAGCGGCAGCGGGTGGCGCTGGCCCGCGCCATCGTCAACGAGCCCCAGGTACTGCTGCTCGACGAGCCGCTCTCGGCGCTGGATCTCAAGCTCCGCAAGGAACTGCAGGTGGAGCTCTCGAACCTGCAGGAGACCCTGGGCATTACGTTCGTGTTCGTGACCCACGATCAGGAGGAGGCGCTGGTCATGAGCGACCGCATCGCCGTGATGAACCGGGGCCGGGTCGAGCAGCTCGGTCGCGCCGAGGAGCTGTATGAGCGGCCCCGCACCGCCTTCGTGGCGAACTTCCTGGGCTCGTCGAACCTCATTCCCGGCACCGTGCGGGAGCTGGACGCCACCGGCGCCACCGTGCAGACCGTCCACGGCCCCCTGCGTACCACCCACGCGCGGGGGCTGACGCTCGGCCAGGACGTGACCCTGAGCGTGCGTCCCGAGAAACTGCGCATGGAGCGCGACGACGAGACCGAGGGCAACGAGATCCGCGCAAGGGTGGACGACATCGTGTACACCGGCGCCGAGAACCAGTACCTGCTGGAAGCCGGCGGCCAGCGCCTGGTGGTCTTCCAGCTCAACTCCGACATCGGCGCCGACGAGGACTTCGACTACGAGGAAGAGGTGGCCCTGTACCTGCCACCGGACAACCTGATCGTGCTGGAGGAAACGTGAAGTCGATGGTTGATCGTCGATGGATGATGGAGAACAGAGGGTTTCACCATCATCCATCACCCATCACCCATTACCGCGCCGGAGGCGCCCCATGCTGACCCTGCGCCGCTTCCTGGGCACGCTGGGGCCGGGGACGCTGTGGCTCGTGGCGTTCCTGGTGCTGCCGACGCTGGTCATGCTGGGCTACTCGTTCCTGACCCGCACCGATCTGGCGCAGGTCGGGCGGCCCTGGACGCTGGAGGGCTGGCAGCGGGTCTTCGGCTACGACGCCCTGTTCCAGGAGTGGGTGGGCGACAACCTGCGGGTGCTGTGGCGCTCGCTGTGGGTGGCGGGCCTGAGCACCCTGCTGTGCGTGCTGATGGGCTACCCGCTGGCCTTCTACATCGCCCGCCAGGACGCGCGGCGCAAGAACCTGCTGCTGCTGCTCCTGATCATCCCGTTCTGGACGAACTTCCTGATCCGCGTCTACGCCTGGATCCTGATCCTGCGCCCCTTCGACCTGGTGCCCAGCCTGAGCGCGACCTTCCTGGGGATGGTCTACGCCTTCCTGCCCTTTTTTGTACTGCCGGTCTATTCCTCCGTGGAGAAGGTGGACTGGCGGCTGCTGGAGGCCGCGCAGGATCTGGGCGCCTCGCCCGTGCGCGCCTTCCTGGCGGGCGTGTTCCCCCAGACCCTGCCGGGGCTGGTGGCGGGCATCATCCTGACCTTCATTCCGGCGCTGGGCACCTTCGTGGTGAGCGACATCCTGGGCGGCGCGAAGACGGCCCTGGTGGGCAACCTGATCCAGAACCAGTTCGGGCAGGCCGGCGACTGGCCCTACGGCAGCGCCCTGAGCTTCCTGCTGATGGGGGCCGTGCTGATCGGCCTGTGGCTCTACGCCCGCACGGCCGGGCAGAAGGGCCTGGAGGAACTGGTATGAGGGGCGCTGAAGCGCCGCAGATGGCAGATGGCAGAGGGCAGATGGCGAAAAGCCTTGAGCTTTCGGCCATCTGCCCTCTGCGCCCCGAAGGGGCCCCATGACCCGCCGCACCCACCCCGCCCTGAGCGTCTGGGCCTGGCTGGTGTACGCCTTCCTGTACCTGCCGATCCTGGTCGTGATCGTGTTCTCGTTCAACGATTCGCGCTTCGGGGCGACGTGGGCGGGGTTCACGACCAAATGGTATGGGGTGCTGTTCGCCCGCGCCGACGTGCGCGAGGCGGTGGTCAACACGCTGAGCATCGCCGTGCTCAGTACGCTCGTCAGCACGGTGCTGGGCACGCTGGTCGGCCTGGGCCTGTGGCGCTACTCCTTCAAGTTCCGCACGGGCCTGAGCTTCCTGCTGGTGCTGCCCATCGTGGTGCCCGACGTGGTGATGGGCGTGAGCCTGCTGATGTTCTATTCCTTCGTGCGCCTGGGGCTGGAGAGGGCGGGCTGGACCTTCGACAACGGCTTCTGGACGGTGCTGCTGGCGCATATCACCTTCCAGATCTCCTACGTGGCCCTGACCGTGCGCTCGCGCCTGGCCGGCTATGGCCGCGAGCTGGAGGAGGCGGCCCGCGACCTGGGCGCCAGCAGCCTGAAGTCGTTCCTGTACGTGGTGCTGCCGCTGGCGACGCCGGGGGTGCTGGCGGGCGCGCTGTTGGCCTTCACGCTCTCGCTGGACGACTTCGTGGTCACGTACTTCACCTCCGGCTCGGGCTTCCGCACGCTGCCGGTGCTGATCTACACCAATGTCAAGCGCGGCGTGACCCCCGACATCAACGCCCTGAGCGCCCTGCTGGTGCTCGTCACCGTGGTGGCGATCATCGCCGCGAACGCCCTGCTGCGCCCGCGCCGGAGCCGGGCATGAAGCGGGGGGCGCTATTGGGGCTGCTCCTCCTGACCGCCTGCTACCGGGTCGAGAAGCCCGTGCCAGCGGAGGCGGCTAGCGCCAACCCGGCGCCGGTGGCCCGTGGCGACGGCAAAACCCTGCGGGTGTTCATCTGGTCGGAATACATCGACCCGGAGATCGTCGCGGCCTTCGAGAAGGAGAACGGCGTGCGGGTGATCCTCGATACCTACGAGAGCAACGAGGCCATGCTCGCCAAATTGCAGGGGGGCGGCGCGCAGTACGACCTCGCCGTGCCCAGCAACTACGTGGTGCAGACGATGGCCCGCGCCGGCCTGCTGCAACCGCTGGACAAATCGAGGCTGCCCAACCTGAAGAACGTCGGCACCGGCTTCCTGAGCGCGGGCTACGATCCCGGCAACCGCTACTCCGTGCCCTACCAGTACGCCGCCACCGGGCTGGCCTTCAACAAGAGTCGGTACACGCCCCCACGCGTCTCATGGGAACTGATCTTCGGCCCCCAGGACACCCTGCGCTTCATCCTGCTCGACGACCCGCGCGAGGTGGTCGGCGCCGCCCTGAAGTACCTGGGCTTCAGCGCCAACACCACCGACGTTTCTCAGCTCCGCGCCGCCCGCGACCTGCTGCGCCGCACGGTGGCCAAGCGCGGTTTCCAGGGCTTCGACGGCGGCCCAGGCACCCGCAACAAGCTGCTGGCCCGGCAGATCGACCTCGGCCAGATCTACGTGGGCGACCTGCTGATCGCCACGGAGGAAGATGAGAACGTGCAGGTGGCGCTGCCGCAGGAGGGCACGACCATCTCGATGGACACCCTGGTGGTGCTCCGGCGCAGCCCGAACCCCGAACTGGCCCACCGCTTCATCGACTATGTGCTGCGGCCCGAGGTCGGCGCCGCCATCAGCAACTACACCTACTACGCCACGCCGAACGCCGCCGCCCAGGAGCTGCTCGACGACTTCCTGAAGGAGGTGCCGGCCCTGAACCCGCCCGCCGAGTGGCTGAAAAACGGCAAGCTGGACTTCATCGACGAGCTTCCCGCCGGGCGCCCGCAGCGTCTCTACGACCGCATCTGGACGGAACTCAAGAGCCGCTGATGCCCCCTGACTCGGGCGATCCGGGCTGGCGCAACGAGGGTGTGGCCCACGACACCGAGGACAGGGCCTACTGGTACGGCCTGGGCTGCCGCGAGGAGGCCGACTTCTGCGCCGGGCTGGCCCATCTGGCCGGATTACAGGTACGGGTAAACCCCGCGAAAGCCCGGAACCCCAAGGTCATCGACCTGATCCGCACCCGCCCGGACGGCCGCGAGGGCTACGCCGACCTGAAGACCCAGCGCACCCCCTTCTTCACCGCCCGCCGCTACGGTCACGACCCGGCCCTGACCGTGACCTTCAATCTCAAGGATCTGCGCCACTACGAGCGTCTCTACCCGCAGGCCGACATCATCTACCACGTCTGCTGGACTCAGACCGAGCTGAGGCTGCGCGGAGGCCGCGAGGTGCTGCGGGTGCCCGTGGTCGAGGGCGTGTGGCTGACGAGCGTGCCGCAGATCCGCGCCCTCGTCGACGCCGGCCGGGCGCCCGTCCACGCCTACCAGCACCGGGTCGATGATGACCAGGGCAACGCCCGCGACAGCTACCTGCTCGCGCTGGGCGGCATGGAGGAGCTTCTGCGGCTCCACTGACCATGGCCTCTCCCGGCCGGATGCCTTCCCGTTTCTCCCGCCACTGGGGGAATTGCGAGTTTTTGCACATCTTCTTAGACTGTGCTCATCGTGACCTCCCCGTCGTCTACCCCCACCGAAACCCTGCGCGTGTCCGGCACCTCCCGGCCCAACGCCATCGCGGGGGCCATCGCGGCCCTGCTCCGTTCCCAGGGGCAGGTCGATATCCAGGCGATCGGCCCGGCGGCCGTCAACCAGACCGTCAAGGCCCTGGCGATCGCCCGGGGCTACCTGGTGGGCGACCACCTCGACCTCTACGCCCAGCCGGAGTTCGTGAAGCTGGATGTGCAGCAGGAAGAGCGCACCGCCGTGAGGTTCCGCGTGCATTCGGTCAGGCTGCCGGGGGCAGAGGCCCAGACCGCCGCGCTGCGAACCGGACAGGTCAAGACCGGCTGAACAGCCTCCTCAGCGCTCCTCATGGAATTTGAGTCCGAGGCGCTAAGATATTGATGGTGGGCGCCCCCGCTGGCCCCGCCCGTCTCTGGCCCCCGGAGGAGCTTCTGACATGATTTTAGGCCCTTACACCTTTCTGATCCTCGCCGTCTTCATCGCGTCCATGCTGATCCAGGGTTATCTGAGCAGCACCTACCGCAAGTGGGGGCAGGTTCGCAACGCCCGCAGCCTGACCGGCGCCGACGTGGCCCGCATGATGCTCGACGAGAACGGCCTGGGGCACATTCCCGTGAACGCCGTGCCCGGCAACCTGACCGACCACTACGACCCCATCCGCAAGACGGTGAACCTCAGCGAGAGCGTGTACGGCGTGCCCTCGGTGGGCGCGATGGCGGTGGCGGCCCATGAGGTCGGCCACGCCCTGCAGGACAAGGTGCGGATGCCCGCGCTGGTGCTGCGCGGTCAGATGGCCGTGCCCCTGAGCCTGGGCATGAACCTGGCGCCGCTGCTGCTGATGGTGGGCATCGTTCTGCAGATCAGCGGGCTGCTGTGGCTGGGCGCCGTGCTCTTCGGCTTGGCGCTGCTCTTCCACCTCGTCACCCTGCCGGTCGAGTTCGACGCCAGCCGCCGCGCCCTGGCCTACCTGAACAGCCGGGGCCTAAGCGGCAGCGACCAGGGCGTGAACGGCGCCCGCTCGGTGCTGACCGCCGCCGCCCTGACCTACGTGGCCGGCTTCGCGATGGCCCTGGCGCAGTTCCTGAACATCCTGAGCATCGCCCGCAGCAGCGACGATTGAGCCCTCAGCCGTTCAGCAGTGAGGCGGCCCCAGCTGGAGGCCGCCTTTCTCCTTGCTGGGACGAGGGAGCCGGTGGCGGTGGGTTCAGGCGTGCGGCGCCCTGACGTTCATCAAGGCGCGTGCCGTCAAGCCCGCCTCCGACATCGGGGGCAGTTCCAGCCTCCAGCACGAAGGCGATCCGAGCCCTCGCACGGCTCCGATTCACAGCGGTTCACACATCTGACACCCGTCAGACAGGGACGGAAGAGGCGGCTGCGACCGTTTCAGGAATCATCGCCATCAAACGTGAAAGGGGGCGACCTCCTGAGAGACCGCCCCTTTTCGATTCACTGCTTCAGACGTTGAAGCCGAACATCCGCATCTGGCGTTTGCCGTCCTCGGTCATCTTGTCCGGGCCCCAGGGCGGCGTCCAGACGAACTCCACGTTCACGTCGGTCACGCCGTCGAGGCGGCCCACGGCCATCTCGGCGTCGGCGCGGATCAGATCCTGCACCGGGCAGCCCACCGAGGTCAGGGTCATGGTGATGTCCACGGCGCCGCTGGGAGCCACGTCCACTCCGTAGATCAGGCCCAGGTCGACCACGTTCACGGGAATCTCGGGGTCTTTCACGATCTTCAGGGCTTCGAGCACCTGCGCCTCACTCGGCAGGCCGGCGGGCGTTTCGGTGGTGGGGGTCTGGTCTTCCATCAGGACTGCTCCTTGACGCTGGGCAGGCCGGCCTCGACCCAGGCCAGGGTGCCGCCCGTGAGGTTGGCGACCTGGGAATAGCCGTTCTGCATGAGGTATTCGCCCGCCCGGGCGCTGCGGGCGCCGCTGCGGCAGATCATGACCAGTTCGCGGTCTTTCGGGAGCTCGGCCACGCGGGACTCGAACTCGCTGAGCGGCATCAGCAGCGCGCCCTCGGCGTGCACCTCCTGGTATTCGTTAGGCTCGCGGACATCCACGAGCAGAGCGCCCGACTGCACGCGGCGCTGGCCTTCCTGCGGGGTGACATCTTCCATGAAGGTCAGGATACCCGAGTGCCCCGCCCGGAATGTGCGTCCCGGACTTATGCTGCGCCCATGACCCTGCCCGGCGCCGTTACCCTGATCGACCTGCGCCCCCCGGAGCTGCGCTTTCAGGAGCCGCTGGAACGCCTGACCCGCCTGCCCATCCGCACCCTCACCCTGGCGCAGATCGAGGAGGGCACGCACGGCCTGCAGCCGGCAGACGGCCCGCTGGTGGTGATCTGCGAACGCGGCGTGCGCTCCGGACTGGCCGCCCGCTTCCTGCGCGCCGACGGTCTGGACGCCACGGCCTACCCCGGCGGGGTGCCCGCATTGAAACGCGAAGCGGCGACCTGAGGGCACGCGGCACTAGACTGGCGGGCATGTCCGTTTCCCGCCCCGACTTCATCCGCGCCGACGAGGTGCTCCACGATCAGCTCAGCCCGGCCCGCGTGCGCGAGCTGGAGCTGACCTACGGCAACCAGGAACTGCTCTACGGCCTGGGCCTGCTGGAGCTGTCCGGGCCGTTCACGCGGGTCACGCCCTGGGAGCTGGAAGACGAACGCGGCGTGCGGCGCATCAATGCCAGCGGCTTCGCAGCCGTGCCCTTCGGGGATATGCCGCCGGTGCTGACCGCCTTCCTGCACGACTTTCTGGATCACAGCCGCGCCATGGGCCTGCCCCAGCAGTCGGTGAGTCCCTGGCGGGCCGCGCTGCAGGCCAATCTGGTGCGCCTGCTGGCCCGTGAACTGCCCAGCCACGCCGGCAGCCAGGTCTTCTTCTGCTCCAGCGGCACCGAGGCCGTGGAGGGCGCGTTGAAGTTCGCCAAGGCCTGGCGGCCGCGCTCGAAGTACCAGATCTCCTTTTCCAGCGCCTACCACGGCAAGACCCTGGGCAGCCTGAGCCTGACCCCCAACCCCGAATACCAGGACATCTTCCGGCCGCTCATTCCGGGCGCCGTGACCTGCCCCTACGGCGACCTGGACGCCCTGGGCCGCCTGATCCGCCGGCTGGGCCCCGACAACGTGACCTGCGTGATCGTGGAACCGATCCAGGGCGAGGGCGGCGTGAACGTGCCGCCGGGGGGCTTCCTGCGCGGGCTGGGCGAGCTGTGCCGCCGCCACGGCATCGTGGTGATCGCCGACGAGATCCAGACCGGCCTGGGGAGAACCGGCCACTGGTTCGAATCGGCCGCCCAGGGCCTCGACGCCGACATCATCACCCTCGCCAAGCCGCTCGGGGGCGGCCTCACGGCGGTCGGCGCGACCATCGTGCGCCACGACATCTACAAGAAGATGCTGGGCGGCCTGAGTTCCAAGCGCCACTCGAACACCTTCGGCGGCGGCACCCTGGCGATGGCGGTCGGCCTGAAGAGTCTGGAGTACCTGATCGACCACGACTTCCCGGCCCGCAGCCTCGCGCTGGGCGAGGTCGGCCTGAAACGCCTGCAGGAGCTGAAAGCCCGCTTCCCGAAACTCTTCGAGGAGGTGCGCGGCCAGGGCCTACTGCTCGCCATGCAGTTCCGGCCGATGGTGGGGGTGCCGCTGCCCGCCGCCCTGCAGGAGATCGTCTTCGAGGCGACCGCCATCCTGGCCCTGCGCGAGCTGCACGGCGCGGGCGTGATGGCAAACCTGAGCCTGAGTTCCAAGCGCACCGTGCGCCTCACGCCCGCCCTGGACATGCCCGACGAGGTATTCGGCCGGATGTTTGACCGCGTGGAAGCCTTCGCCCAGACTCATCCCAACGCCCGCGACCTGCTGCTCAAGACGCCGCCGGCCATGACCGCGAAACTGGCCGCCTTCGCCGCCAGCAAGCCCAAGAAACGCACGCCCAGCGACGGCTGATCCGGATTCCGAATGCTATCCGTTCTGTGTTCGGAATCAATCCGGTGCGGAGGGACTCGCAGAGCTGCGAAGCAGAGGAGGAAATGATACGGATTTCGCCGCAAGCGACTCGTAGAGCTCCGCAGGTGACTCGCAGAGCGCCGAAGGCAAGGGACATCCGGCGCTTTCCCGGATGTTCCGGAATGGAGCGGCAGTCCGTATGATCCGGAGGCCCGGCCCGCTGCAGCTCAGGCCAGGCCGCAGGCGCGCTGCACGATCAGGTGCAGTTCGTCGCGCCCCAGGCGGCGGGCGTCGAGTGGCAGGTCGTCGGGCAGGTCGCTCAGCCCGCGCACGATGGGCGTGAAGCGGAACTCGGGGCGCATGATCAGGTCGCGCCGGGCGGTCAGCGCCAGACTGAAGTCGGTTCGCAGCTCGAAATGGGCGTTGACCTCGGCCCGCAGCGGCGCGGGATCGTCGGCCAGCAGGGCGACCAGCGCGGGGTGGGGCGCGAAGGCGTCTTCCAGTTCGCGCCCCACCTTGACCAGATCGAGGAACACGGCCGCGTTGGGAATCGAGTAGCCGCTGATGCGCCGGCGGCAGACCTCGGGGCCGTCGCCGCGCACCAGACTCACCTCGCGCCCGGCGCGGGCCGCCCCGCCCAGCAGCGCCCACAGCCGCCCCAGGCTGGAGTAGCGCGCCAGTTCCACGTACCCGGCCGGCTTCACAGCCAGCGGGCGGGTCGGACGCTCGGTTGAGGCGGTCACGGCCGCATCCTAGAGCATGGGCCTGTGTGGGCGGTGACGCCTGCCGGAGTCCGTTACGTCGGCCCCCTGCCGCCCCCGCACCGTGACCCCCGCCCCGGTATGGGCCATGCTGTGCTCATGACCCGCCTGCGCCGCCCGCCCCGTCTAGGCCTGCCCCGCCTAAGCGCCCGCGCCCGCGCCTGGCTGCTGGCCCTGCTGTGCCTGCTGGCCGGCTACTTGGTCGCCACTGCCCGCCAGACGCTCGTCCGTCCTCCGCTGGTGCTCGGCCAGGACGCGGTACCTCCTGTCGGCGCAGCGCCTGCCGACACCTCGGACACCGCCCGCGTGACACTGGAGAACGTCGGCGGCCCGGCTATCCGCATCCGGCCCGCCCAGGGCGAGGGGGGCACGCTGCTGGTGTTCTATCCCGGCGGTCTGGTGCGCCCGCAGGCGTACGAGTGGCTGGGCCGGGCGCTGGCCGCGCAGGGCGTGGAGACCCTGATCCCCGCCTTCCCCCTCGACCTCGCGGTGATCCAGCCAAACCGCGCCGACGCCCTGATCGCCCGCTACGGAAAGGGAAAGCGTGTGCTCGTCGCGGGGCATTCCCTGGGCGGCGCGATGGCCGCCGGGTACGCCGCGGAGCACGCTCAGGCGCTCTCCGGCCTGATCCTGATGGCGGCTTACCCGGCCGGCAACGTCAGCCTCAGGGAGGCGTCCCTGCCCACCCTCTCGCTGCTGGCCGAGCGCGACGGCGTGGCGGCGCCGGACGCGGTGCGCGGGGGCCTGGAACGGCTGCCCGCCGGCACCACCCTGACGGTCGTTCCCGGCGCCGTCCACGCCTTCTTCGGTCGCTACGGCCCGCAGCGGAACGACGGTAGGCCCACCGTCACCCGTGCCCAGGCAGAGGGCGATATCCTCCGCGCCCTGACTGCCTTCCTGGCCCGCATCCCTTCGGCAAGCGTTCAGAAATAGGGGAGTCCTGAAGGCGAGTCCCGGCGCGGCCCCGCATACTCCCGCCATGACTCGCCCCGATGGCTCCCTTCCCACGCTGCTCGATACCGGGATGGTGCGGGTGCGCGGCGCCCGCGAGCACAACCTCAAGGAGGTGGACGTGGACGTGCCGCGCGGCGCGCTGGTGGTGTTCACCGGCGTCTCGGGCTCGGGGAAGTCCTCGCTGGCCTTCGGCACGCTGTATGCCGAGGCGCAGCGCCGCTATCTGGAATCGGTCTCGCCCTACGCCCGGCGCCTCTTCACCCAGGTCGGAGTGCCGGACGTCGACCGCATCGAGGGGCTGCCGCCGGCCGTCGCGCTGCAGCAGGGGCGCGGCAGCCCCACGGCGCGCTCCAGCGTGGGCAGCCTGACCACCCTCAGTAACGTGCTGCGGCTGCTGTACTCGCGGGCCGGCGACTATCCGCCCGGCCAGGGCATCGTCTACGCCGAGGGCTTCTCGCCCAACACCCCGGAGGGCGCCTGTCCGCAGTGCCATGGTCTGGGCCGCCTCTACGACGTCACCGAGGCGTCGATGGTGCCCGATCCGTCGCTCACCATCCGCGAGCGGGCCATCGCGGCGTGGCCGACCGCCTGGGGCGGGCAGAACCAGCGCGACATCCTGGTCACGCTGGACTATGACGTGGATCGCCCCTGGCGCGACCTGCCGCAGGAGCAGCGCGACTGGATCCTGTTCACCGACGAGCAGCCGGTCGTGCCGGTGTACCCCGGCTTCACGCCCGAGGAGACGAAGCGGGCGCTGAAACGCAAGCTGGAGCCCTCCTACATGGGCACCTTTACAGGCGCCCGGCGCCACGTGCTGCACACCTTCGCCCACTCGGGTTCCGAGAGCATGAAACGCCGCGCGGCGTCGTACATGGTCATGAGCGAGTGCCCGACCTGCCACGGCAAACGCCTGACCCCGGCGGCCCTGTCGGTCACTTTTGCCGGCCTGGACATCGCGGACTTCTCGCGCCTGCCGCTGGCCCGCGTGGCCGAGCTGCTCGCACCTGCCGCCGGGGGCGACCCGGACCGCCCGCCCGGCTTCCCGCCGCGCCCGACCGAGGAAGCGCTGGCGCTGACCCGCCTGGCCGGCGACCTGGTGTCGCGGATCGGGGTGCTCCAGGGGCTGGGGCTGGGCTACCTCAGCCTGGAGCGCTCGACCCCGACCCTCTCGCCGGGCGAGCTGCAGCGCCTGCGGCTGGCGACCCAGCTCTATTCGCACCTGTTCGGCGTGGTGTACGTGCTCGACGAGCCCTCGGCCGGCCTGCACCCCGCCGACACCGAGGCGCTGCTGGACGCCCTGGCGCGCCTGAAGGCCGCCGGCAACTCGCTGTTCGTGGTCGAGCACGAGCTGGACGTGATCCGCCGCGCCGACTGGATCGTGGACGTCGGCCCCGGCGCGGGCGAGCGCGGCGGCCGGGTGCTCTACAGCGGCCCGCCGGAGGGACTCAGGGACGTCCCTGAGTCGCTGACCGGCCGCTACCTCTTCAACGCCGCCCGGCCGACGGTGCGCGCGCCGCGTGCGCCGACGGGCTGGCTGCACCTTCGGGGCGTGCGCCGCAACACCCTGCAGGCCCTGGACGCCGAGCTGCCGCTGGGCGTCCTGACGGCGGTCACAGGGGTCAGCGGTTCGGGCAAGTCGAGCCTGGTCAGTCAGGCGCTGCCGCAGCTCCTGGCAGCGCACCTGGGCCAGCCCGCACAGCCGGAGGGCGGGGAACCATCCCCCGACGACGCCGAGGCTGCCCGTCCCACCGAGGGCCGTCTGGACGGCGACCTGCACCTCGTGGGGCGGCTGGTGCAGGTCGACCAGCAGCCGATCGGACGCACGCCGCGCTCGAACATCGCCACGTACACCGGGCTGTTCGACCAGGTGCGCGCGCTGTTCGCCGCCACTCCGGATGCCAGAAAGCGGCGCTACAGCGCGGGGCGCTTCTCCTTCAACGTGAAGGGCGGGCGCTGCGACCACTGCCAGGGCGAGGGCTTCGTGATGGTCGAGCTGCTGTTCCTGCCCTCGGTCTACGCGCCCTGCCCGGTCTGCCACGGCACGCGCTACAACGAGAAGACGCTGGAGATCACCCTCCGGGAGCGCACCATCGCCGACGTCCTGGCGATGACCGTCGACGACGCGGCCGCCTTCTTCGGGGAAGAGCCCACGCTGCGCCGCCCCCTGGGCGTGCTGCAGGAGGTCGGGCTGGGCTACCTGCGGCTGGGCCAGCCGGCCACCGAACTCTCGGGCGGCGAGGCGCAGCGCGTCAAGCTCGCCACCGAACTGCAGCGCAGCGCCCGCGCCCACACGCTGTACGTGCTCGACGAACCCACCACCGGCCTGCATCCCGCCGATGTCGAGCGGCTGCAGGCGCAGCTGGAACGTCTGGTAGACGCCGGGCATACGGTGATCGTGGTCGAGCACGACCTGGGCCTGATCGCCGGGGCCGACTGGGTGATCGACCTGGGGCCGGGCGCCGGGGACGAGGGCGGCCGGATCGTCGCCGCCGGCCCCCCGGCCGAGGTCGCGCGGGCCAGGGGCAGCCGCACGGCGCCGTATCTGGCGGCCGTGCTGGAGGGCGCCGCCGCCGCGCTCTGAGCGGAGACGTCGAAGCGGCCCACCCCCGATGAAGGGTGGGCCGCTGCCGATTTCCAGCGCTACTGGAACAGCTGCACGACTTTGAGCAGGGTCTGCCACACGCCCCAGGCGAGCGGAATGCCGGGTACCAGCCAGAAGAGGTAGGTGGCAGCGGACACTTTGTCGGCTTGGTGCACTTCAGTCACAGGATTCTGGGTCATAGGGGTCTCCCGGTCTCAGTCGTCGGCGGCCTGGGGGCGGCTCTGGGGGGACTCGGCCCAGTAGCGGCTGGCGACCGGGCGCACGAGCAGGTTGGCGATGAAGCCCACGACCAGCAGCGCGGCCATGATGTACATGACCGTGGAGTAGGCCTGGGCGGCGGGCACCCCGGCGGCGATCTGCCGGTCGCGGAAGCCGTTGAGCAGGGTGGGGCCGACGATGGCGGCGGCGCTCCAGGCCAGCAGCAGGCGGCCGTGGATAGCGCCCACGTTGATGGTGCCGAACATGTCGCGCAGGTAGGCGGGAATGGTGGCGAAGCCGCCGCCGTACATCGACAGGATCACGCAGAAGCCCGCGACGAACAGGGGCAGGCTGCCCATGCGCCCGAACTGCGGAATCAGGAAGTACAGCACCGCGCCCAGCGCGAAGAAGATCATGTAGGTCGGCTTGCGCCCGATCCGGTCGGAGGTGGAGCTCCAGAAGAAGCGCCCGGCCATGTTGAAGATGCTCAGCAGGCCCACGAAGCCGGCCGCCGCCGCCGCCGTAACCCCGTTGCCGGTGCCCAGCACGCGGTCGGAGAACATCTCCTGCACCATCACGCTGGCCTGACCGAGCACGCCGATCCCGGCCGTGACGTTCAGGAACAGCACCGCGAACAGCAGCCAGAACTGCGGAGTGCGGAAGGCCTGGTCGACCAGCACGTTGTGGTTCGAGATCATGCCGCCCGCCGCGTTGACCTTGGGTGTCCAGCCCGCCGGCTTCCAGCCCTCGGCGGGCACGCGGATCAGGAAGGCGCCGAACAGCATGAACAGCAGGTACACCGCGCCCATGATCAGGAAGGTGGTGCCCACGCCCAGCGTGCCGTCGCCGGCGAAGCGCGCCATCAGCGCGGTGCCCAGGGGGCTGCCGATCAGCGCACCGCCCCCGAAGCCCATGATCGCCATGCCGGTCGCCAGACCGGGGCGATCCGGGAACCACTTGATCAGCGTGCTCACCGGGCTGATGTAGCCCAGCCCCAGGCCGATGCCGCCCATCACGCCGTTGCCCAGGATCACCAGCCAGAGCTGATGCGTCCGCACGCCCAGAGCGGCCACGAAGAAGCCCCCGCAGAACAGCAGCGCGGAGGCGAACATGGTCTTGCGCGGGCCCTCGCGCTCGACCCACTTGCCGAAGATGGCCGAGGAGGCGCCCAGGAAGAACAGCGCCACCGAGAAGATCAGGCCGACCTGAAACAGCGACCAGTCGCCGGCCGCGCCCGTCTCGGCCTTCAGGTCGCCGCTGATCAGGCGGGAGAGGGGTTTGTTGAATACCGAATAGCCGTAGATCTGACCGATGCTCAGGTGCACCGCCAGCGCGGCGGGCGGCACCAGCCAGCGGCTCCAACCCGGCCCGGCGACGGAATGCTCACGATCCAGAAAGCCCATGCGTTCCTCCTTCCCTACAACTTGATGAGATGTGGAGGAGTGTAGACACTCGGGGGAGAGCTGTCTCTTGATGGGGCCTTTCATGAAGAAACACCTGTCTCTCAGGCAGAGACAGCACGAACTTACATTTTACGAGGGATGAAATGGAAGGCGGGTCATTTCACTTCAATTCAGGTGGAAGAGGGCAGTAAACCCCTGGGAGCGCGGCCTCAGGAGGTTCAGCCGCCTCCTCACGCCTCCACACGCTCGGCCCCCGAATACACCGTCAGCCGCCCCTCGCGCGCGAAGCCGCAGAGGGTCAGGCCGAAGGTGGCGGCGGTGTCCACGGCCAGACTGGTGGCCGCGCCCACGGTGACCACCACCGCAACCCCGGCAGTCACCGCCTTCTGCGCGATCTCGAAGCCGGCGCGGCTGCTCACGACCAGAATGTGGCGTCCCAGGTGAAGCTGGCCCTGCGTCAGGGCCCAGCCCACCACCTTGTCCACCGCGTTGTGCCGGCCCACGTCCTCGAAGGCGCAGAGCAGCGTGCCGTCCGGGGAGCAGAGTCCGGCGGCGTGCAGTCCGCCCGAGGCGTCGAAGCCCGGCTGGGCCGAGCGCAGGACGTCCGGCAGGCTCGCCAGGAAGCTGGCCCGGAGGGGGTTCCCCGTCCAGACCGGCGCCTGCGCCCGCACCGCCAGCCGCTCGATGCTGCCCGATCCGCAGACCCCGCAGGCGCTCGACGACACGCCCAGCCGCGCTCCTTGCGCCAGCCGCTCGTACTCCGGCGTGTGCAGGTGCCAGACGTTGGCGTTCTCGCCGTCCGGGGCCAGATCATACCCGTGGGGCAGCAGTCCTTCGGAGACCAGCCAGCCCAGCAGCAGCTCGCGGTCGTGGCCCGGCGTCCTCATCAGGACGGCCAGCGGCAACGAGGTCTCGGGGGTGTGCAGGCGAAGCTCCAGCGGTTCCTCGACCGCCACCGTGTCGTCCTGCTCCCCCCTCTGCCCGGCCTGGAAGCGCGTGACGGGCAGTGAAATGGTCTGCCCGTCCGTGTTCAGGAGTGCCTCAGCGACCGGCCTCATATCGGCTGGTGGACTTCGCCGCCTTGCTGGCCGGCGCGCCCTTGGCCGCCGGGGCTGACAGGGGAGACGTGGTGGTCTTGCCCCCCTGCTGGCTGGCCTCGTTCAGTTCGGCCAGTTCCTCCTGCCCTTCCCGCAGCGCCCGGCCGAAGCCCTTGAGGGTACCGAACAGGGCGCCCAGCGCGATCTGCACGTCCTTGTCGCGCATGAGGCCCATCAGCTCGCCCAGGCCCACGCCCTCGGAACGCGCTACGCGGCGGGCGCCCTCGTTCACGCCCTTGGTCAGGGCGCGGCCCAGCGTGCCGGTCGTGTTGGGATCGAGTTCGCTCAGGGTGCGCGCGACCTCCAGCAGGTTGCGGAGCAGGTGCACCGAACTCTGCCCCTCCATGATCTCCAGTGCGCCGCCAGCCAGGCCGCTGCCGCCGCGCACCACCTTGTTCGCCACGTCCAGCACCCCGTGGTCGTGCAGGGAGCGCAGCAGCTTCAGCCCCTCCAGCAGCGCCTCGGCGCTGTGCGGGTCGTTCCCGGCCTCGGCCAGCAGTTCCTGGGGCGTGGGGCGGCGGTGTTGGTATTCGATGTGTGTGGCCATGGAGTCTCCCGTCGGGCTCGGAAAGGGTGAGGATCAGTCGTCGGCGCCGCTGAGCTGGTCGGCCCGCGCATTCAGGCTGGCGCCCTCCAGCATGGTGAGGCTCGCGCCGGGGAACACGTAGTCCGGGCGCTGCCACTTGCGCTCGACCTCCACGCCGCGCTGCGGGGTCGGGTGGCCCCAGCGGTGGTTGGTGCGCGGCAGGGGATTCTCGCCGTCCAGGCTGAGCACCTCCATCCGCACGGCCACGTCCTTGTAGGCGGGCGTGTGGGTGGTCTGGTCGGTGTGGCTGCCCGTCAGGCGGTTCACGGCGTCCACCGCGTTGGGCACGTTCATGGGCATGTAGAGCTGCCGGCCCTGCACCCGCGCGGTGACCAGCACCGGCATCTTCACGGCCCCGTGGCGCGAGACGAGCCGCACCGTGCTGCCGGTCTTGATGCCGCGCTCCTCGGCCAGTTCGGGCGAGACCTCGATGAAGCCGTTGGGCACCTTGGATTTGATGCCGGGCGACTCGAAGGTCATGATCCCCTCGTGGAAGTGCTCCAGCATCCGGCCGTTGTTCAGGTGCAGGTCGAATTCCTCGGTCGCGCTCTCCAGCGGCGCAATCCACTGGGCGGGGTACAGCCGCGCCTTGCCGTCGGGGAAGGGGAAGCCGTCCAGGAACAGCAGCGGCGTGTCGGTGCCGTCGGCGTGCACGGGCCACTGCAGCGAGCGGAAGCCCTCCAGACGCTCGTAGCTCACGCCGGCGAACAGCGGCGTCAGGCGGGCGACCTCGTCCATCACCTCGGAGGGGTGCGCGTAGTTCCAGCCGGCGCCCAGGCGGTTGGCGATCTCCTGGATGATCTGCCAGTCGGGCTTGGAGCCGTCCAGCGGTTCCAGGGCCTGATACAGCCGCTGGATGCGCCGCTCGGTGTTCGTGAAGGTGCCGTCCTTCTCCAGGCTGGGGCTGGCGGGCAGCACCACGTCCGCGAAACCGGCGGTGTGCGTGAACAGCACGTCCTGCACCACGAAGAATTCCAGCTTGTTGAAGGCTTCCTCTACGTAGTTGGCGTTCGAGTCGACGATCGCCATCTCCTCGCCCATCAGGTACATGAACTTCAGCGTGCCCTCGTGGATGGCGTCCACCATCTCGTGGTTGTCCAGGCCCTTGTTCCTGGGCAGCGGCGTGCCCCACTCGTTCAGGTGGCGGCGCTGCACGTCTTCGTCCTGCACATTCTGATAGCCCGCGACGAAGGTCGGCACCGCGCCCATGTCGGACGCCCCCTGCACGTTGGAATGGCCGCGCAGCGGGTAGGAGCCCGCGCCGGGGCGCATGTAGTTGCCGGTCACCAGCAGCAGGTTGGAGATGGCCGTGCTGGTCTCGCTGCCGCCACACTGCTGGGTGACGCCCATGGCCCACATGATGCAGGTGCCATCGGCCTGCACGATCTCGTGCGCGATCTGCTTGAGCTGCTCCTGCGAAATGCCGCTGACCTGCTCGGCGTAGTCCAGGTTGTAGGGCGCCAGGGTTTCCCTGAACTCGTCCAGGCCGTTCACCCAGCGGGCCAGGAAGTCCCTGCTCTCCAGGCCGTTGTCCAGGATGTACTTCGCCACGGCGTTCAGCCACACGAAGTCCGTGCCGGGCTTGGGCCGGATGAACAGGTCGGCGCGGCTGGCCATCTCGTGCTCGCGCAGGTCGGCCACGATCAGGCGCTGGCCGTTCAGCTTGTGGGCACGCTTGACCCGGGTCGCCAGCACCGGGTGGGACTCGGCCGTGTTCGTGCCGATGCCGATGACCAGCCCGGCCAGCTCCAGATCCCGGATCGAACCGGTGTCGCCGCCGTAGCCCACTGTGCGGAAGAGGCCCACAGTCGCCGGGCTCTGGCAGTAGCGCGAGCAGTTGTCCACGTTGTTGGTGCCGACCACCGCGCGGGCGAGCTTTTGCATCAGGAAGCATTCCTCATTGGAGGTCTTGCTCGACGCGATAAACGCCAGGGCGTCGGCGCCATCCCGCGCCTTGATCTCGGTCATCTTGCGCGCGATCAGGCTCAGCGCCTCGTCCCAGCTCGCCTCGCGGTAGGTGTTTCCCTCGCGGATGAGCGGCGAGGTCAGGCGTTTGCCGGAGTTCACGTAGTCCCAGCCGAACTTGCCCTTCACGCAGGTGCTCACGCCGTTGGCCGGGCCGTGGGTGGGCTCGATCTTGAGGATGTGGCGATCCTTCGTCCAGACCTCGAAGGAGCAGCCCACCCCGCAGTAGGTGCAGACCGTCTTGGTCTGTTTGATGTAGCCTTCCCGGCCCGCCGACTCGATCTCCGAGATGTTCAGGATCGGGCCGTAGCCCATCGATGGCTCGATGTCCTTGACCAGCGCGACCGCGCTCTGGAACATGGGCAGCGGGATGCCCGTGAAGTAGCCCGCCTCGTGCACCATCGACTTTTCCATGAGCGCGTTGCAGGGGCACACCGACACGCAGTGCCCGCAGCTCACGCAGCTCGACTCGTTGATGGCCTTGCCGCCGTCCCACTGCACGCGCGGATGCTCGGATTCCCAGTTGATGCTCAGCGTCTCGTTCACCTGAAGGTTCTGGCAGGCCTCCACGCAGCGCCCGCAGAGGATGCACTGATCCGGGTCGTACTGGTAGAAGGGGTTGGTGGCGTCCACCGCGTAGGGCTTGGGCTGGTAGGGCCGGTTCTGGTGCTCGACCGCCATCAGCTTGGTCGTGTTGTGCACCGTGCAGTTGCCGTTGTTGTTGTCGCAGACCGTGCAGTACAGCAGGTGGTTGGCGAGGATGCGGTCAAACGCATTTTCGCGGGCCAGCTGGGCGGCCTGCACGGCGGTTCGCACCGTCATGCCCGGCGTGACCTTGGTGCCGCAGGCCCGAACGAGCTGGCCGCCGACCTCCACGATGCAGGTGTCGCAGGTCTGGATCGGCCCGAGCTGCGGGTGGTAGCAGACCTGCGGCAGCTCCATCTGGGCGCGGTTGATCACGTCCACCAGCGGCTCACCCTCGTGAGCGCTGAGGGTCTGGGCGTCCACGGTGATCTGGGTCGGCGGGCCGTACGCCGGGCGGGTGGGCCCCGCCATGGAACGGATGTGGGTGTCGGTGCGGGGGTCTATCTCGGCCATGTCCTCTCCCTTCGTCCCGAACGGCGGCTGTGTGCTGTCCGCTCGTGTCCGTGGTGCCCTGCTGGAATGCCGGGAGTATAGACACGATGCCCGCGCACAAAAGAAGCCCCCGGCGCGCAAACGCTTTATCAATGGTTCACGGGGACGGAACGCGCTCGTGGCCACCCCGCTTCAGGCCGCCACATCCGGGACGATACGGGAGAGTCCTCCGCTGCGGAGCACCGGCAGTCCACGCCGCCAGAGGAACGCTCCTCCCGACTCCGTCCAGCCCTGGGATGTGCCGTTCAGAGGTGCTTCCGAGCGGCGAGACAGACGAATCGGAAGGGCTTGGCTGGCCTTCCTATCCCCCTTCGCTGCGCGCTGCCGCCCGTTTCTCCGGACTGTGCCCGTCGAGGGGGAGGGGCGAACACCGCCCTGTACATCACCTGTCGGGCGTCCTTGCCAAGCCTGTCTCCGCACCCGCGTTCTCGCCTAACGCAGTCCGGACACAGAGCCCGCTCGACCGGCATCCGCCTCAGAGCACCAGCACGCCGTGGTGCTTGGCCTTCTCCTGCGGCTCCACATGGATCGTCACGCTCACGTCGGGCATCTCCGCGCGCAGGGCGTCCTCGACCCGGTCACAGATGGCGTGCGCCTCCTCCACGGTCATGGCACCGGGCACGACCATGTGGAACTCGACGAAGGTCAGGCGGCCGGCGTGGCGGGTGCGCAGGTCGTGCATCTCCAGCGCGCCCTCGCCGTGCTGGCTGAGGATGGTACGGATCCGGAGTTCGGTGTCCTTGTCGACCCCGGCGTCCATCAGGCCGCCCACGCTCTCGCGCACCAGCTGCCAGCCGCTCCAGAGGATGTTCAGGGCCACCAGCATGGCCAGCAGCGGGTCGAGGAAGTACCAGCCGGTCAGCCGCGCGGCGAGCACACCGATCAGCACGCCCACGCTGGTCACCACGTCGCTCATGACGTGCCGGCCGTCGGCGGCCAGGGCCGGGGAGCGCAGGGCCCGGCCCTGGCGCACCAGCACCGTGGCCCACAGGGCGTTCAGCACGCTGGCCCCCAGGTTGACCGCCAGGCCCTCGTAGGAGGCCGCGATCTCGACCGGATTCTGGAGGGCCGGAATGGCCGCCCGCAGGATGGAAATGGCCGCCAGGACGATCAGCACGCCCTCGGCGACCGCGCTGAAATACTCGGCCTTGGTGTGGCCGTAGGGATGGTTCTCGTCGGCCGGCCGCGCAGCGACCCGCAGGGCGACGAACGCCGCCAGCGCTGCCGCCACGTTGATGATGCTCTCCAGGGCGTCGGAATACAGCGCGACACTTTTGGTCATATACCAGGCCAGGAATTTCAGGCCGAGCACGATACAGGCGACCAGCACGCTCCCCAGGGCGAGGCGAGAGGCGAATTGAGGATGTGGCTGGGTCATCCAGGCGAGGCTAGCAGGGTTAGGTGCGGCGAAAACCGTGCCCTGACCGGGAACACGGTGGGCCGGGGCCGCCCAGCGGGGGCCTGGTTCCGGGGGGGCCGGCATGGTATCTCGGCCCAATCGATTACGCTCAAAACAGAACGTCTCCTGCTAGACTGGGGCAGTGAGTTCCGGCCCCGATCTGCTGTCCAACCTCAACCCGACCCAGGCCCAGGCCGCCGACCACTACACCGGCCCGGCGCTGGTCATCGCCGGCGCCGGCAGCGGCAAGACCCGCACGCTGATCTACCGCATCGCCCACCTGATCGGGCACTACGGGGTCGATCCCGGCGAGATCCTGGCCGTGACCTTCACCAACAAGGCCGCCGCCGAGATGCGCGAGCGGGCCAAGCATCTGGTCGGCGGCGCCGACAAGCTCTGGATGAGCACCTTCCACTCGGCGGGCGTCCGCATCCTGCGGGCCTACGGCGAGCACATCGGATTGAAACGAGGCTTCGTCATCTACGACGACGACGACCAGCTCGACGTCATCAAGGAGGTCATGGGCAGCATCCCCGGCATCGGCCCGGACACCAGCCCGCGCGTGATCCGGGGCATCCTCGACCGGGCCAAGAGCAACCTGATGACCCCGGACGACCTGGCACGGAGCTACGAGCCGTTTATCAGCGGCCTGCCCAAAGACGTCGCCGCCGAGGCCTACCGCCGCTACGAGGCGCGCAAGAAGGGCCAGAACGCCATCGACTTCGGCGACCTGATCACCGAGACCGTGCGCCTGTTCCACGAGGTGCCGGGCGTGCTGAACGCCGTGCAGAACCGCGCGCGGTTCATCCACGTGGACGAGTACCAGGATACGAACAAGGCGCAGTACGAACTGACTCGGCTGCTGGCCTCGAGAGACCGGAACCTGCTGGTGGTGGGCGATCCCGATCAGTCGATCTATAAATTTAGAGGCGCGGATATACAAAATATCCTCGATTTCCAGAAAGATTACCCCGATGCCAAAGTCTATATGCTGGAGCATAACTACCGCTCCAGCGCGCATGTGCTGAATCTGGCGAACAAGCTCATCGAGAACAACGCCGAGCGGCTGGAGAAGACCCTGAAGGCCGTGAAGGAGGATGGGCACCGGGTCGTGTTCCACCGCGCCACGGACCACCGCGCCGAGGGCGATTTCGTGGCCGAGTGGCTGACCCGCCTGCACACCCTGGAGGGCCGGCCCTACACCGACATGGCGATCCTGTACCGCACCAACGCCCAGTCCCGCGTGATCGAGGAGTCGCTGCGCCGGGTGCAGATTCCGGCCAAGATCGTGGGCGGCGTGGGCTTCTATGACCGCCGCGAGATCAAGGACATCCTGGCCTACGCCCGGCTCGCCATCAACCCATCGGACGACGTGGCCCTGCGCCGCATCATCGGGCGGCCCAAGCGCGGCATCGGCGATACGGCGCTGGAGAAGCTGATGGAGTGGGCACGCCTCCACCACTCGAGCCTGCTGGACGCCTGCGCCAAGGCCGCGGATCACGGCATCCTCGACCGGGGGGCGCAGAAGGCCGTGGACTTCGCCGCCCTGATGGCCGCCATGAGCGACGCCGCCGACAACTACGAGCCCGCCCCCTTCCTGCGCTACGTGATCGAGTCCAGCGGCTACCTCGATCTGCTGAAACAGGAAGGCCCGGAAGGTCAGGTTCGTATGGAGAACCTCGACGAACTCATCAACGCTGCCGAGGAATGGGCGCAGTCCCAGGATCACGCGGGCACCATCGGAGACTTCCTGGACGACGCCGCGCTGCTGTCCTCCGTGGACGACATGCGCACCAGGCAGGAGAACAAGGGCACCCCCGAGGACGCCGTGACTCTGATGACCATGCACAACGCCAAGGGCCTGGAATTTCCCGTGGTGTTCATCGTGGGGGCCGAGGAGGGACTGCTCCCCAGCCGCGGCGCGCTGGTCGAGGCGGGCGGCATCGAGGAAGAGCGGCGATTGTTCTACGTGGGCATCACCCGCGCCATGGATCGCCTGTTCCTGACCGCCGCCGAGAACCGCATGCAGTACGGCAAGACCAACGCCGCCGAGGACAGCCGCTTCCTGGAGGAGCTGGGGGACGGTTTCGACACCATCGACCCCTACGGGCAGGTCGTGGAATACCGCGCCAAGAGCTGGAAGCAGTACCGGCCCACCGTGCCGGTGACGCCCAGCGCGGTGAAGAACACCAGTTCCCTGACCGCCGAGATGGCGTACCGGGGGGGCGAGAAGGTCACGCATCCCAAGTTCGGCGGCGGGCAGGTGCTGGCGGTGGCCGGCACCGGAGACCGGCAGGAGGTGACGGTGCATTTTCCCAGCGCGGGCACCAAGAAGCTCCTCGTTAAATTCGCCAACCTGAGCCCGGCGTAGCTGGGGGCGCCGCCCCCTGGCTTCGGCCGGAACAGCGGATCGGCGCGAGGGTCACGTCAGCTGCTCCCCCACGGCGCTGAAGTGCCCGCCCTAGAGCCCCAGCACCGCCCCCAGCACCGCCGCGCCCAGCACCACCCACACCGAATTCACGCGCGTGCGCCAGAGGATCAGGAAGGCGGCCAGCGCCAGTCCCGCGCCCGCCCAGCTGTGAATGCTGGTCTGGGCGAGCACCAAGGCGCCGGCCAGCAGCACGCCGGCCCCGAAGGGCAGCAGGGCGTCGCGGAAGGCGACCAGCCAGGGGTGGGTGGAAAAGCGCTGCCAGACCAGGGCCGCCGCCGCGCTCAGCAGGGCGGTGGGGCCGTAGAAGCCCAGGGTGGCGGCCGCCGCGCCGCTCCAGCCGTCAATGGCGAAGCCGTAGTGGGTGACCGAGAGCATGTTCGGCCCCGGCATCAGCTGGCCCAGCGAGAATCCGTTGGCCAGCGTGGCGGGCGTGATCCAGTGCCGGGTGCCCACCAGCACGCGCTCGATCTCGGCGAGGTTGGCCCCTCCGAAACTGATCAGGCCGAGGCGTGCAAATTCGAGCAGCAGGGTCAGGAAGCCCGGCCCACTTCCCGGTTCAGTCATGCGGTGGTACCCGGCGCGGACGGTTGAGGATCAGCCCGGCGCCCACCAGCGCGGCGAAGACCGGCAGCAGATCCAGGCGCAGGGCGCCCAGCGCCAGGAAGGTCAGGGAGGACAGCACGGCGCCGCCCCGCACCCTCAGGGCGACCCTGACCACGGGGATGGCCGCCGTGAGCAGCACCGCCAGGGCCGCACAGGCCGCGCCCCGCAAGGCGCTCTGCAGGACTGGCGGCAGGCCGACGCCCACCAGCAGGGCAGAGGCCCCGAGCATCACGATCAGGCCAGGACACAGGATGCCGGCCACCGCGGCCAGGGCGCCCAGCCCCCCCGCCTCCCTGGCCCCGATCATGGCCGCCAGATTCACGGCGTTCGGGCCGGGGGTCAGCTGAGCCAGGGTGTAGGACTCGGCGAACTGCGCGTCCGTCATCCAGCCCTGGGCCAGCACGGCCCGGCGCGTGTGGGCCGGCAGCCCCCCGCCGACGCCCGAGAGGGCCACGCCCGTGAACACCCGGAACAGGGCCGCCGGAGTCGAGGGCTGCGGCGCTCCCGCTCCCTCCGGCAACGCGGCCGAGGTGGGCCGCAGGGGAGAGGACGTCATGCCCCGAGGCTACGCTGCCGCTGGCTGTGTAGGGCCGTTCCTGCCTGGGGAACAGGGCGGTTAAGACCGATTCATGCGCGGTGAGTGGGGACACCCCAGATATGATCGTATATGCCTTGACAGGAATATTCGTACCATGGAATAATATAATCAGCAGGCAATCGATGCTGGAGGAGGTGATCCACCGAGCCCTTGAACACCGCCACGTTCACCGCCCTCGCCGACCCCTACCGGCTGCAGATGGTGGAGTTGCTGCGCCGTCAGCCCCTCGCGGTCGGGGAAATCGCCAGCCGCCTCGGACTCCGGCAGCCGCAGACATCCAAGCACCTGCGGATTCTCAGCGACGCCGGCATCATCGACATGCAGGCCAGCGCCAACCGCCGGATCTGCAGCCTGCGCCCTGAGCCCTTTCGGGAGCTGGACGCCTGGATCTCCGAGTACCGGCTGCTCTGGGAGGAACGCTTCGATCAGCTGGACACCTACCTGCAAACCCTTCAGACCGATCCGACCGCCACCCGCCCGCCACCTCTCCCGAACGACCCGACCAAGCCAGGAGGAGAATCATGACCAGCCCGACGAGCCGCCCCACCCCCGTGCCCGCCCTGACCCACCGTGTCGAGGAGGGCAAGGAACTCGTTCTGGAGCGCATGTTCCAGGCGCCGCCTGCCCTGGTCTTCGAGGCCTTCACGCGGGCGGAGCACCTGCGCCACTGGTGGGGGCCGCGCGGCTGGGTACTCAGCCACTGCACGGTCGACCTGCGTCCTGGTGGACGCTGGCACTACTGCATGAAGTGCGTCGACCAGAATCAGGGCGAGTTCTACGTCATGGAGTCGTGGGGCCTGGGGGTCTACGAGGAGATCGTCGCCCCCAAGCGCCTGACCTACACCGACTATTTCTCGGACGCCCAGGGGGCCATCAACGAGGCCATGCCGGCCACCCGGGCGATCCTGACCTTCGAGGGGGTCGAGGGAGGCACGAAGGTCGTCAGCCGCTCCGTGTACAGCACGCCCGAGGCTCTGGTCACGGTGATGGAGATGGGCATGTTGCAGGGCATCAGCGAAACGTGGGATCGTCTGAGCGAATTTCTGGCCGATCGGCCGGGCTGACCGCCGGCTCCCGCCGTCAGATGGCTGGAAGGGAGGCACCGCAGTCGATACGGTGCCTCCCTTCCCCTTTGTGGTGATGTGCCCAAGTCTGTCAATCCTGCTCACGGGAAAACAAAACTCTCAGCGATGCTCCTCCTGCGCTCAGTTCAGCACGCCGGTCTGGAAGCTGAAGCGGCTGCCGTCGTACTCCACGTTCAGGCTGGAGTTGTCGGGCACATGGCCCTGCAGGATCTCCCTGGCCAGCGGCGTCTCGATCTCACGCGAGATGGCGCGGCGCAGCGGCCTCGCCCCGAAGGCGGGATCGTAGCCCACCTCGGCCAGCCGCTGCTTGGCGGCCTCCGTCAGGTGCAGGGTCACGCGTCGGTCGGCCAGGCGCTTTCTCAGGCTGTCGAGCTGGATCTCCACGATGCGCGTCAGGTCGGCCTGGGTCAGGGCGTCGAACACGATGATGTCGTCCACGCGGTTCAGGAACTCGGGGCGGAAGTGCGAGTTGAGTTCGTTCAGTACGGCTTCCCGGATCTCGTCGGGGTCGTCGCCCCGGTGCTGCATCTCCAGGATCAGCGGCGAGCCCACGTTGCTGGTCAGGATGATCAGCGTGTTGCGGAAGTCCACCGTGCGGCCCTGGCCGTCGGTCAGGCGGCCGTCGTCGAGCACCTGCAGCAGCACGTTGAACACGTCCGGGTGCGCTTTCTCGATCTCGTCGAGCAGCAGCACCGAGTAGGGCCGGCGGCGCACGGCCTCGGTGAGCTGGCCGCCTTCCTCGTAGCCCACGTAGCCCGGAGGCGCCCCGATCAGGCGGGCGACCGTGTGCTTCTCCATGTACTCGGACATGTCCAGGCGCACCATCGCGTCACTGGAGTCGAACAGGAACTCGGCCAGCGCCTTGGCCAGCTCGGTCTTGCCCACGCCGGTCGGCCCCAGGAACATGAAACTCCCCAGCGGCCGGTTCGGGTCGTTGAGCCCCGCCCGCGCCCGGCGGATGGCGTCCGAGACGCTCACGATGGCCCGATCCTGCCCGATCACGCGGGCGTGCAACCCTTCTTCCAGGCGCATCAGCTTCTCGCGCTCGCCCTCCATCAGCTTGCTGGCGGGCACCCCGGTCCAGCGACTCACCACGGCGGCCACGTCCTCCTCGGTGACCTGGGTGTGGGCGAACTCGGCGCCCTTGAGCTTGCTGGTCAGCTCGGCCACGTCCTTCTCCAGCCCCGGCAGCTGACCGTATTCCAGCTCGGCGGCCCGCTGCAGGTCGTAGTCGCGCCGGGCCTTCTCGATGTCGGTTCGCACCTGATCCAGCGCGTCGCGCTTGGCCTTCAGGCTGTGCACGTCGCCCTGCTCGGCCTGCCAGCGCGACCTCACGTCGCCCAGCTCGTCGCCCAGCTTCTTCAGGCTATCCTCGATGTCCAGCAGGCGGTTCTGCGAGTCCTGATCCTTCTCGCGCTTCAGAGCCTCGCGCTCGATCTCCAGCTGCAGCTTGCGGCGCTGCAGCTGATCCACGCGCTCGGGGCTCGATTCCAGCGCCATCCGCAGGCGGGCCGCCGATTCGTCGATCAGGTCGATGGCCTTATCCGGCAGCTGCCGATCCGTGATGTAGCGGTGCGAGAGCCGCGCCGCCGCGACCAGCGCCGGGTCGGTGATTTCCACGTTGTGATGCACCTGATACCGGTCTTTGATGCCGCGCAGGATCGAGATGGTGTCCTCCACCGAGGGCTCATCCACGAACACCGGCTGGAAGCGGCGTTCCAGCGCCGAGTCCTTCTCGATCTCACGGTACTCGTCCAGCGTGGTCGCGCCGATCAGGTGCAGCTCCCCGCGCGCCAGCGCCGGCTTGAGCATGTTGCCGGCGTCCGGGCTGCCCTCGGTCTTGCCCGCGCCGACGATCGTGTGCAGCTCGTCCACGAACAGGATGATCTCGCCGGCCGACCCGACCACCTCGTCAATGACGCCCTTGAGGCGTTCCTCGAACTCGCCCCGGTATTTGGCTCCGGCCAGCAGGCTGCCCATCTCCAGGCTCACGATGCGCTTGTTCTTCAGGCCCTCCGGCACGTCGCCCGAGACGATCCGCATGGCGAGGCCCTCGGCGATGGCGGTCTTGCCCACGCCGGGCTCGCCGATCAGCACCGGGTTGTTCTTGGTGCGCCGCAGCAGGATCTGCATGGCGCGGCGGATTTCCTCGTCGCGGCCGATCACCGGGTCGAAGCGGCCGTCTCTGGCGCGCTGCGTCAGGTCGGTGCCGTACTTGTTCAGGGCGTCGAACTGGCCCTCGGACGATTTGTTGGTCACGGTCTTTCCTTTGCGCCCTTCATTGAGCGCGCGGTTCAGGTCGGCTTCACTGGGCAGGCCCTTCCCTCTGTACTCGCCGCGCAGCGCCAGCAGCAGGGTATCGGCGGCCACGAAGGAGTCGCCCAGCTGCCCGGCCAGAGTGTCGGCCTTCGTGAAGGCGCGGGATAGGGCGGGATCGAGGTACAGCTGTTCGCCGCCGCCCTGCACGCGCGGGAGGCGGGCAATCTCGGCGTCCAGCGCCGCGCGGGCGGCCGCGAGGTCACCCCCGGCGGCCGTGACGGCGCGCGACGCCGTGTCGTTGTCCAGCATGGTCCGCAGGACGTGGTAGATGGTCAGATTCTGTTGCTGCTGGCTCTGGGCGAGTTGCTGGGCCGCATTCACGGCCTGCGCGCTGGCTTCGGTGAAACGTTCGGGATTCAAGGTGAAACCTCCAGACGGGAAGAGGACTCGGTCGATCTGTCCCCATTCTGGAAGTTGAGTGTGGTCATGTCAAGTTTATTGCGGTTTAAAGTTTGAGATCCGTTTCGCGCTCACCTGTCCACGGGGCCGCGTGGGCAGACCATGCCGCGTCCCCCACGTCCGAAGACCGTGCTGACCGTGAATCTTGGGTCGGCCCTGAGGGTCGCCGTGATGGTCGTGCGCCCGACCTGCCGGCTGCACACGGATCGAACCATGCCGGTCTGATCCACGGTGGCGACGCTGGGGTCGCCGGATGTCCACACCACCTCGCGGCTGACCGATCCCGGCGCATCGAGAAAGAGGTGGTAGCGCTGGAAGTAGGGCCAGGAGCCGACCACCATCGTGTTATCTGAATGGACACCCACGAAGCGAAAATCACGGATCAGGGGAGCGCCCCGAACCGGCCGCAGTCGGACGACGACGGGAGTCGCCCTCACCGGGCCGCAGCCGTCGTACTGGACAACGATGTTTTTCACTGTCTGCGGCTCGTACCAGCGGCGCTTCACGGTCAGGCCATAGCTGCCGTCCCGGTGCGGATCAATCTTCAGCCAGGGCGCGTTCCACGCCTCCATATCGCTCGAGCGGGCCAGCACCTGCCCCCGCTCGTTCTTGACCGTGATGTCGAGAGCCGGGCGCCCGATGTCGGTGCAGACCATGCGCGGCGGCGGGGGGATCTGCACGGCTCTGGGTGCTGACGAGGCACCTGCGATCAGGCCAAAAAGCGCGGACAGGAGCAGCATGACCCACGCTACCCCCTGCCCGTGACGGGTCGCTGACCTACTTGCCCAGGTTCGCCGGAATCCGCCCCCCCTCCTCGCGGCTCAGCACGCCACCCACGAACTCGCCCATGCCCTGCGCGGTCACCGGCGCTCCGTCCGCCGTCCCTGTGCCCGCCACTGGCCCCTCCCAGTACGCTATCGAGGTCGTCCTGCTCAGCAGTTCCTGATCGTCGCGCAGGGGCGTTAAGCTCAGTTCCAGGCTGGGGGCTTTCACCGTCCATTCCAGCACGTAATCGCGTCCGCTGGGGCTGCGCCAGGTGCGGTTCGGCGTCAGCGTCATGTCCGGCACCACTCTGGCCACGCCGTCGGCGCCTACCCGCGAGCCGATCACCTGCACGACCCTGCCCTGGGCGTCGCGCATCCGGTAGACCATCAGATCCGAGCCGTCGGACAGGTTCACGCCGAACCAGTCCCACAGCGCCCGGCGCCCCGGCAGCTGGTCGCCCCACTGGTGGTCGAGCCACACGGTGCCCCGCGCCTCGCGCGGCTGCCCGGCGACCTCCACCGTGCCCGAGACCGCCAGCCGCGTGATGCTCTGGTAGTACAGCCGCCCGACCTCAGCGGTGCCGGAGTAGCCCGGTGGATGCACCACAGGCGACTTCAGGGGGGTGAGCGTCAGGTTCAGCGGCCCGGCGGTCAGGCGGTACGTGGCGTCCATCTGCTTGAGCGTCCAGTCGCCCTGCTGCACCAGCAGCGGCGGAAAGCCGAAACGGGCCGTCTGCACGTCGTTTTCCACGAAGTTCAGCGGGCTCCCCCGGAGGTCGGTCACGGCCACGTGCGAGGCGTAATAGGGCAGGCCCCGGTAATTGACCTTGAACTGCGCCCAGTGGAAGGCCAGCCCCGATTCCGGCAGCACCCCGGAGACGTACCACCACTCGGTCGCCGCGTTGTTCGGCCCCAGGGCGTCCGGCGCCGGCATGCGGTTCGGGTCAAAGGCCAGCGGGGCGGGCATACAGGCGGTCATCAGCAGGCCGGACAGCAGCAGCCCCAGGGGCAGAAGTCGCATAGGACACGCTACAGGGCTGGGCCAGGGGGACACTGTCGTGGAGCGTGCAGAAGGCAGAAGGCGAAAGGCAGATGGCCATAAGAAAAGGGCGCCCCCAACAACCATCGTGGGAGCGCCCCTCATTCGAAGTTCGACCTTTAGCCGTCTGCCCTCAGCCTTCCGCCTTCTGCATCATTCGTCCCCCAGATACGCCTTGCGCACGCTCTCGTCCTGCGCGATGTCGGAGGCGATGCCGGACAGCTTGATCTCGCCGGTCTGCATCACGTAGGCGCGGTGGGCGATCTGCAGGGCCATGTTGGCGTTCTGCTCGACCAGCAGGACGGTCGTGCCGTGTTCGCTGTTGAGCTTCTGCACGATGTCGAAGATGGCCTCCACGAACAGCGGCGAGAGGCCCATTGAGGGCTCGTCCAGCAGCAGCAGCTTGGGGGCGACCATCAGCGCGCGGGCGATCGCCAGCATCTGCTGTTCGCCGCCCGACATGGTGCCGCCGACCTGATGCTCGCGTTCCTTCAGGCGTGGGAAGTAGCCGAAGCCCTCCTGCACGCGGGCCTCCACCGTCGCCTTGTCGGTCACGGTGTAGGCGCCGACGTCCAGGTTCTCGCGCACGGTCAGCTGCGGAAAGATGCGCCGGCCCTCGGGCACGTGGGAGATGCCCATCTGCATGATGTGGTGGGCGGGAATGCCGGCGATGGTCTTGCCCTGGTAGCTGAGCGCGCCGCTGCGGGGCTTCATCATGCCGCTGATGGTGCGCAAGGTGGTGGTCTTGCCCGCCCCGTTGCCGCCGATCAGGGCCACGATCTCGCCCTCGTTCACGGTCATGGTGATGCCCTTCAGGGCGTGGATGTGGCCGTAATAGGTGTGGACGTCGTGGAGTTCCAGCATGGGCGTGCCCGTGCCAGTCCCGGACGCCCGGACACCCGTCGAGACTGCGTCAGGCATGGGGGCGCTCCTCCTTTCCGTATTCCCCGGCGGCGGCGCCGCGCCCCAGGTACGCTTCCATCACGCGCGGGTCGTTGCGCACCTGATGGGGCAGGCCCTCGCTGATCTTGGAGCCGTAGTCCAGCACGGTGATGTACTCGCTCAGGGTCATGACCAGCCGCATGTCGTGTTCGATCAGGCAGACCGTCACGCCGAGTTCGTCGCGCACCCGGCGGATCAGGGCCTTGAGGTCTTCGGTCTCGCGGGGGTTCATGCCGGCGGCGGGTTCGTCCAGCAGGATCAGCTTGGGCGTGGTCGCCAGCGCGCGGGCGATCTCCAGCTTGCGCTGGTCGCCGTAGGGCAGGTTGGTGGCGAGTTCGTTCTTCCAGCGGCCCAGCCCCACGAAGTCCAGCATGATCCGCGCGGCGTCACGCGCCTCCTGCTCGGACTCGTGGAACTTCTTCGTGTGCAGCACGGCGTCCACGAAACCGCTTTTTAGGCGCGAGTGCCGGCCCACCATGATGTTTTCCTCGCTGCTCATGGTCGAGAACAGCCGGATGTTCTGGAAGGTGCGCGCGATGCCGGCCTGCGTGACCTGATCGGGTCGCAGGCCCACCAGCTCGCGCCCGCCCAGGCGGATGGTGCCGCGCGTGGGCGTATAGATGCCGGTGATCATGTTGAAGAAGGTGGTCTTGCCCGCGCCGTTCGGCCCGATTACCGAGACGATCGAGCGCTCGGGGATGCTCATGGTCACGTCGTTCACGGCCGTGAGCCCGCCGAACTCCTTGGTGACGTTCTGGACGTCGAGAATGTTCCCGCTCATGCTGACCCCCGTCACCGCGCGCCCCCGCTGCGTTCGTCTTCCTTGGCCGGCGCCAGCCCCGGACTGAGCACCTCGGTCAGCCCGGTGGACAGGTCGCCGCCCTCGCCCCGGCCACTGTCGTCTTCCTGATTGTCGTCGTGGTGCAGTTCCAGCGTGCGGCGCCGGCTGGGCAGCAGCCCCTCGGGGCGCAGCAACATCATGGCGACCAGGATCGCGCCGAAGATGAGGCGCTGCAGCTGGCCCGGATTGACCTGCTGGGGAATGCCCAGGTTGGCGGTGGCCTCGCCCAGCCCCGGCAGGATGCGCAGGTTGAGCAGCGTGACCACCGCCGCGCCCAGGATCACGCCGGGGAACGAGCCCATGCCTCCCAGGATGACCATGCTCAGCACGCCGATGCTCTGGAACAGGTTGAAGGACTCGGGCGAGATGAAGGTCTGCTTGGCGGCGAAGATCATGCCCATGACGCCCGCGAAGGAGGCGCCGGTGGCGAAGGCGATCAGCTTGGTCTGCACCAGCGGCACGCCCATCGCCTGCGCGGCCACCTCGTCGTCGCGGATGGCGATCCAGGCCCGCCCGATGCGGCTGCGGTCGAGCCGGATGTTCACGGTCAGGATGACCACGATCACGGCCAGCACCAGGAAATACAGGAACAGCAGGTAGTACTGATCCTCGCTGAAGCCCAGCGCGCCGGCCAGCGAGTCGAACCACGGCACGGAGGCGCTCTTGATCGGGGTAATGCCCTGCGAGCCGGCCGTGTACAGGTCGAGGTTGTTCGCCAGCACCCGGATGACTTCCCCCAGCCCCAGAGTGATGATCGCCAGGTAATCGCCCTTCAGGCGCAGCACCGGCAGGCCGATCAGCACGCCCACGATGGCGGCCGCCATGATGCTCAGGGCCAGGAACAGCCAGAAGAACCCTGGATTGATGCCCGTGGCCAGCGACTCCGCCTGCCCGGACATCAGCACGACCACGGCGCGCGCACTCAGCGTCAGGCCGGCGATCAGGCCAAAGCTGGCGAGCCGGAAGCTCCAGGTGGTCGTTCGGGTGGGGGCGGTGCGGGCGGTCAGGCGGTTGATATACACCATGCTGGCGATCGTCACGACCGTCAGGAACAGCCCGATGGCGAGCGTGCCGGCGTTCGTGGCGCCCGGATTCTCGCCGTAGTATTTGAGAACCTCGCTGAAGCGTGGGCTGGCGAAGATGCCCCAGGTGTAGGCGCCCACAGCGAAGAAGGCCACGTAGCCCAGGTCGAGCAGGCCCGCTAAGCCCACCACGATGTTCAGGCCCAGCGCCAGCGCCGCAAAGATCATGATCTGGATGCTCAGGTCGAGCAGGGAGGTGTCCTCGCGCCCGGCCAGCGGCAGGACGAAGAGCAGACTGCCGATCCCGACCAGCAGTTTGGCCCAGGGCGCCGCCCGCCACAGGTGCGCGAAGAGGACGTTGGCCAGGAACAGCGAGACGAACAGGGCTTCCACGATAGGGTTGCGCAGGAAGCTGCCCAGCGGCCCCAGGCTTTCCAGCAGCGGCGCGTTGTGCGAGATCAGCAGCACGGCGCTGGTCAGCACGAAGAAGATCACCAGCAGGAGGGTGCGGTCGGGCATAGGTCTGGCCCGGCCCGGCGCCGGCTTCATCGTGGCCGTCATACCTTCTCCACGTTGCTCTTGCCGAGCAGGCCGGTGGGCTTGAAGATCAGGATCAGCACCAGCACGATGAAGGCCCCGATCCGCTGGTACGAGGCGTCGATGGCCTCCAGGTTGGCCGAGCCGACCACCGAGCCCAGGATGTTGGTCACCCCGATCAGGTTCTGGATCACGCCCAGCAGCAGGCCGCCCAGCACCGCGCCGGGAATCGAGCCGATGCCGCCCAGCACGGCCGCCGTGAAGGCCACGATGCCGGGGTCGAAGCCGCTGTAGGCGTTCACGGTGCCGAACTTCATGCCGAACAGCACGCCGCTGATGCCGCCCAGCGCCCCGCCGATCAGGAAGGTGGCGGAGATCATGCGGTTGGAATCGATGCCCATCAGGCCGGCGGTCACGCGGTCCTGCGCCACGGCGCGAATGGCCGTGCCGAGGCGGGTGTGGTTCACCAGATAGTTCAGGACAAACAGGCTGATCCCCGCCACGATCAGCAGGATCACGTCTTTGAGCTGCACCTCGATGCCGATGGTCTGCAGCGCTGCACCGATGGCCGGGCACGTCGAATCCGGCCCGCAGAAGCGCGTGGCGAACCCGGTGGGCAGGGTGTAGGTCAGGTCGAAGCGGCCCTGGAAGCCCTCGATGATCCGCAGGAGATCCTGCAGGATCAGCGAGACCCCGATGGCCGTGATGAGGGGCACCAGCTTGGGCGCGTTGCGCAGCGGCCGGTAGGCCAGGCGCTCGATCACCACGTTCAGCAGGCCCGAGACCAGCATGGCGGCGATCAGCGCCACGAGCAGCTTGAGATACCCGTTCATGGCCACGTTCTGCAGCACGCGGAAGACCTCGAAACCGACCACCGCGCCGGTCACGAACACCTCCGAGTGCGCGAAATTGATCAGCTGCAGGACTCCGTAGACCATGGTGTAGCCCAGCGCGATGATGGCGTACACCGCGCCCAGCACCAGGCCGCCGACGATCACGTTGACCAGGAAGGGGAGAAGAACGGCGAGATCCAAGAACATCAACTCCTTTCAGTGACCTTGTGCCAACCAGAAGACGGCGTCACGACAAGCTTGAAACGGTGTTTAGCGAAAAAAAAGTGTTCAGCGAAAAAGCGCGCGGCAGAGCATGGGCGCGGAGCAGGAAGCGACAGCTCGGTGTGGGCGGCAGAGGCTCGGGCGCTGGGACAAGATGGGCCACAGTGTCACATTGGCGTCCGGAATGGTAGTCCCAGGCGCGGGGCACGGGTGTCCAGCGCTCCGCCCGCTCCCCGGGCCCCTGAACGTCACTGGGCATCTCCACTCCACCGGGCACCTGAAAATGGGGCCGGGCGACTCGCCCGGCCCCACCGTCCAGCGGGGTGAAGCTTACTGCCTGGCCGGCTTGACGGCGATGGACGAGTTCAGCTTGAACTTGCCGCCGGTCACGCCCACCACGTACATGGTGGCGGCGCGGCGGTCGCCCACCGAGTTGAAGGACACGTTGCCCGAGAGCAGGCCGGTGAAGTTGCCCTTGCGGATGGCGGTCTCGACCTGGGCGCGGCTGGGCAGCTTGTTGCCGTTGGCGCGGGCGGCGCTCAGGATGCCCTGCAGGACGACCTTGGCGGCGTCGTAGCCGAAGGCGCCGAAGCCCTGGGCGTCGTCGTTGAAGGTCTTCTTGAAGCTGGCGGCGAAGACCTTGGCGGCCGGCAGCGCCTCGATGGGCGCGGCCACCGTGGTGAAGTAGATGTTGTTGGCGTTCGCGGCGCCCACGATGGTCGGCAGCTCGCCACTGTCCAGACCGTCGCCGCCGACCACGGGGGTCGCCACGCCGGATTCACGCAGCTGCTTGATGAACACGCCGACCTGGTTGTAGATGCCGCCGAAGTAGATGGCGTCGGGCTTCTGCAGCTTGATCTTGGCGATGATCGAGGAGAAGTCGCTCTTCTCCTCGGTGCCTTCGTTGGCGGCCACGGCCACACTCTTGGCCTTGAGGGCCTTCTCGACCTCGGCCGCCAGCCCTTCGCCGTAGGCGGTCTTGTCGTTGATGATGTAGACCTTCTTGGCCTTCAGCACGTCGCTGACGAAGTTGGCGCCGGCGCCGCCCTGGGCGTCGTCGCGGGCCACGATGCGGTTCATGTTGCTCAGGCCGCGGTCCGTGACCTGATTGGCGGTGTTGGCGGGGCTGACCATCGCCACGCGGCTGGCGACCAGCGCGGCCGAGGAGGGGATCGCCACGCCGGAGTTCAGGGTGCCCACGACGGCCAGGATCTGGCGGTCGGCGGCGATTTTGCGGGCGGCGGCAGTGCCGGTGGCGGGGTCGGCCTGGTCGTCGTAGGGCACGAGCTGCAGGTCGAAGCCCAGCTTCTTGAAGGCGGCCTTGTACTCGTTGACGGCCAGCTGCGTGCCGTTGCGGATCTGGGTGCCCAGGTCGCTCTGGCCGCCGGACAGCGGGCTCAGGGAGGCGATGCGGATGGTGGTCTGGGCACCGGCGGTGCCGAGGGCGAGGGCGGCCAGAACAGACAGGCTCAGGGCAGTTTTCTTCATGAATCCTCCGGATACGGGTACACGTCGGGCCGTCTGGCCCGGGTGCGGTGTGGTGATTCGGCAATTCTAGGCATGGTCTTGAATTGAAGTCAATGCGCCTCTCACCTTTGGTGCGAAACGTTGCAGCCTGACTCCTGGAATCAGAGACCGGAAATTGCCTGAACGATCTGTTTGTGGCAATATCTGTGCTCGCGAGTCTGCACTTTCTAAATCTCGTCGCTTGATTTGCTTTCCGCGGCGCAAGCGTTCCGTGCCACGCTCGCTGGCGGCGGGGCGGGAGGCCCAGGACGCCGTTCAGATGAGGTCGAGGTAGCGCTCCAGTTCCCAGGCATGAACCGTGGCGCTGTATTCCCGCCACTCGGCCTGCTTGGCCTCCACGAAGTGGTCGAGGACATGCTCGCCCAGCGCCTGCGCGATCACCTCATCCTTCTGGAGTTCCTCCACGGCCTCGCGCAGATCCGTGGGCAGCTCCTTGACGCGGTGGTGGCGCTTCTCGCGCACCGTCATGCGGAAGATGTTGCGCTGGATGGCGGGTGGCGGCTCCATCTGCTGCCCCACGCCGTCCAGCCCGGCGGCCAGCATCACCGCCAGGGCCAGGTAGGGGTTGCAGCTGGGATCGGGCATCCGGACCTCGGCGCGCGTGGAGTTGCCGCGCTTGGCTGGAATCCGGATCAGCGCCGAGCGGTTGGAGGTGCTCCAGGCGATGTTCACGGGTGCCTCGAAACCCGGCACCAGCCGCTTGTAGGAGTTCACCAGCGGATTCGTGATCGCGGTCATGCCGCCGGCGTGGTCGAGCAGCCCGGCGATGAAGGCTTCCGCCGTGCGCGACAGGCCGTGCTCGCCCGCCGGGTCGGCGAAGGCGTTCACCCCGCCTTGGAACAGACTCAGGTGGCAGTGCATCCCGCTGCCGTTCACGCCGGGGATCGGCTTGGGCAGGAAGCTGGCCAGCAGCCCGTACTCCAGCGCCACCCGTTTCACCACGAACTTGAAGGTGGCGATACGGTCCGCCGTTTCCAGGGCCGGCGCGTAGCGGAAATCGATCTCGTGCTGGCCGGGCGCGACCTCGTGGTGCGCGGCCTCGATCTCGAATCCCATCTCGACCAGCTTGTTGGCGATCTCGCGGCGGATGCGCTCGCCCTTGTCGATGGGCGCCAGATCGAAGTAGCCGGCCTTGTCGTGCGTCACCGTGCTGCCCAGGCCCGACGGGGTGCGCTCGAACAGGAAGAACTCGGGCTCGGTGCCCACGAACATCTCGAAGCCCAGGGCGCGGGCCCGCTCGACCTGCAGCTTCAGCACCTGCCGGGGATCACCCGAAAAGGGCGTGCCGTCCGGCAGGGCCACGTCGCAGATCAGGCGGGCGACCCGGCCGCGCTCCCCTTCCTCGCGCGAGAACTGCGGGTAGATCAGGAAGGTGCTCAGATCCGGGCGAAGGAGCATGTCCGACTCCTCGACCCGGGTGAAGCCCTCGACCGCGCTGCCGTCGAAGGTCACGTCGCCGTTCAGCGCCTTGAAGAACTGCGATTTGGGCACCTCGACGTTCTTGGTGGTGCCCAGGATGTCCGTGAACTGCAGCCGCAGGAACTTGACCTCGCCCTGCTGCAGCTCCATGAGGATGCTTTCCTTGGTCGGCGGGGTCTTGGAGGCGGCGGTGCTGGACGTGGCTTTGCTGGATGTCATGGATCGGAAACCTCCGGAAGGGGGCCTGGGGGAGGCGCCAGGGGTGGGCGCCAGCGGTGGGCGCAGGTCGCCCGGCGGGACTTGACGGCGTGATTATGGCGGACGGCTCCCGGAAGGCCGGGGCAGACCACCGCTGAGGGAGACGCTGGAGGCGGGGCGAGGGCGCTCAGGTGTGGATGCAGGTTGTCCACCGGATTGTGCTCCTTGGGAAAGCTCCGGCACAACAATCTGCACGGACTCGCCCGCCGGGTGGGCCGGGAGGGGGCCGGATCGGCCACTTGTTCAGAAGTATTTGACCCCCTGGCGAGCCTGCTCCTATACTCGCAGGCAGTGTCAGGACTTCGCCGCGCGGCGACATCCAGGCAATCGCCAACGCCGCACGGACGAGTGTCCGCCCAAGGGAGCCGCATGAACCATGACTTCGACGTGATCTCCGCTGCCCGCAACTGGCGCACGGACGCCAGCCAGGACGCCACCCCCCACCAGATCGTGTCCGACATCTTCGCCAGCGACGTGCTGGGCCTGGAGCAGCTCAAGACCCGGCTCAGCAAGCCCGTGCATAAGAGTCTGCAGGCCACCCTGGAGCGCGGCGAGACGCTCGATCCGGGAATCGCCGACACGGTCGCGCTGGCCATGAAGACCTGGGCCATGGAAAAGGGCGCCACCCACTACACCCACTGGTTCCACCCGCTGACCGGCTCGACCGCCGAGAAGCACGACTCCTTCGTGACTCCCGCCGGCGACGGGCAGGCCATCGCCACCTTCAGCGGCAAGGAACTGATCCAGGCCGAGCCCGACGCCTCCAGCTTCCCCTCGGGCGGCCTGCGCGCCACCTTCGAGGCGCGCGGCTACACCGCCTGGGACGCCAGCTCCCCGGCCTTCATCATGCGGCACGCCAACGGCGCCACGCTCTGCATCCCCACGGCCTTCGCCTCCTGGACGGGCGAGGCGCTGGACACCAAGACGCCGCTGCTGCGCTCGGTCGAGGCGCTGAATACGGCGGTTACACCCGCGCTGCATCTGTTCGGCGCGAGCGAGGGCACCCGCGTGGGTTCCTCGCTGGGAGCTGAGCAGGAGTATTTCCTGATCGCCGAGGAGTACTTCTACCGCCGCCCCGATCTGGTCATGACCGGCCGCACGCTGTTCGGCGCCCAGCCCCCGCGTGGCCAGGAACTCGAAGACCACTACTTCGGCGCCATTCCGGACCGGGTGCTCACCTTCATGACCGACGCCGAGACCCAGATGTACGCCCTGGGTATCCCGGTCAAGACCCGCCACAACGAGGTCGCCCCCGGCCAGTTCGAGATCGCCCCGATCTACGAGGACTCCAACATCGCCGCCGACCACCAGCAGCTGATCATGCAGATCCTGCGCAACACCGCCCGCAAGTACGGTCTGGTGGCGCTTCTGCACGAGAAACCCTTCGCGGGCATCAACGGCTCGGGCAAGCACTGCAACTGGAGCATGAGCACCAACAAGGGCGAGAACCTGCTGGAGCCCGGCGACACGCCGCACGAGAACATGCAGTTCCTGTTCTTCTGCTCGGCCGTGATCAAGGCCGTGGACGACCACCAGGATCTGCTGCGGATCTCGGTGGCCAGCGCCAGCAACGACCACCGCCTGGGCGCCAACGAGGCACCGCCCGCCATCCTCTCGATCTTCCTGGGCAGCGAGCTGACCGACATCTTCGAGCGCATCGAGAGCGGCCAGGGTGGGCGCGGCACCGCCGCCGGCCTGCTGGGCCTGGGCACCTCGGTGCTGCCGCCGCTGCCGCGCCACGCCGGCGACCGCAACCGCACCAGCCCCTTCGCGTTCACCGGCAACAAGTTCGAGTTCCGCGCGGCGGGCTCTTCCCAGAGCATCTCCTTCCCGATCACCGTGCTCAACCTGATCGTGGCCGACGCCGTGAGCCAGCTCACTGCCGAGCTGCAGCGCAAGCTGGACGGCGGCGCCGATCTGAACACGGCCGTGGCCGAACTGGTGAGGAGCACCTACCAGGCCCACAAGCGCATCGTGTTCAACGGAGACGGCTACTCCGACGCCTGGCACCAGGAAGCCGAGCACACCCGGGGGCTCCTGAACCTGCGAACCTCCCTGGACGCCATCGAGCACCTGAGCAGCCCGAAGAACGCGGCGCTGTTCCAGAAGTTCAGGGTGCTGGACGACCGCGAGCTGGCCGCGCGCCAGGAAATCATGTACGACATCTACTTCAAGACCGTGAACATCGAGGGCGAGACCACCGAGTACATGGCCCGCACCATGATCCTGCCGTCCGCCGTGAAGTACCTGGGCGACCTGCACGCCGCCGGGGACAGCCGCGCGGTCATGGGCATCGAGTCCGAGGTCTCCGGCGCGGCCGACGAGCTGTACGACGCCATCCAGACCCTCAGTGCCCAGAACGCGGCCAGCGGCGGCGACGAGGTGCACGAGAAGGCCCACCACATGCGCGACCACGTGCTGCCCGCCATGCTGAGCGTGCGCCAGGCCGCCGACAAGCTGGAGAAGGTGGTGGCCGAGCAGCACTGGCCGCTGCCGACCTACCGCCAGATGCTCTTCGTGAAGTAAGTCTGGTTATCGGGCCGCTCAAGCAGCTGGATGACTGGGCAGCTGAGTGACTGGAGGGTAAACCGGGATGATCGGCCGGGTTTACCCTCTATTCCGTTGCCGGTGGCTGTGTCGCCGCGGCTCCGCCCCGGTATCACGACCCCCAGCACCGGGTTCGTCCACCCGTCTTCTCCCTTCCGTTGGCGACACCTGAAAGGTATGGCCGCTCTACCGGGCCAATGAAGGCGCGTCCGGCTCCCTCATATTGTATCTTGGCAGCCACTTGCCCACAGCTGGAAAAGCTCTCTAAGATCGACGATTGGTGAACGTGCTCGCTTCGCGGTACTGCAGGACTGGGGCGGAGGCAGGGTCTTGGCTGGCCACCTGCTGGATGGGCGGCTGCGCCGACCCTCGGAACACCGCTGCGCCTACGTTTGGCGGGCTGGCTGGGGAAGGTAGCACCCAGATGGGGGCAGGCGCACGGCCAAAGAGATTCTGGCTGACTCTTCCACTCGAGGAACTTTCGCACTTCGCCCTGTCTGGCGGGCGGCGCACTGCCTTACAGCTGATGCCTTCCCGACCGGCAGGTTCGCCAGATGTAGTTGTCCTTCATTGTCAATGAAATAATCGTGGTCAGAATCTTGAATGAATCTTCATGATAACTGTGAGGTGTGAAACACGCCGGGGTGACCCTCATCGAAATGCTTGTGGTGCTGATGGTGATCGGCATCCTCGCGGGACTGACCACCTACATCAATCTCGACCGTCCGGACTTCAACCGTGCCGGTGCGGATCTCCTGGGCACCCTCCAGAAGGCGCGCTTCGAAGCTGTCCGGCAAAACCGCCCGGTGGTGGTGAACTTCGTGATCACCGGCACGGCCAGTACCGTTCAGGCATTCGTGGATCTCAACGACAATGGGGTCAAGGACTACCTCGACGTCGATGGAAACGGTCTGCACGATGTCGGTGAACTGGGCGACAGCGCGTTGGGAGGCTGGACGTCGACCGAATATCGGGGCGCGGTCAGCCTGAGTGAGGCGGCGTTCGGTGGCAGCCTGAGTCAGAGCTTTTCCTGGCAGCCCGACGGCACGCCTGGCACCACAACGGGCAGCGGGGGTCAGGGTCGGGTGGTACTGGTCAACCGGCAGGGACAGCGGCTTGCCGTGAGCCTGTCCGGAGCTGGCCTGCTGAGCGCGGGAATTCCATGACCGGCCCCGCGAGCCGACAGTCCCAATCCGCTGCCCGGCCGCCCGCGCGGCAAGGCTTCACACTTCCCGAAGTGCTGATGGCGATTGTCGTGCTGGTGGTCGGCATTCTGGTGGTGGCCGGGATGCAGAGTGCCAGTCTGCGTGCCAGTCACCAGGCCAGCGAGGCGCAGCAGGCCACCGCGCTGGTGCGTTCCAAAATCGAAGGGCTGCGCGCCCAACCTGCCACACTCAGCACCCGCTGCGTGAGCGGCGAAGTGGTCGGCGCCTTTACCCTGAACTGCACTCCCATTCCCTGCACGCTGAACGCGGCCGCTGATCTGAACTGCGCTGTCGGCCTGTCCACTCCTGTGGCCTATCGTATCGATCTGCGAATTGAGCGCACTCCCGATGCCAGGGAGATTCTCAGTGTGGTCACCGTGATCGCGCTATGACCGCCGGGCATACTCGGAGCGGCCATGTGGGCTCCGGAGCGACCCTTCAGAAACACGATCGGGAATCCGGGGTGAGTCTGGTCGAACTGCTGGTCGTGATGGCGCTCCTGGGCGTGGTCGGGCTGGCAATCACAATGTTGCTGGTCGGCAGCGGTCAGGCCAGCCGACGCCTGCTGGCCAGCGCCGGACTGCAGCAGGAGACTGCGGTGGTGGCGCAGCTGGTGCAGAGTGAGCTGCGGCTGGCGGGTTACCGGGGCGGCGACCAATACACAGGGACGGCCTGGACGGATCAGATGCGCTCCCGCAGTCTGAACTGGGCCGTCCAGAGCTGGCCGTGGCTCCGCGGCGCTGACGGCACCACGCTTCCCACAGTGTTCAGCACCCTCGGGGGCACGCCGGGCTTGGGCCTGAGCTGGGTCGAGGCGTTGCGCAGCGACCTGGCTCCAGCGGTGAGCTACAGCCTCCGTCAGACGCTGTTCAGTATGTCAGGCCGCACCCTGCGGCGCACCGACTCCTATTTCAGTTGCGTGGTTGCAAACACGGATATTCAGGCGGTGGCCGCCTATCCCTGCTCCGTGCCGAGCGATCGACCGACGGTCACCAGTCCGCTCTCGGATCACGTGGAAGCCTTCGTACCCTTTTACCAGACCCGGAGCGGCGGCTGGAGCACCAGCCTGCCCGCCGTGGGTGAGTTCGCGGCGATCTGGGTCTACCTCCGGCTGCGGAGCGCCCAGCCCGTGTCCGGTCAGACTTGCAGAAGCTGGCCCGCCGCCAGCCTGACCCTGCCCGCGCCCGCCGCCACTCTGGGCCTCAGCAGGGTCACTGACAGCGGTGATGCCTGTACGTACATGAAAACGGAACGGCTGGTCACGGTCTTCCCGGCCAGCCGCCAGTGGTGGCCCTGATGCCTTCCGGACGGCGTCAGCCTCCGCCAGTACAGGTGGTGGGCCGTCCCCTTACTTCCGGTCAATTCCAGCAGGGCAGGAGTGCACCCATGAAACGACAAGGCGGCTTCATTCTCGTTGCAGCGCTCGGCGCTATGGTGCTGATCCTGATCCTGGGATTGGGTAGCGCGTTCATGGCCCAGACCAATCTGAACGTGGCCCGGAACCTGAAGGTCAATTCCCAGATGCGTTACCTCGCCGAGGGGGGACTGGATTATCAGATCGCGGCCTTGCGCCAGGGCCGCGATCCCAACGCCACCCTGCAGCTCGCCGGATTGAGCGTCGGCGCAATCCTGACCGAACTCGACCCCCCGACCGAGCTGGCTGAGGACAATAGTGACGAAGAGCCGCCCATCGACGACATCACCGATGACGTGCTGGACGATACCGAACAGGATGACGCGGCGACCGGCAGCGAGACCCGGAACCTGATCAGTGTTCAGGTTGATGTGGAGAACGCCACAGGCGCCCGTTATTCCACCCAGGCCGTGCTGGCCTACGACGGTACGCTGGGGATCGGCAGCCAGCACACCACCTTCAGCACGCTGCTGGGCAGCAACCGCGCCCTGGCGAGCGAGCGGTACGTCAGGATCACCACGCCCAAGTCCACCACCTCGGTGATCAACACCAACGTTCACGGCAACTACGGCTTCAACCTCAAGGGCACGCTGGGGATCACGGCTGGTCATAGGGCGACGGCGGCCTATACCAAGGCCACTCGACCGGGCCGCAAAATCAAGGTGATCTGCAAGGACAAGGTCACGAACAATGGCAGCGCCTACTGCATCGACCCAGAAACCCCAGCCAATATGGACGCGCCGATCAGCGTACCCAAGCCCAACTACCTGGCCGTGAAGGCCGCACATATGCCCACCACCATCAATCATTCGGTGAATCTGGGCGGCAACCGCACGGTCGATAAACTCTCCACGCTGCTTCCCGGCGTGAACCTGAATTCCGGAACGCCCAGCAATCCGCTGGTGATCAAGCTCAGCGGGGGCGACGTCACGTTCACCAGCGACATGGTGCTGACCAACGTCATCCTGATCGTGGACGGCAAGCACAGCCTGAAGCTGGAGCACAAATTGACGGCCACCAACAGCATGGTGTTCGCCGAAAAAATCTGGGTGCGCGAAGATCTCAAGTTCGACAACACCAAGATTTTCGCCGATCGCGATATCCGGTTCGACAAGGACAACACCAACTCGAACGCCATCACCTACGACAACACCGTGACGCTGGCGGCCGGACGCAACATCAAGCTCATGAGCAACAGCATCAATGAAGCCGACCACGCCTCCCCCCATTCGCGTTTCAACGTCATCGCCCAGCGCAAAATAGTGGCCAAGGGCAATATCACCGCCACAGCCTTCTTCGTTGCGGGAGATAAGTTTCAGTACAAGAATAAAAAGTCTTCACAACTCAAACTCGTGGGCGGCGTCATCAGCAAAAAGCGCATCGACATCAAGGGGGTCGTGAACATCTCGGGCGCTACGAATGCGGAGATCGCCAGCAACACCGATCTCCAGCTGGCCGAGACTCCTACCTACAACTACTCGAATCTGGAAGTCCTGAACCGGAAATAGAGTCGAGCGCTCAGCAGTCGAGCCACGTCCAGCGCGAGAGGTGGCCGTGCTGCACGGACGAAGCTGCACTCCTGCTGAAGAACTGTGGGGCGAGGTCGGAAGCGGTCTATGTGGCCACGTGCCTCACGGTCGGCTATGTCGTCGCGTCCTATCTTCACGGTCAACGCGACCCGACCCACGCTGCCCCGTGGCCAGGATTGCGGTTCGGAGCACCGGGGACACTCTCGACGATCCGGACGAGCACGCGCCGTGAGTGATCGAATGCGCTGTCCGGACATAGGGAGACGTCCTACCGCATTGCGGGGTCGGCAGCCTGTTGACCGCGCCACCCACTGGAAGTCGTACCAGCATCTGCCCTCATCCCGGAAGGGATCAGCTCCGAATGCCCACCGTTCAATGGTTCGGACAGTATTGACGAACTTCCGGCCGCCCACTCGACTAAGACCGCCTATCAAAACCTCAGGGTGGGGGTACAAGGTCAGGGATGGCCACGTCTCAGGTCACCGACGAGTTGTGGAGTCTGATCTATCCACTGCTCCCACCTGACGTCCTGAAGCCCACAGGCGGACGACCCCGAGTGCCTGATCGAGCGGCATTGGAAGGCATTCTGTACGTGCTCAAGACCGGCATCGGCTGGGAACACCTCCCCCATGAACTCGGGTACGGCAGTGGCATGACCTGCTGGCGACGACTGCGAGACTGGCATGCGGCGGGTGTGTTCACCCGCCTGCACCAGGTGCTCCTTGACCGGATGGCTCAGGCGGATCAACTCGACTGGACACGGGCGTGTGTGGACAGTACGAGCGTTCCCGCTGCCCGGGGGGGGCGCAGACGGGCCCGAACCCCACGGATCGAGGTCGGGCAGGGAGCAAACGTCATGTCATCGTCGACGGCCGTGGGACGCCGTTGGCGATGCTGATCTCGCCGGCCAACCGGCATGACAGCATGGTGTTCGAGCCGCTTCTGGACGCGGTGCCGCCCGTTCATAACGGGCGGCGGGGGCATCCCCGCACCCGGCCGGATCGGCTCCATGCCGACAAGGCGTATGACATTCCCAGGTGCCGCCGGGCCTGCCACCACCGGAGGATCAAGGTTCGCATTGCACGCCGGGGTCGTGAGTCCAGCGAGCGGTTGGGACGACACCGGTGGGTGGTGGAGCGGACGCTGGCGTGGTTCAGCCGGTTCCGTCGGTTGCGCGTGCGCTATGAGGTGCGAGCGGACATCCATCTTGCATTCACGCAACTGGCCTGCTGCCTGATGACCTTCAAGCAGCACCAGCGGTTTTGTTAGGCGCTCTAAGTCCATCTGGTACGCCTTTTCCGCTCACCCCCTCTGTGGCACAGCTCTGCGAGTCCCCACCTCCCCCTCAAGAGGAGGAATGAAAAAAACTGTCCCGCTCGGCGTTCAGCGGTGAGCGGCTTGGAAAGTGTACGCACCCCTGACCATTCCGTGTTCCAAATCAATCCGACTGAAAGCGGGATGGACTCGCAGAGCGGCGCAGGAGAGCGACATCCGGTGCTCTTCTCGATGTGACGGAATGGTGCGGAGTCCCTATGACACGACCAATTTCCCTGACCTGCCCTGGCGACACTCAAGCCTCCATGAACGCTGGAAACGTAAGGCTGCGCGACCCTGGCTCTGGGCGCTGTCCGGTACACTGGGCGGTGTGCTGAACCTGCTGCGAAGGCCCGCCCTTTCCTCCGCCGACCTGGATCGCGGACTCGCGGAACTGGGACTGGACGGCTCGCAGCACCTGATCATCCACGCCAGCCTGAAGTCCTTCGGCTCGCTCGACGGCGGCGCCCGCGCGGTCGTGGACGCCCTGCAGCAGCGCTCGGCCACCCTGGTCGCGCCGGCCTTCACCTACAGCACCCTGCTCTCGCGGCCGACCACGACCTCGTCGGTACGCTTTCACCGCGACATGCGGGTCAGCCGCGATATCGGCCGGGTGCCCCAGGAGATGGTGGAACGGGCCGACGCCCTGCGCTCCTTCCACCCCACGCTGAGTTTCATCGCGCTGGGCGAGCAGGCCGCCGCGATCACCGCCGCACAGACGCTCGACAATCCGTACCGGCCGGTCGGGGCGCTCTACGACCTGGGCGGCTTCGCCCTGATGATCGGGGTCGATTTCGGCAGCAATACCAGCCTGCATTACGGCGAGTACCTGGCCGGGATGCCGCTGCTGACCCGCTACGTGATGACCCCTCAGGGCGTCCTGCCCACCGCTTTCCCGAACTGCTCGGCCGACTTCGAGAACCTGAGCCCGGAACTGGGGGGCCGCTTCCGTTCGGCGCAGGTCGGTTCCTCGGAGCTGCGGCTGTACCGCGTGCGCGATCTGGTGGACACCACGGTGCAGTTCCTGAACGCCCACCCCGAGGGTCTGCTCTGCACCTACCGGGGCTGCCGCTGTCAGGAAGTGCGCGGGCTGGTGCGGCAGGGTGGCCTCCACCCCCGGCCGCACGTCGGCCTCTAGAGCATTTGTCCGAATTACAGCATCAGACAAAGGGCGTCTGATGCTTCCATTCCCCCAAATACTCCGTCAAATTCACTCACTCCGTTCGGTCAAAAGTGAACAGCTCTTTTGACAAATGCTGTAGCCCTGTATCGGATCAGCCTGAACCGGCGGAGTCCAGCCGGCGTTCCGTGCTGTGACCGGGCCGCACCTTCAGCTCGGGCCGGACGTGGTGGACGGCGTGGTTCGCGGCCACCGCCGCCTGGGCCAGCGCCACGGAGATCAGCTTCAGGTCGGCGCCCGAGCGGGCCAGATCACCCGCCACGAACACGCCGCTGAGCGCCGTCCGGCCCCCGGTGCGGTCGGGCACGTACTCGCCGTCCCAGGCCAGCGGCCAGGACTGCAGGGGGGAGAGGTCGGGAAGAAAGCCGTTCAGGACGATCACGGTGTCGGCGGGCACGTCCACGGTCTGCTCCTGCACCTGCAGACTGGCCGTGGACGTGCCCAGGGCACTGAGCTGGGCCGGGGCGTAGACCCTGAGCTGGCCCTCGGCCTGGGCCTGAGCCAGAGCGGCCAGCTCGGCCGGTGATCCGCGCAGTCCGGCGCGGCGGTGAGTGAGGGTCACGCTCACGCCGGCAGCGGCCAGTTCCAGGGCGGCCCGCGTGGCCTGCGGGACTCCGCCGACCAGAAGCACGTGGCGCCCGGCCAGCGTGGCGGGGTCGGGCAGCCCGGTGCGGACATCCGGGTGGGCGTGGGCCGGGAGCTGGGGCCGGCGGGGCAGCAGAGCCCCCAGGCCCGCCGCGAGGATCACCGCGCCCGCCCGGTACCGCCCCTCTGAGGTCTGGCCCCCTGACGTCTCGACCACCCATGTCGAGCCCTCAGCCTGCAGTCCGCTTGCCACCTCGCCCAGCCTCAGCGTGACCGGCAGGCCGCCGAGCGGCCGCAGCAGGCCCGCCACGATTTCCGCTCCCCGCGCACCCGCGAGCCCGGGCACGTCGTACACGCGCTTGTCGGGGTAGAGGGTGGCGAGCTGGCCGCCGGGCTCGGCCCCGGCCTCCAGCACGGTCACGTTCAGGCCCCGGAAGGCGGCGTAGAAGGCGGCGTGCAGCCCCGCCGGCCCCGCGCCGACCACCAGAATGTCGGTGTCCTCAGGAGTCATGCGCTGGAGTATCCCAAAGCCGGGTCGGCGCGGCGAGGTCGGATGGCCTCGGGCGCAAGACTGCCGGGCTCAGCGGCCCCGGTGCGCCAGCATCTCGCGCAGATGCACGACCTTGTGACGGGGGCGCCCCTGAGCCTGCCCCTGCGCGAGTTCGTGGGCGTCCAGCGCCTGCCAGTCCTGAAAGGAGTAGACCTCGACCCCCCGGCTCGCCAGCAGGGCGTCCACCTCCGCGCGCCCAGGCTGCGGAGCGGGGCTGAGCCGCCCCTCGCGGGCGTCGCTGAGGAGCTGGGCCACGGTGTCGGTCGCGTCCTTGCGGTTGGTGCCGATCACGCCGCTGGGGCCGCGTTTGATCCAGCCGGCGGTGTATTCGCCGGGGCGGCCCTCCACCCGGCCCCCCTCGTTGGGAATCACGCCCCGGCGCTCGTCGAAGGGCACGCCGGGCAGGGCCACGCCCTTGTACCCCACCGAGCGCAGCACCATCTGCACGGGCAGCACCTCGAACTCGCCCGTGCCGACGGCGTTGCCGGACTCGTCCAGACTGTTGCGCTCGACCTTCAGGCCGGCCACCCGGCCCTGCCCGTCGTCCAGGATCTCGACCGGGGAGACCAGAAAGCGCAGGTGGATGCGGCGATCCCTGCCCTCCGGAGTCCGCACGGCGAAGTCGCGCAGCACCTCCAGATTCTTCTTCACGGTGTTGTCGGTCACGGCCGCTTCCTCGGTTTCGTGAACCTGCACCTCGGCGGGTTTGACGATGGGGTCGGCGTCGCTCAACTCGCCGAACTCGCGCAGCTCCTTGGTCGTGAACTTGGCCTGCAGCGGCCCCCGGCGTCCCAGCACCCAGACGTCCTTCACGGCGCTGCGCTCCAGCACCGGCAGGGCGTGCGCGGCGATGTCCGACTCACGCAGCTCGGCCACGGTCTTCACGAGAATGCGGCTCACGTCCAGCGCCACGTTCCCCACGCCGATCACGGCCACGCCGGTGGCGTCCAGCACCAGGTCGCGGGTGGCGGCGTCCGGATGCCCGTTGTACCAGGCGACAAATTCGGTGGCGCTCATGGAGCCCTGCAGATCTTCACCTGGAATGCCCAGCCGGCGGTCGCTGCTGGCTCCGACCGTATAGATCAGCGCGTCGTAGTGGGCGCGCGCCTCCTCGTGGGTGAGGTCGCGGCCGAACTCCACGTTGCCCAGGAAGCGCACCCGCCCGTCGCCCAGGGTCTTCTCGAAAGCCTTGGTCACGCTCTTGATGGTGAGGTGATCCGGCGCCACGCCGTAACGCACCAGTCCGTAGGGGGTGGGCAGGCGGTCGTAGACGTCCACCTCCACGCTCAGGTCGGATTTCAGCAGCGCCTCGGTGGCGAAGATGCCGCTCGGGCCGCTGCCGATCACGGCGACCCGCAGAGGGCGGTCGGGGGAAAACGTCATGGTCATGCGGCGAGTCTAGAGGCCAGGGGCTGGGCTGTGAATGCCAACGATCCGGACGTGCTGTCACGGATGGGGAAACAGCCGGTCCCGCCCTCCTGAGCGGCGTCCTGCAAGGGGACGCATGGTGACGACTGCCATCTGAACCTCGGGCGTTTCCCTGTCCAGGCACTCGCTGACCACGACTCCATCACTCTGTCACCCTGAGCGCCGCGAAGGGTCTCCAATAACTGCGCCGTATGCCGATTCGTGCGTCCTGAACATAGGAAACCGCCCCCCAAGCACTGTGGCCTGGGGGGCGGTCTCCTGAAAAGTCTGGATTAGGCGGCGGCGATCTCACCGAGCGCGACTTCGTTCTTCAGGGTGATCTTGCCGTAGCCGGCGCTGATCACGCCCTCGCGCGAGAGTTCGCCTACGACCTTGGTCACGGTCTCGCGCACGCTGCCCACGGCCGCAGCCAGTTCGTCGTGCGTGGCGTAGATCATGGTTTCGCCGGAATCGAGCTGGGTAGCCAGCGCGGTGTCCTTGAGTTCCAGCAGCTCGCCGGCGATGCGGGCGCGCAGGCGCTTGCCCACCAGACGGTAGATGCTCTCGTAGGCCCGCTCCAGGGTGCGGACGAGGTGGGTCGTGACGACCAGATTGTCCTCGGCGCTCATCAGGGCGGGGTTGATCACGTCGACGCTGGAATCGGTGACGGCCTCGGCGAAGTAGGCGCGGTTCACGCCGGCCAGGGCTTCCTCGCCGAAGTACTCACCGGGTTTGACATAGCGCAGGGTCAGGCCGTTGCCGTCGTCGTCCATGGTGTGAACGCGTACCAGGCCGGAGCTGACGCGGTACAACATGTCGCTCTTGCCGGGGTAGAGGATGACGGCGCCGGGGCGGTAGGTGACGGTATCGACGTAGGTGCGCGCGGCGTTACTGGTCTGGGTCATTGAAATCGCCTCCTGAGGCGGGATGGGGCTGAAGGTCAGATCCTGGGCCGGAAACGAGATCTTTCCCGACGTGCTCACAGTGTAACCGAGTATCACTTTTTTGTAAACAAATATGTTTCTTTAATTATCGTTTAGCTCACAGAATTCGGTAAGCTCGGGGTCTGCGAAAGAGCCGTGTGCGTAGGCATAAATTTCGATGCCGCCCGGCCTCCGGGCCTCACTGTGAACTCATGAGGTAAAGACCAATTCGAGATCCTGATCGGCGTCCTTTTCACGGTGCCCGGCCGCGGCTGGGCGGGATCGGTGCCGACGAAAAGGGTTGAGTGGATGGATCTGTGGGTGAGGCGTCCAGCCGCCCTCACGGCCGCAGGAACATAGCCGCAGCAGCCAGGAAACGAGCTGCCAGGCGCGGGGCACTGGCAGCTCGTGAAGGCGGCTCAGATCAACCGACGCTCAGATTCAGACCTCGTCCTCGCGGCGGATCGGGAAGGCGCTGATCACGGAGTCCTTGTCGCCCAGGTTGATGACCTTCACGCCCTGGGCGTTGCGGCCGGTCACGCGCACTTCCTCCACGCGGGTGCGGATCACGGTGCCCTTCTGGGTCAGCACCATCAGTTCCTCGTCGCCGGCCACGCGGGCCAGGGTGACCAGCTTGCCGGTCTTGTCGGTCACGTCCAGCGTGATCACGCCCATGCCGCCGCGCCCCTTGGCGGGGTAATCGCCGACCGGGGTGCGCTTGCCCAGGCCGCACTCGGAGACCGCCAGCAGTTCGCTCTGGTCGTCGCCGCCGGGCACCAGCGCCATGCTGACCACCGCGTCGTCCTCGCCCTCACGCAACCTGATGCCGATCACGCCCTGGGTGGCGCGGCCGGTGTCGCGCACCTCGCCGCTCTGGAAGCGCATGGCCTTGCCGTTGCGGGTCGCCAGCACCACATGATCCTCGTCGCGCACGATCCCCACGCCCACCAGACCGTCGCCCGGCTGCAGGTTGATGGCGATCAGTCCGGCCGAGGTGATGTTGCCGTAGTCGGTGATCAGGGTCTTCTTCACGACGCCCTTGCGGGTGGCGAAGATGAAGCAGCCCTCTTCCTCGAAGGAGTGCACCGACAGCACCGAGGCGATGTTCTCCTCCTCGCGCAGGCTGGGCAGCAGGTTGCGGATGTGGGTGCCCTTGGCGTCGCGGCCCGCTTCCGGCAGGTCGTAGATCTTCTCGTGGAAGACCCGGCCCTGATCCGTGAAGAACAGCAGGTAGTCGTGCGTGGAGCCCACGAACACGCGGGTGTTCACGTCCTCGTCGCGCAGCTTGCCGCCGCTGCTGCCGCGCCCGCCCCGACTCTGGGCGCGGTAGGCGTCCAGGTTGGTGCGCTTGAGGTAGCCGGCCTTGGTCATGGTGATGACCATGTCCTCCACGGCGATCAGGTCTTCCTTGGAGATATCGTCTTCCAGCAGCGAGATGGTGCTGCGCCGCTCGTCGCCGTAGTTGTCGCGCACGGCGCGGATCTCCTTCTTGATCTCCTTCCAGAGCAGCCCCTCGTCGCCCAGGATCGAGCGCAGGTACGCGATGGTGGTCTGCAGTTCGTCGAACTCGCCCTGCAGCTTCTCGCGTTCCAGGCCCACCAGCCGCTGCAGGCGCATGTCCAGAATCGCCTGCGACTGGATCTCGGTCAGGCCGAAGCGGGCCATCAGGGCGTCGCGCGCCTCGGCGCCGGTATTGCTCGCGCGGATCAGGCTGATGACCTCATCGATATGATCCAGCGCCTTGAGCAGCCCCTCCAGCACATGGGCGCGTTCCTCGGCCTTTTTCAGGTCGTAGCGGGTGCGGCGGGTCACCACGTCCCGGCGGTGGGCCAGGAAATAGCGCATGGTGTCCACCAGCGGCAGCACGCGCGGCTCGCCGTTCACGATGCTCAGGTTGATGATCGTGAAGGTGCCCTGGAGCTGGGTGTACTTGTAGAGCTGGTTGAGCACCAGCGTGGGAATCGCGCCGCGCTTGAGCTCCACCACGACGCGTACCGGGTCTTTGCGGTCGGACTCGTCGCGCAGGGCGGAGATGTCGGGGATCTTGCCGGCCTTGTACATCGCGGAGATCGTCTGGATCAGGTTGGTCTTGTTCACCTGATACGGAATCTCACTGATGATGATCTGGTTGCGGCCGTTCTTCTCCTCGATGCGGGCCTTGCCGCGCACCTTCAGGCCGCCGTGGCCGGTGGCGTAGGCCTCGCGGATGCCCATCTGCGAGATGCGCCCGCCAGTCGGGAAGTCCGGGCCGGTGACGTGCTCCATCATCTCGTCCAGCGTGAGCTGCGGCTTGTCGATCAGCGCGAGCAGACCGTTGCAGATCTCGGTGAGGTTGTGCGGCGGGATGTTGGTCGCCATGCCCACCGCGATGCCCGAAGCGCCGTTGATCAGCAGATTCGGCACCGCCGAGGGCAGCACCGAGGGCTCCACCGTCGTCTCGTCGTAGTTCGGCTTGAGGTCGACCGTCTCTTTTTCCAGGTCGGCCAGCACTTCCTCGGCCACCTTGGTCATGCGGGCTTCGGTGTAACGCATGGCGGCGGGCGGGTCGCCGTCGATGGAGCCGAAGTTGCCCTGCGGATGCACCATCGGGTAGCGCATGTTCCACCACTGGCCCAGGCGCACCATCGCGTCGTAGATGGAGGAGTCGCCGTGCGGGTGGTACTTCTTCATGACCTCGCCGACCACCGACGCGCTCTTGGCGTGCTTCTGGTTGGAGTACAGCCCTTCGAGCATCATGGCGTACATGATCCGCCGCTGCACGGGCTTGAGACCGTCGCGCACGTCGGGCAGCGCGCGGTCGACGATGACGTTCATGGCGTAGTTGATGAAGTTGGTCTTGACTTCGCTGGTGATGTCAACGGGGTGAATTCCAGTCATGTGGCTCCAGTCGTGCGGCGTGGCGGGCAGACACACCCGCTCACGGTAGGGAATGACGAGGCCCGGCAACAGCACCGGGAATGGCCTGATTCTACCACACTATTATGTCTCTAGCGTAATAGATGCCCTGCCCTCAATGGCCCTAGTGTACCCCATCCCCGGGCCGGAATCTGCGCGCCAGTTCACCCCGAACCGGTCGGCTGGCACGTCGTTGCGTGGCCGTGACCAGACGCCGGTCGGTGCCCTGCACGGCCACTGCTCCAGACCCGGCCTCTCCCGCTACGGAACCCTCAGCCGGCGGGGTGGGAAGGGGCGGGCCGAGCTGCTGGAACCGGGCCTGAGCCGCATCGTCGTCCTGCGGTTGACGCCAGAGCGGGACGTCGATCCACCGCCGCTCCAGGGCCGCTCCGGGTCTGTGAATCTGCCGATCCTGCCCTCACGCCATCGTGACCTGAACGAAACCTCAGCCAGCGCGACCCCGCGCCACAGTTCATGCAGCCGCGTCGCCGCACGCTGTCAGGCCGCTGAGACACGCCCGCCCCTATGATGGCCGCAGAATGCTTGCTGAACTGACCCAACTGGTAAACGACGTGGATGGCGCCTGGGCGGCGGCCATCGGTGGAATGGACGGCCTGCTGGTCGAGGGCCACAGCGCGGGCAGCAGTGACCTGAGCCTGCTGGTCGCCGAACACGCCGGACTGCTCCGCACGATGTCCACCGCCTACTCACAGTCCCTGGGGGGCGGCCAGACCCGCGAACTTTACCTGCGCGGCGAGCGCCTGAGCGTCTACCTGCACCCGATGGGCACCACCTATTTCCTGCTGCTGGCCCTGGATTCTCGCAGCAACCTGGGTCAGGCCCGCCTGTACGGCCGCGACACCGCCCGCTCGCTGGGAGCCCTGCTGTGATGATCGACGCGCTGCAGGGACTGCCCGGCGTGGTCGCGCTGGCGCTGGTCGGCACCGACGGCCTGCCCGTCGAGTCTCAGGGCGAGGGTGGCGACGCGCTGGCCGCCGAACTCGCCTCGCTGCGGCTGAGCCTTGACCGCATCGGCCGCCGGATGGGCGCGGGCGAAGTGACCCGCCTGACGTTCACCAGCGAGCGGGTGGAGGTGGTCGCGGTCGCCAGCGCGGGCTATCTGCTGGGCGCCGCGCTGAGCCGGGGCCACGACACCCGCGCCGCCCAGCAGGCCCTGGCGAGGCTGGCCCTGGAACTCACGGCCCTGCCCCGCGGAGAGGGCTGATGTTCGACTCCCTGATGGACGTCCGGGGCATGAGGCACATCCTGCTGATCGATGAGGCCGGTTCGGTCGTGACCAGTGCCGGCATCAGTCCGGGGGCGCTGAAGGCCGAGCTGGGGCTGGTCGCCGCCTCCAGGGCCGTGATCGGCTCGCTGCAGGGCAATCTGGAGGCGGCCACCTGGCAGGAACTGCTGCTGGATGTGGACGGCGGCCCGGTGCTGCTCACCCCCTACGGCACCCAGATCCTGCTGACCGCCTTCGACGACGTGTCCAGCCTGGGCCGCGTGCGCTTCGCCATCCGCCGGCTGCTGGGCAGCTCCTGAGGAGGCCCGGAAGGGCTCCGGCCGGTTGCGTGCAATCCCGAACGCGGCGAAGGGGGGGCGGAGGCCGGATGACCTGCCATTCGTCCCGGCCTGCCAGCGCTAGCGTGGGAGCATGATCGACCGCCCCCGCCGCCTGCGCCGCACCCCCGCCCTGCGCGCCCTGACCCGCGAGGTCAGGCTGCACCCCGAGCAGTTCATCCACCCCGTCTTCGTGCACGAGCGGGACGACGTGAGCCCCATCGCCACCATGCCGGGGGTCAGCCGACATTCCATCGCCAGCGCTGTGGAGCAGGCCCGCGAGGCGCTGGCCCTGGGCATTCCCAGCGTCATCCTGTTCGGTATTCCCGACCACAAGGACGACCTGGGCACCCAGGCCTATGCCGAGGACGGCGTGATCCAGCGGGCCACCCGCGCGATCAAGGCGGCCGTGCCGGAGATCAGCGTCATTGCCGACACCTGCCTGTGCGAATACACCTCCCACGGCCACTGCGGCCCGCTGTGCGAGGTGCCCGGCCAGAGCGGCGGCGACGCCTGGACCGTGGACAACGACCCCAGCCTGGAACTGCTGGCGCGCACCGCCGTGTCGCAGGCCCGCGCCGGGGCCGACGTGGTGGCCCCCAGCGCCATGATGGACGGGCAGGTCGGGGCAATCCGCGCCGCCCTGGACGGAGCGGGCTTCGTCCACCTTCCGATCATGAGCTACGCCGTGAAGTACGCCAGCGCCTACTACGGCCCCTTCCGGGACGCGGCCGGCAGTACCCCCGGCGTGGGCAACCGAGCCGGCTACCAGATGGATCCCGCCGGCGGCTACCGCGAGGCGCTGCGCGAGGCCCGCCTGGACGCCGAACAAGGGGCCGACACCCTGATGGTCAAGCCCGCCCTGGCCTACCTGGACGTGCTGAGTCTGCTCAGGCGCGAGTTCGATCTGCCGGTGGTCGCCTATAACGTCAGCGGCGAGTACGCGCTGATCAAGGCCGCCGCGCAGCTGGGCTACATGGACGAGCGCCGCACCGTGCTGGAGACCCTGACGGGCATGGTGCGGGCGGGGGCCGACGCGATCATCACCTACCACGCGTTCGATGCTGCGCGCTGGCTCAAGAGCGAGTAAGCCTATAGATGCGGGGCAAGAGAGGCGAGGGGCCGTCCCCGAGCCGCCGGCCAACAGAGCAAGTAAGCCTCCGTGAACGGGGCAAGAGAGGCGAAGGGCCGCCCCTGAGCCGCCGGCCACCAGAGCGCATTTCCAGTAAGAGGAGAGACCCATGAAGAGTGACCCGATCCGGGTGGACTGGATACCCACCGGCCTGTGGCCCGGCCGCCTGGGGCTGACCTTCGCGCCGGGCAAGAAGGGCGGCAGCGTCTACCAGCCCGGCGTGATCCACGACCGCGACCTGAGGGCCGACATGCAGACCCTGGCCGAGAGCGGCGCGACCGTCATCGCCCCGCTGATCGAGGACTTCGAGTTCGGGCTGCTGGGCATGGAGGGCTACCACGACGCGGCCGCCGCCTATGGCCTGCTGATCGCCCCCTGCCCGATCCCCGACCGGGGCGTGCCGGCCGATCCCCAGGCGTTCGCCGCCTATCTGGACGAACTGATGACCCACCTGCTGGATGGCCGAAGCGTGGTTGTCCACTGCCGGGGCGGGCTGGGCCGCGCGGGGCTGACGGCCGCCTGCCTGCTGGTTCAGGGCGGGATGGACGCTGAAGGCGCCATCCGGCTGGTACGCGAGGCCCGCAGCCCGAACGCGGTCGAGACGGCAGAGCAGGAACGCTTTGTCGCCGAGTTCGCCGCCTTCGTCCCCGTCTGAGCAGGCCCGCGCACTGCATAGCGAATTGGGGAGATGAACCTCTGCTGCGGCTGCGGCCGCCCCGGCTCATGGCGCCGTCAGTTCCACTGCCTACACTGAGCGCATCATGAAACGCGCCGCGCACGGTGGTCTGAACACGGGTCTGAACAGAAGTCTCCTGGGTGTCCTGGTGGCCGCCCTGCTGGCCGGCTGCGCCCCGGCCGTCACGGGCCCGCAACCCGGCCGCATCGTCAACTCGGTGACCGGTGAGGAGGGAAGGCTGACCTTCGCGCCGGGTTCGCTGCGGCCCCGCCTGGGTGAGCCCTTCGCGCCGGACAACGCGACCATCGTCATCGGTGGGCAGACCTACAGCGGGCGAACCGCGATCCTCGACAGCGGCTCGGCCAGTACCCTCCCCGCCGGCTGGGGCCTCAGCCTGTCCTTCGGCGGCAGCGCTATTACGGGCAGCGGCAACCAGCTGGGCCTGGGCGCCCAGGTCGGCACGCCGGATCGCCGCGCGGCCCCCGTGGCCCGCATCGGCAACCTGATCGCCCGCACGGCCGGCGCCTCGCCCCGAACCCTGACCTGCACCCTGACCGTGGACGAGCGCGAGCACGGCATCGGCGAGTGCACTGGCAACGACGGCGTGAAGTACGCCCTGCAGTTCTGAGCGAGCGGCCCTGAGAGTGAAGGAACGTCCCGCCATCGTCTGCCTGTGCGGCAGCGTGCGCTTTCTGGAGGCGTTCGATGCGGCCTCGCTGGCGGAGACGCTGGCGGGCCGCATCGTGCTGAGTGTGGGCAGCCACCGCCAGCGCGACGAGGACGCCCTGGCCCACCTGAGCGCCGAAGCACAGCGGGAGGCGCTGAGCCGCCTGGCCGGCCTGCACCGCGCCAAGATTGACCTGGCCGACGAGGTGCTGGTCATCAATGTCAGCGGGTACGTGGGCGAGAGCACGCGGGCAGAAATCGACTACGCCCGGGCGCAGGGCAAGCGGGTGCGCTGGCTGGAGCAGGGCGAGTCGCAAGGATAGAAGCTGATCGGCAGCAGGGCCAGGGCAGACCGGCTGCAGCCTCCCTGCCCTTCAGCGAGCGGCCCCCGGCGAGCGCTGTCCGATCCGCAGAAGGTTGCCATCGGGGTCGACCACAGCGAACTCCCGCATCCCCCAGGGCTTGTCCTCGAGAGCGTCCATGCGGGGGATGCCCTGCTGGGGAAGGCGGGCCACCGCGAAGTCCTGATACACGCCGTCTACGTCCTCCACACGGAGGTAAAAGCCAGCCGACGATTCGCCGGGTCGCAGTTCCGGGTGGAAGAAGAAGTGGAATTCCACGCCGTCCCGCTGAACCACGGCGTACGTGTCGCCGCCCCGCAGCTCGCCACCGAACCCCAGTCGCTGGTAGAACGCCAGGGTCTGGGGGAGAGACCGGCTGGGCAGGGTGGGTATAGCAGTACCTTGCAGTCGCATAGTTTGTCTCCTGGGCAAATTGTAGTCCACCATTATGTCGTTGGTGGACACCTATACGGGACTAAAGTGATGGCAAGACGTGGCGGAGTCGCCATCAACAGACCCCTCACCCCAACCCTCTCCCCAGGGGAGAGGGAGGGAGCCGCAACGCGGCGGAAGGGTGAGGGGTCTCCGATGTCGCAGGATCACATTCACTTCGTACCACGGGTCAGGCGACTGCCCAGTGCCCGCGCTGAGCGGCGGCGGGGAAGCTGTGATCAGCCTGACGACTGGCCTCCGGTCGGCCCCCTTCGGACAACAGCAACGCCCGGAGCACCATTGGGTGTCCGGGCGTCGCCACTGCTCTGAAGACGGTTCTGTGCCTTAAGCCTGCTGGTACATCACCGCGCGCTTGACTTCCTCGATCAGCTGGGTGATCGGGATGTCGCGCGGGCAGGCCTCGGTGCAGTTGTAGGCGGTGCGGCAGCGCCACACGCCGGTGTTCTGATTCATGATGTTCAGGCGCTGCTGCGTGGCCTCGTCGCGGCTGTCGAAGATGAAGCGGTGCGCCTGCACGATGGCCGCCGGCCCCAGGTACGAGCCGTTCACCCAGAAGATCGGGCAGGAGGTCGTGCAGCACGCACATAGGATGCAGTTGCTGGAGTGCGCCATCAGCTCGGCCTCGGCCTCGGACTGGATGCGCTCGGCGGCGGGGGCCGGCGACTCGTTGATGAAGTACGGCATGATCGCCTTGTACGAGTCGAAGAAGGGCTCCATGTCGACCAGCAGATCCTTCTCCACCTTCAGGCCGCGGATCGGCTCGATGGTGATGGTGCCGCCGTCTTTCGCCACGTCGCGCACCAGGGTCTTGCAGGCCAGGCGGTTGCGGCCGTTGATCAGCATGGCGTCCGAGCCGCAGATGCCGTGCAGGCACGAGCGGCGGTAGGTCAGGCCCGGCTCCTGGTACCACTTGATCTCATTGATCACGTCCACCACGCGGTCAGCGGTCTGGGCCTCCACGTCGTAGGTGACCCAGCGGGCCTTCTTGTCCTGCTCGGGGTCGAAGCGCAGGATCTTGACTTTCAGCTTGATCATGGGCAGTCCGGCGGCCGCCGCTTTCTGGGCGGGCGCGGCGCTGGAACTGGTCGGTGCAGTGAGTGTCATGGGAATCCTTTCTTCAGGGGGTGAACCCGGGCTCAGTCCTCGCGGGACTCAGTACACGCGCGGTTTGGGCTCGAAGGCGCGTGTGAAGCCCTTGAGCGACACCGGCTTGTACCCGAGGATCACCTCGCCGGGCTTGTCGAGATTCTTGTAGGCCATGGTGTGCTTGAGCCACTGGGCGTCGTCGCGTTCGGCGTAGTCCGCCCGGTCGTGGGCGCCGCGCGACTCGGTGCGGTTCAGGGCGCTGGACGCCATCGCCTCGGCGCAGTCGAGCATGAAGCCCAGTTCCATCGCCTCGACGAGTTCGGAGTTGTAGCGCTTCGAGGGATCGCTGACGCCCACGTTGTTGTAGCGCGCGCGCAGCTCCTGGATGATCCCTACCTGCTTTTGCATGTCCGGCCCGTTGCGGAAGATGCCGACGTTGTTCATCATCGTCTCCTGCAGCTCCTTGCGGATGGCGGCGGCGTTGTCCTTGCCGCTACTGTGCCGCAGCCGGTCGAACATGTCCACGCTCTCGCGCTCGGGATTCTCGGGCATGTCCGGATAGCCCACCTGGCGCGAGTAGGCGGCGGCGGCGATCCCGGCCCGGCGGCCGAAGACCACCAGATCGCCCAGCGAGTTGGTGCCCAGGCGGTTGGCGCCGTGCAGCGACACGCACGCCTGCTCACCCGCCGCGTACAGCCCCTCGACCGTGCCGCCCGAGCCGTCCGACAGGCACAGGCCGTTCAGGTCGGTGGGGATGCCGCCCATGGCGTAGTGCGCGGTGGGCTGCACGGCGACCAGATCCTTCACCGGATCCTGCCCCAGGTAGGTGCGCGCGAGATCCGTGATCTCGGCCAGCTTGCCCTCGATGACCTCGCGCGGCAGGTGCGTCAGGTCGATGTGTACGGCGTCGCCGTCGCGGCCCACCCCGCGCCCCTCGCGGATCTCGGTGATGATGGAACGGGACACGATGTCACGCGGCGCCAGATCCTTGATGGTCGGCGCGTAGCGCTCCATGAAGCGCTCGCCCTGGCTGTTGCGCAGGATGCCGCCCTCGCCCCGGATGCCCTCGGTGACCAGAATGCCCAGCTTGGCCAGCCCGGTGGGGTGGAACTGGTAGAACTCCATGTCCTCCAGCGGCAGGCCCTTGCGGTAGTAGATGCTCATCAGGTCGCCGGTCAGGGTCAGGGCGTTGGAGGTGATCTTGAAGACCCGCCCGTAGCCGCCCGCCGCCAGCACCACGGCCTTGGCATGGAAAGTGTGCAGCTCGCCGGTCGCCAGGTCGTAGGCCACGACGCCCCGGCAGCGGCCGTCCTCGATCAGCAGGTCGGTCACGTGGAACTCGTTGAAGAAGGTCGTGCCTTCCTTGACGTTCTGCTGGTAAAGAGTCTGCAGGATCATGTGCCCGGTGCGGTCCTTGGCGTAGCAGCTTCTTTCCACCGCCGCCTTGCCGAAATCGCGGGTGTGGCCCCCGAACTTGCGCTGGGCGATCTTGCCGTCCGGGGTGCGCGAGAAGGGCAGGCCCATGTGCTCCAGCTCGTACACGGCCTCGATGATGTCCTTGGAAAAGACCTCGGCGGCGTCCTGATCGGCCAGATAGTCGCCACCCTTGATGGTGTCGAACATGTGCCATTCCCAGTGATCCTCGGCCACGTTGCCCAGCGCCGCGCCGATGCCGCCCTGCGCCGCGCCCGTATGTGAACGGGTCGGGTAGAGCTTGCTGATACAGGCCACCGACACGTTCCCCTTGGCGGCGTACAGCGCGGCCATCAGGCCCGCTCCACCCGCCCCGACCACCAGCACGTCATAACGATGATGCATATCAGAGTCCCTTAAATCGAGAACAGCCCGATGGTGCCGAAGGCGAACAGCAACGCCACCACGGAGTAGAAGACGCCCTTGACCCAGGCCCGGCCCGGCCGCGACCGCACGTAGTCCTCGATGGAATAGCGTGCGCCGTTCGCGCCGTGCAGCAGCGCCAGCGACAGGATCAGCCAGTCGTAGAACTTCCAGGCCGGGTTGGCGAGCTTGCCCACCACGGCGTCGAAGGTCGCGTCGGCCTCGCTGACCTGAATAAAGGTCATGTAGATGTGGCCCAGCACCAGGAACACCAGGATCAGGCCGCTGATGCGCATGAAGACCCACCAGTTCAGCTCGGCGTTGGAATGGGCCTGCTGGCGGGCGTCGGTGAATGTGCGTGCCCGGATCATCAGTACCCCCCGACCAGACGCGGATAGAGACTCACTGCGGCATAGACGAACGACGCGGCGCTGATGAGCAGCACGCCGTACCACATCTGCCGCTGATAGGCCACGCCCGCGCCGGTGAAGTCCATCACGATAATCCGCAGGCCATTGAAGGCGTGATAGACCACACCCGCCGTCACGAACACCAGTCCAACCCGGAAGGGCCACAGGTCATAGGTGTGGTGGATTGCCATATAAAACCGTTCGCCGAACATGAACGACCCGATGCTGAACACGTGCAGCAGCAGGTAAGCCAGGATCGCCAGTCCGGACAAGCGGTGAAGCAGGAATGCCCACTGCCCCTCTCTCCCTCGGTACATTCGTCAGACCTCCTCAAACTCAGTCCCCCTCGCTCCACGGGTGTGGGCTCAGGGTTCTGCCGTGTGGGTGAACATTCACGCCACGTTCTCAAACGGCCTCAGAATATCACCCGACCACCGGACAACCGTCACTTTGACTCCCACTGCGACTCCGAATGCGCCTGCCACTGGGCGCCCCGTCCAGGCCCTCCGGCCAGGCCCCGGCGCGGCCCGCCGGCTCCCCCTCACCCGGCCGCGCTACCCTGGGGTCATGGCCCGCCAAGACCCACCCAAAAACGCTCAACAGGAAGCTGAATTTCTCCGCAAGATGGTGCTGGGCATTCTCGGCACGCTGGAAACCAAGGGCCTGCTCAGTCAGGCCGAAGTCGATTCGATTATCCGCGCCGCCCGCCAGGGTGCCGTGACGCCGACCCCGCCAAAGCGGCCCGGCCCGGCCCTCCCCGGCACCCACTGGGTCACGGCCGAGGGCCAGCCCCTGGGCATGGACCGCACGACACCCATCGCCATCCCGAACGTCCAGCGCCAGGGTGAGCCGCCCAAGGCAGACCCGGAGACGACTGAAGGCAAGCTGCCGGTCATCGATATGACGATGGAGTGAGTCGGAGCACGGCGCGGTGCCCTTCCGAGCCGATCCTCGACCGTCAGGACGGGCCCCGACGACAGCAGGGGAGAGACAGCCCTCTTCTCCCTCGGGTCTACCTGAGCCACTGGAGCCGGAAATCACTACGAAGGCGACCTGGAATGAGATCCAGGTCGCCTGCCCTCTTCGTAAACCAGGGCTATTTCAACAGGCTGGCGTAAGTGGTGTTCGTCGTCGAGTCCGACCAGGTTCGCCACACTCCCCCCGACCACTGCAGGGCGCTGCGGGGCGACTGGGACTCGGCTTCCAGGGTTCGGGTCACGGCTCCGGCGACCGGATCGAAGGCCACCGCACCCGGCCCGTATCCGCCGGCGGACAGCCAGAGCAGACCGCTCTGATCGAAACCGAAGGTCTCCGGGGCGTCTCCGGCGTCGGCGGTGTAGAGAGCCGTGGTGCCATCGCCCCTCATCTTCAGGGGCGCTCGACCACCAGCATCCCGTCTCCCCGCCCGGCGTCGCCTCCGTAGGGGTCGCTCAGTGAGAGCACGAAGGGGCGGGTGCCGTTCTGCGTGCCGGTGTACCGGAAGGTGAGCTGCCGCCGGAGCGCCTGCGCGCCGATTCCCAGCGACTGCAGCGCCCCGTTCGCCGGCCTGAGCCCCAGTTCGTACACGTCGCTCAAGGTGACCGAAGCGGGCTCGACCGTGAGGCCCTCAATGTCGGTGCTGATCGGGAACTCGCCGTTGTAGCCCCCGTTCTGGTAGAAGGTGGCAGAGACCGTGAAGGTGTCGTTGGTGGTGAACTTCAGGGTCGCCGGCGCCAACTCGACCGTGACGTAGGGAAGGTTGAGATCCGAGCGGAACTCGGTCGTCACGCCGGGGGGCAGGGTCTTCATGGTGGCCGAGTTGGAGGCGACCGCGTATTCGACGGCGTTCCAGCCCGGCCGCAGCGTCACGGCGTACACCACCTTCGCGGCGCTGCCACACTGCAGGGTGCCCTGGGTCGTGGCCGCGCGGTCGCTGTACACGCGCGCCACGACGCTGAACGGCTCAGTGCCGCCCGACGTGATGACCTCGCGGATGTACCCGATGGGATCACCCTGGGGGGTCATGACCTTGAGCTGATCGTAGAAATGGATCTTCGGCTGGTCGGACGCCTGACCGCTGAAGGTGCAGCCGGGCACGGTGAGCATGTCGAACGCCGACTCCAGCCTGGGCGGGGTCGTTGCCGTGAGGCGGAAGGTGTCCGGGGCGCTGAGCGTGCCCACGTTGTCGGTATTGACCCCGTTTCCGCTGGCCAGGTAGACGTTCCCGTTGGGAAAGCTGACGCCGGTCGCCTTCCCCTGCAGGGTCAGGATCGTGGGATCCGGCAGGGAAATGTCGGCGCAGGCCCCGAGCACGAGGCTCAGGCCGACGAGGGCCGCAGATAGGGGAAGACGTCTCATGCGCTGTCCATTGTAGGTGCGCCACTCCACGGAGTCCTGCGTCTGGCTGATGATTTCTTCAGACATGCGGGGATCGGATCGGCGCACCTGGGCCGCCGGCCGGTCTGCGAGCCGCGGCACGCCGGGCTGGCCCGTATAGCAGGGCCCGGATCCGCCCCGGCAGCGCGCGCTACACTCCGGGCATGTTCGATGCTGCGTCGCCAGGAGGTGCCCACACGGCGCTTCTTTGTCGGGGGCGTTGAGCGCGCACCGAGCGTTCAGAGTCCGCCCCCGTCGCCAGCAGTCCCGGCGGGGGCGTTGTTCATCCGGGTCAGGAAGCGTGCCGGAAGCCAGGATGGCTGCGCTGCATAGGAATACCCGCGCAGGGAAGTGGAGGGAAGAACCATGGGAATGACGATCGCCGAGAAGATTCTGGCCGCGCACAGCGGACATGACCAGGTGGTGCCGGGCCAGCTCATCGAGTGCGCCACCGACTGGGTGCTGTGCCACGAGATCACCACGCCCGCCGCCCTGCGGATGCTCGAGGAGCGCGACATGGACCGGGTCTTCAACCCGGATCAGATCGTGGCGATTCCCGATCACTCCGTGCCGGCCATGAACATCAAGGCCGCCAAGATGTACCAGAAGCTCAAGTCCTGGGTGCAGGAGAAGGGCATCCGGCACTTCTACGACGTGGGCCGGGGCGGCATCGCCCACGTGGTACTGGAGAACACGGGCCTGATGAAGCCCGGCCAGACGCTGGTCAGCGGCGACAGCCACACCTGCAACGCGGGCGCGCTGGGCACCTTCGCCACCGGCGTCGGCAGCACCGATCTGGCGGGCGCCATCTACGCCGGCCGGGTCTGGTTCAAGGTACCCGAGACCATGCTGATTCGCGTGACCGGGCGAACCATGCCGGGCGTGACTCCCAAGGACATCGTGCTGGAGGTCATCAAGCGCATCGGGGCCGACGGCGCCAACTATATGGTCATGGAGTGGGTCGGGGACTACATCGACACGCTGGACATGGAGGGCCGCTTCACCCTCACCAACATGGCCATTGAGGCGGGCGGCAAGACCGGCATCGTGGCCGTGGACGACACCACGCGCGCCTACATGCAGGAGCGCGGCGTGACCCCCGATCAGTACACCGAGTACGCCAGCGACCCGGACGCCCGCTACAAGGTCGTGGTCGAGATCGACGCCGCCGCCGTGGAGCCCACCGTGGCCTACCCCAACATCCCCAGCAACGGGCGCGTGGCGGGCAGCGACAGGATCGCCGTCTCACACGCCTACGTGGGCAGCTGCACCAACGGGCGCATCGGCGACCTGCGGGACGTGGCACGCATCCTCAGGGGGCGCAAGGTCGCGGACGGCGTGCAGATGATCGTGGTGCCCGCGACCCAGCTCATCTGGAAGCAGGCGGCGGCCGAGGGCCTGCTGGAGATCTTCGTGGAGGCCGGGGCCAGCGTGTCGTACCCGAGCTGCGGCGCCTGCTTGGGCATGCACTCGGGCGTGCTGGGGCCGGACGACGTGTGTATCTCCAGCTCGAACCGCAATTTCGTGGGCCGCATGGGCGACCCCACCGCACAGATCTATCTGGCGAGTCCGGCCACCGTTGCGGCGAGCGCGGTCGCGGGCTACATCAGCGACCCCCGCGCCTACAACGCCGACGGAACAGAAGCGGCCGACTGAGCCGGGGGGACACGCGTGGGACGCCACAGCCGGCCTCCTGGGGGCCGCGCTGGCCTGGGTAGGCCGTGGCGGGTCTGGGAGTAAGGTGAACCGTTATGGGAGAAGCAAAACGACGTAAAGCGCTGGGCCTGATGCCCACCGTGCATGCCTTCGAGGCGCAGCTGGACGGAGCAGGACAGGTCAGCCTGATCCGTGGCCCGGAGGATGGCCGCCTGCAGGGCCTGATCGTGAAGGCCCTCGCCGACACGCAGCTCTTCGGCGCGGCCTGGGAGAGCGAGTTCCGCTCGGCGCAGGTGCTGGCCGGGCAGGTGGGCCGGGTGCTGAGCACGCCCGAGGACGTGCAGGGCATTCCGGTGGCGCCCCTGCGTCGCATCACCGGCGAGCTGGTGCTCGGCCAGAGCGCTCCCGAGACCGACGACGTGCTCCTGACCGTGGAGGGCGGGAAGGTGCGGCTGCGTGAACAGCGGCACTCTTTCGACGGCCAGCGCTGGGAGTCCATGGGTGGCCCACGCGACCCGCAGCGGCTGATCAGCGCCCTGCAGGAGCATCCGGCGTTCCGGCTGGAGGGCGAGGTGATCGGGCAGGTGCAGGCTGAACACTGGCTGGAGGGCCGCATCGATCTGGAGCCCGAGCCCCCGGAGGAGCTGCTGGACACGACCGAGACCGTGGTGCGCGAGTGGCACGGCGAGACGCCGGACGAGTGGGCCGAGTTGCACCATGAACTGGGCGGCGAGGAGGGCGTTCCGCTGGCCCGCCGCACGGTCTTCGAGCTGCGCCGCCCGGCGCCCCTGCAGTCGCCGCTGAGCCGGGTCTTCGCCATCCGGCAGGACGTGGAGTTCTTCCCGATGCAGGAGGGCTCGGCCTATACCCTGGACGGCGAGACCTGGGTGGCCTACGACCCCGACGCCGAGCTGCCGGGCACCGGCGGCCTGCCCGCCGATTTGGCCCAGTTCTTCGACCTGGAGACCGTGCCCGTGACCGTCTACGCCGACGGCCGGATCGAGTGGGACGAGGGCGCCGTGCCCGAGGAGCAGGCGGGGCGCGTCCGGGCGGATCTTCGGGAGTCCACCGGGGCCGGCGACCCGGCCGCCTGGCAGACCTGGACCCAGACCATGCTGCGCGAGACCTTCGGCGACGAACTGAACGTGCCGGAGGATCGACCCCTGCCGGTGCCGGTGGCCGTGCGGCTCGACATTTCCGCCGACGCCATCGACGACCCCGATCCCCTGGCGCAGACCTTCATGGAGTCCGAGGTGAGCTTCGACGGCGAACAGTGGCGTGACCTGTTCGGCGAGGAGCTGCCCGAGGAACTGCAGGACTTTGCCCGGAACGACCTAAACTGAGCCCAGCGAACTGCCGTGCCCACCTCCATCCCCAACCCCAAAGGAGTCCAGATGCCCACCGTTCACGTCTTTGCCCGGGATCACATCAACACGGACGAGATCATTCCCGCCCGCCACCTGACCAGCGATGTCGAGTCGGAACTCGCCCGCTACGCCATGGAGGACTACGACAAGGACTTCGTGAGGCGCGTCCGGCCTGGCGACATCATCGTGGCGGGGGCGGATTTCGGCTGTGGCTCCAGCCGTGAACACGCCGTCTGGGCGCTGCGCGGCGCGGGGGTCTCGGCCGTCATCGCGCCGAATTTTGCCCGGATCTACTACCGCAACTCCATCAACAACGGCTTCCTGGCGCTGGAGTGCGCCGGCATCGTGGAGGCGTTTGAGGACGGCGACCAGGCCGAGCTGGATCTGAAGGCCGGCACGGTCACCAACACGCGCACCGGAACGAGCCTGACCTTCGTGCCCGTGCCCCAGTTCGCGCTGGACGTGCAGAAAGCGGGCGGCTGGCTGGAATACATGAAGGCCCACGATCAGGCCGCGCTGGAAGCCGAGACCCTGAACGCCCAGTCCACCGAAGCCGGCCACGGTCACCCCGGTCAGGAGGCCCGCCATGCCTAAGGTCGTGGTGCTGCCCGGCGACGGCATCGGCCCCGAGGTCACCGCGGCGGCGGTGGAGGTGCTGCGCGAGGTCGCCCCGGACGTGACCCTGGAGGAACAGGCCATCGGCGGCGGCGCCTACGACGCCCACGGCGACCCCCTGCCCCAGCGCACCCGCGACGCCGTGCAGGACGCCGACGCCGTGCTGCTGGGCACGGTTGGCGGGGCGCAGGGCAGCCCCTGGAACGCCCTGCCCCGGCACCTGCGGCCCGAGTCCGGCCTGCTGGCGCTTCGCAAGGCCCTGGGCTGCTACGCCAACCTGCGCCCGGTGCGCGTGCAGCCGGGGCTGGAACACCTCTCGCCCCTCAAGGCCGAACTGGCGCGCGGCGTGGACATCCTGATCGTGCGTGAGTTGCTGGGCGGCCTCTACTTCGACGGCGACCGCAGGATCGAGGGATCAGTCGCCTACAACACCATGCGCTACACCACCGCCGAGGTCGAGCGCGTGGCCAAGGTGGCCTTCTGGGCCGCCGAGCAGCGCAAGGGCCGCGTGACGAGCGTGGACAAGGCCAACGTGCTGGAGGTCTCCGAGCTGTGGCGCCGCGACGTGCAGGCCCTGCGCGACCGCGAGTACCGCTCCATCCACCTGAACCACGAGTACGTGGACTCGGTCGCCATGCTGATCGTCAGTCAGCCCAGCCGCTACGACGTGATCGTCACCGAAAACCTCTTCGGCGACATCCTGAGCGATCTGGCCGCCGTGATCCCCGGCTCGCTGGGCCTGATGCCGAGCGCCTCGCTCGGAGACGGCCCCGGTCTCTTCGAGCCGATCCACGGCAGCGCCCCGGACATCGCCGGGCAGGGCGTCGCCAACCCGGCCGCCGCCATCATGAGCGCCGCCATGCTGCTGCGGCACGGCCTGAAGCGCAGCGACGCCGCCAATCAGGTCGACCGCGCCGTGGCGCTGGCCCTGCGCGAGCAGCCCACCCGCGACCTGGGCGGCAAGGCCGACACGAAGGCGTTCACCCACGCGGTCCTGAGTGCGATGGGCTCGCCGGCCGTGGGCTGAGGCGCAGGCGGAAGAGGGGAGGGGGGCAGAGCTGACGCGGTCTGCCCCCTTCTCCCTGTCTCCCGCACAGGCGCGTCAGGGCCCGCGCCCCTCCAGCTCCCGCACCCTTGCTTCGAGGTCTTGTATCCGGGTCTGACTGCCCCCCGACAGGCGGCGCACCCGCCAGCCCGCCAGCGCCATCAAGCCGGCGAGGGCCGGCGCCATGGGGGAGAACTCGACCAGCTCCAGCGGCCCGGTGCCTGGCAGGGATCAGGTGGATCACGCAGGGATGGCCCGCGGGGGGCCAGACTGCTGCCGATCTCCTTGTCAGCCTTCCCCCACGCGGCGCATCCTGTCCCCATGACCCAGGCTGCGATCACCTTCCCCGCTCCGCCGCGCATTCCCTACCCCGGCGGCTGCGTGCTGGAGCCCGGCCCCTACGCGCTGGACTACCTGCTCAAGTGGCCCGCCGACATCACCGTGAACGGGCAGCTCCACTCCGGTGAACCGGTCTATCCCTTCCTGCGCTCGCTCCTGGCCGATCCGGCCGCGCACGGCGTGACCCAGGCCGACGCCGAGGCCGCCCGTGACCGCTTCCTGAACCTGGCGGGACAGGCCCTGCAGGCCGAGGGCGGCGATCCGGCGTGGCTCGCCCGGGAGTTCACGCGCTGAGCCGGGCCGCCCACCCGCAGGTTCGCCGATGACCGGCCCGCCCCCCGGCGCGTGGGACGTGCTGAGCCTGCTGCCCGACCTGCCCGGCGAGGCGCTGCACGCCCGCGTGGCCCGCAGCCTGCGCAGCACGGTGCTGCGGGGGGTGCTGGCCGAGGGCAGCCGCCTGCCGGGACACCGCCGCCTGGCCGGTCAACTTGGCGTTTCCCGCAACACCCTGGTGGACGCGCTGGCCCAACTGGAGGCCGAAGGTTACGTGCAGGTGCGCGGGCGCAGCGGCACCGTGGTCAGCGTGCCCGGCGCGCCGGCGCCTGCCGGCACCGCCACGGGCCCCCTGCCCCTCAGCGCCTGGGCAGAGCGGGCGCTGGACGGCCGGGTGGCCGACGCCGCCGGGGAGTTCCGGGTCGATTTCCGGGTGGGGCAGCCGGTGGCCGAGCTGTATCCGGAAGCCGCCTGGACGCAGGCGCTGGCCCGCCGCGCCGGGCAGATCGGGCAGCAGCCCACGGCCCTGCTCGACCCGCTGGGGCCCCTGGAGACCCGCCGGGCGCTAGCCGCCTACCTGAACGCCGAGCGCAGCGCCCGGGTCACGCCGGAGATGGTGATGCTGACCGCCGGCACGCAGTCGGCCCTGGACGCCCTGGCGCGGGTGTTCCTGGAGGCGGGCCGGGTAGCGGCCGTGGAAGACCCGACCTACGCCGGAGCCCGCGCCGCGCTGGCCGCCACCGGCGCGGCACTGAGCCCGGTGCGGGTGGACGACCAGGGACTCCAGCCGGGCGATCTTCCGGACTCCGCGACCCTGGTCTACACCACGCCCGGCTGTCAGTACCCGACCACCGTGGCGCTGCCCGCCGCGAGGCGTCAGGCCCTGGTCGCCTGGGCCCAGCAGGTGAACGCGCTGATCCTGGAAGACGACTACGCCGCCGACCTGCACCACTCGGCCCGTCCGCCCGCCGTGCTGCAGGGGCTGGCCCCCGAGCGGGTGATCCTGCTGGGCACCTTCAGCAAGGTGCTGGCCCCGGTCACGCGCAGCGGCTTCCTGGTTGCCCCCCCCGAGGTGATCCGGGTGCTGGCCGGCACCCGCCCCCTGACCGACCGAGGCCCCGGCACCCTGGACGCCCTGGCGCTGGCCGACGTGCTGTCCTCCGGCGCCTACGCCCGGCACCTGCGGCGGGTTCGGCCACTGATCCGGCACCGGCAGGAGGTGCTGATCGCGGCGCTGGCCGGGCAGTCCCTGGGAGAGCAGTGGCCGTCCTGGCCGGCGCGGGTGGCAGCCTCGGGGCTCCACGTGTATCTGCCCCTCCCCCAGGGTCTCAGCGAGGCGGATCTGGAACACCGCGCCGCGCGCCAGGGGGTGGCCCTCACGCTGCTGGGGCCGTTCACCGGCGGAGACCACCCGCCCGCCGCCCTGCTCGGCTTCGCCCACCTCCCCCCCGAAGACCTGCGCGAAGGCGTGCGCCGCCTGGGCCGGGCCCTGCGGAACTAAAGCATTTGTCAAAACAGCTGTTCATTTTTGACCAAACGGAGTGAGTGAATGTGACGGAGTCATCGGGGCTTGCAGAGTTGCGAAGCAGAGGATGGAAGCATCGGACGCCCTTTGTCTGATGCTGTCATTCGGATAAATGCTCCAGGCGCGCTTCCCGGCGACCGGCACCTTCAGCCCACCCCGCAATGGAGGCCCCCCCACAGTCTTGAGGAGCGCGCCTGGCGTTTCACGCTACACTGCGCCTAATGCGGCTCCTTGTCGTGGCCCTGGCCCTCGTGCTCACGCTGATGTACTTCACCTTCGGTCTGCGCTTCGGGTACGTGACCCTTACTCCCACCTATATGTTGAACGCCTCCGGTACCAACCGGTACACCTTCCAGATCTACGACGAGAAGCAGAAGGTCGGCGTGGAGGGCAGCTGTCAGGTGAGCCGTGGCCAGGCCGTGTTCCGGCTGACCGACTCCAAGGGGGCGCAGGTGGCCGGGCAGGTCTGCCCCAAGGGCGCCTGGGGCCTGAAGATGCTCGCCACCGGGGACGCCGGCCGGTACGTGCTGGAAATCGACCTGAAGAAGTTCACGGGCACCATCGATATCCGGGAGGCGCGGGAGTAGCCAGCTCCCGGCCGCTGGCACGTCCATAGAGAAGAGAGCAGGGGAACCGTGACGATGACGGCTCCCCTGCTCTCGGTTGTTGCTCAGCCCGTGCTGGGCTCGGATGCTTATGCCTGGGTTTCGGCCTGGGCGGCCTTGGCCTTGTTGATGGCCTTGGCGAGCCGGCTCTTCTTGCGGGCGGCCGTGTTCTTGTGCAGGGTGCTGCCCTTGGCGGCCTTGTCGATCAGGCTCTCGGCCTTGCTCTGCGCGGCGGCCACGTCTTCACCGGTGGTGAGCGCGACGAGCGCTTTCTTGGTGTAGGTCTTGATGGTGCTCTTGCGGCTGCGGTTGATCAGGCGGCGCTTGAGGCTCTGGCGGTGGCGTTTCTGGGCGGACTTGTGACGTAAGGCCATGTTCGTTCTCCTTTTCTCCCCGGCCGGTGATGGGCTCGGCGGAGCGGTTCCCGTGGGGGAACGCGAGCGCTTGAGGGCGGTGAACCGCGGATCCTCAACGCACCTGCACCTCGCAGGATCGCCGACCCGCTGGATCGGCAACCTCGTGACTATATCCGCTGTGTGCCCGCTGGGCAAGCGGCATACTCCGGAGCGTGGACGACGCTGCCCCCAAAGCCCCCAGGCGGGCCCGGACGCCCCAGGAGGAGCGCGACGCCCTGCTGGCCTACGCCTTCCGCGCCCTGGGCGGCCGCGCGCTGACCCAGGCCGAACTGCGCGGCAAGCTGGAGAAGCGCTCCCCGGACGAGGCCCTGGTGCATGAGGTTCTGAAGCGGGTGCAGGAGCTGGGCTACCAGGACGACGCCCACGTGGCCCGCGCCGAGGGGGCCCGGCGCTCCGTGGGCGCCTTCCGGGTGCGCCAGACCCTCAAGCGGCGCGGCGTGGACGAGGAGCTGATCCAGGAAACGGTGGCTGCCCGCGACCCGGACGAGGAGCGCCTGGCCGCCCGTGAACTGCTGGAGCGGCGCTGGGCCAGCTTTGCCCGCAAACGGGATCCGAAGGCCAGTGCCTACGCCTTTCTGGCCCGCCGGGGCTTTCCCAGCCCGGTGATCTGGTCGGCCATCCGCGAACTCGACGCCGCGCTGCTGGAGGGCACGGAAGACGGTGCCGACGAACCGGGTGAGCCGGACGACCTGGAGTGAGATCCGGGGGGAGAGTGGCGCGGGGGACTCCAGGGCGCCCGCGATGTCAGCGAAGGGGAGGGTTTGGTCACTCTGCGGATGGTTCCACCGCTTCGCAGCTTTTCGATTGCTCCCCTGCGGGGCACCACTCGCCAGAAGGGAGGCCAGAAAAGACTGGCTCACACGTCCATCCAGGCTGCCTTCGACCCGTCCAGTTCGCATGAGAGGGAGCTGGCACCAAAAGGGACGGACTGGGACAGCGGCGAAGCGCACGGGCTCGCCCACAGGCCAGACATGAAACGCACAGCCCATGACGGTGCGGCAGCCCTGATGGGGTTCCGCGACGCGCTTGACTGGGCCTGGGGCGCCGCGTAGACTACCCCCTGCCCGGCGAAGACGCGGGGTGGTGGTCGGGTTCGGGGCGTAGCGCAGCCTGGTAGCGCACGTCGTTCGGGACGACGGGGTCGGAGGTTCGAATCCTCTCGCCCCGACCACACGGGAACAGTCCTCCCCCTCGCGGGAGGCTTTCTTTTTGCCTCTGACCGCTTCTCGCCCCGGTCAGGGGCCGGAGTCCTCCATGCGCGTGTTCGCCATCGCCGACCTGCACCTCGCCACCGTCACGCCCAAACCCATGACGGTGTTCGGGCCGCAGTGGGCGGGCCACCCGCAGGCGATCTTCGACCGCTGGCGCGAGGTGGTGCGCGAGGGCGACCTGGTGCTGCTGCCCGGAGACCTCTCGTGGGCCATGCGCCTGCCCGACGCCCTGATCGACCTGGCGCCCGTGGCCGCCCTGCCGGGCACCAAGGTGATGCTGCGCGGCAACCACGACTACTGGTGGCCGACCCTGGGCAAGCTGCGCGCCGCCCTGCCGCCCCGGCTGCACGCCATCCAGAACGACGCCCTGCGCTTTGGCAACGTGGTCGTGTGCGGCTCGCGCGGCTGGCTCACTCCGGGCTACGAGGCCCTGAACGCCGAGGACGAGCGCCTGCTGGCCCGCGAGGCGGAGCGCCTGAGCCTGAGCGTGCAGGCGGCCGGGAAGCTGCGCCAGCCCGGCGACCGGCTGATCATGATGCTGCACTACCCGCCCGCGTCCCCGCCCTACCCGACCAATCCGTTCCTGCAGGTCATCGAGGCCGCCCGGCCGGACGTGATCGTCTACGGGCACCTGCACGGTGTCCCCGCCGAGAAGACCATGCGCCACGTGGCCGGTATTCCCGCCTATATGGTCGCCGCCGATGGCCTGAAGTTCACCCCCAGGCTGGTGCTGGAACCCTGAGGGCTCAGGCCCGGAGTCTCGGCGGCAGCAGGGCCCGGCTCCGCCACAGCGGCGGCCAGGGCCACACCGACGCGGCCCACAGGCTGAGGCCGGCGATCAGCACGCTGCCCACCACGTCCAGGCTGTGATGCGCGCCGATGGCCAGGCGCCCCAGCGCCACCGCCAGCACGCCCGCCGCGAACAGGGGCGCCCAGCGCCGGGCCAGCCAGCCCACCCAGCCGGTGATCAGCGCGGCGACCAGGGTGTGGTCGCTGGGAAAGCCGTTGTCCAGCGAGGCGCGCGCCAGGGGGGCGTAGTGCTCGACCAGATACGGGCGCGGGTCGCTGACCACGTGGCCCAGGAGCTGCGTGACGAGCAGCGCCGCGGCGCCAGACGCGGCGATCCGGGCGGCCAGCAGCCAGGTCAGGTGAGAGCGCATCTGGACGAACAGCGCTGCCAGCCCGGCGGCCAGCGCGGCCAGCAGCCCGGTCGCGCCGGCCACCGCCACGGCGCCCAGAACGGGGCTGCGGACAGCGGCCAGATGCAGTGACTGTTGCAGGAGATCGGTCAAGGACACCTCCGGAGGACTCTGGCACGCCTGTCTAACGACCAGATCAAATCCGCCGGGGCTGGAGGCGGGCCTCTCAGGAGCGCCGGCTCAGCCGAGGGTTCATCATGCGGGATGATGACGGCTCCGACCTCCGGCCCGCAGGAGACCAGCGTCCAGCGCGTGCGGCCGCTGGAGCTGTTCTTCGATCTGGTGTTCGTGTACACCATCACGCACCTGACCAACCTGATCGCGCACCCGCACGGCGCGCTCGATTACCTCCAGGCGGCGCTGATCTTCCTGAGCCTGATGTGGATGTACGACGGCTTCGTGTGGCTCAGCAGCAACCTGGAGCTGGACGCCGACGCCGAATACTGGCTGATGTTCGCGGCCATGGTGACCTTCTTCGTGATGGCGCTGGGCATCCCGACCATCCGTGGGGATGGGGGCGTGGTCTTCGGGCTGGGCCTGCTGCTCGTGACCGCCCTCCACACCGGGCTGTTCAGCCGCAGTGCCACCAGTTCCGCCCAGGCCATCTGGGGCATCGCGCCCTACAACTTCGCCTCGGCCCTGCTGGTCTTCTCTGCCGCCTTCGTCGGGGGCGTGTGGCACTGGGCGCTGTGGCTCGCGGCCATCGGCGTGCTGATCCTGGCGACCCTGAAACGCCGGGAGCAGGCCTTCGCCCTGAGCCCCCGCCACTTCGCCGAGCGGCACGGCCTGCTGATCATCATTGCGCTGGGGGAGAGTGTGGTCGCGCTGGGGCTGGGCGCCGCCGGCCTGCCCATCACGCCGGGGCTGCTGGCCTACGCCGCGCTGGGCCTGCTGCTGGCCGCCTTGGTGTGGTGGAGCTACTTCGGCCCCGACCACGAGCGGGCCGAGCGCGCCTTCGAGCGGGCGGGGGCGGCCGACCGCAACCGGATGGCCCTGCGCGGCTACGGCTACAGCCACATGGGCATGATGTCCGGCATCATCATGATCGCCGCCGGGCTGGAGGTCGGGATTCACGGCCCAGGCGAGGAGGACGGCGCGGCCTGGGCCTGGAACCTCGCGGTGGGGCTCGCCCTGTACTTCCTCTCGGATGTCGCGTTCCGCCGCTCCCTGGGCCTGGGGCCGGGCCGCCTGCGCCTGCTGGTGGGCGCGCTGGCCCTGGCAACCGTGCCGGTGGGACTGTCCAGTGGCCCCCTGTGGCAGCTCCTGGCCGCCGTGCTGGTGGTGGCGCTGCTGTCGGTGGTCGAGGACTATGTGCTGCCCGCCAGAGCGGCGCGGCGCGGCCCGCCTTAGGCCGGGTCGTTGCCAGCACCCGGGGAAGGGCGTACGCTCCAGGGTGGACGGCGTCCGCACAGCTCCGGCGCCCGGCAAGGAGACCCAATGACCCAGACCAGCCCGCTCCCCACCCGCCGCCTCCGCAACCTGAGCGTCTCTGCCCTGGGCCTGGGCTGTATGGGCATGAGCGAGTTCTACGGCCCCGGCGACGAGACCCAGAGCCAGCGCACCCTCGACCGCGCGCTGGAACTGGGCGTGACCTTCTACGACACCGCCGACATGTACGGCCCCCATACCAACGAGGAACTGCTGGGCCGCTGGCTGGTGGGCAGACGCGACCGGGTGGTGCTGGCGACCAAATTCGGGATCGTCCGCGAACCGGGCACTCCCCGCGGCCGGAGCATCAACGGCCGCCCCGAGTATGTCCGGCAGGCCATCGAGGGCAGCCTGAAACGGCTGGGCACCGAGTACGTGGATCTCTACTACCTGCACCGCGTCGATCCCGAGACGCCCATCGAGGACACCGTGGGCGCCCTGGCGGAACTCGTCCAGGCCGGACAGATCCGCGCCATCGGCCTGTCAGAGGTGAGCCCCGAGACCCTGCGCCGCGCGAACGCCGTCCACCCCATCAGCGCCGTGCAGAGCGAGTACTCGCTGTGGACGCGCGATCCGGAACAGGGCGTGCTGGCAGCCTGCCGCGAACTGGGCGTGGGCTTCGTGCCCTACAGCCCGCTGGGCCGCGGCTTCCTGACCGGCCAGATCAAGACTCCGGACGACCTCGCCCCCGACGACTTCCGCCGGAGCACCCCGCGCTTCCAGGGCGAGGCTTTCCAGAAGAACCTCGATCTGGTGGCTGAGGTGCAGGCGATGGCGCAGGACAAGGGCTGCACGCCTTCGCAACTGGCCCTGGCGTGGGTGCTGGCGCAGGGCGACGATATCGTGCCCATCCCAGGCACCAAGCGCGTGAGCTACCTGGAGGACAACCTGGGCGCGCTGGACGTGAGCCTGAGTGCAGCCGACCTGAGCCGCATCGACGCCGCCTTCCCGGTGGGCGCCGCGCAGGGCGAGCGTTACCAGGATATGGGGAGCGTCAACCGCTGAGCCGGAAGGAACGGCAAGAACGGGCTGCATAGAAGCACGCCGCCGGGACTCGTGCCTGAGCGGCGCGTGCCCTGCCACACCGTCCCTGGAGCACCGGTCTGAATGACAGCGTCTGATCAGGGAGAGCTGACGCTGCCACTCCCCCTGAAGCCCCTTGCTCTACACGCTCACCAGTCCGAGCTGAATGCCGCGCGCCACGGCGCCTGCCCGGCTCTGCACGCCGAGTTTGGAATACAGCGCGCCCACGTGGAACTTCACGGTGCTCTCGCTGACGCCCAGGTCGCGGGCGACCCGCTTGTTGCTCAGCCCCTCGACCAGCAGGGCCAGGACATCCCGCTCGCGGGGCGTGAGGCTGACCTCGCGGGCGCCCAGGCCCAGTGCCTCGTCGTCCGCCAGTTCGGCGGGGGTCAGGCCGGATGGGGTCAGCTCGGAGGCGGCCAGACCCGGGGAGGAGACCTGGGCAGGGGGCAGCACGGCCAGCCCCGCCGCCGCGCCCAGGACGCCCGCGATCAGTTCGGCGGCGGTGGCGTCGGCCGGCAGGGCGGCCCAGCCTCCGCCCGCGATCTCGGGCAGGACGGTGGCCCAGGCCGCCGCGCCCAGGGCCACCAGCGCCGGCATCCCGGCCAGCGCCTCCAGTTCGGGAAGCCACGAATCGTCGATCACGAGTACGTCGGCGTCGTCGCTCAGGTCGAAGCCGGCCGAGGTCAGCAGGGCTGTGATCCCCGCCGCCAAGAGCGCCGGGCCCACCGCGACGCGCACCGTGGGCCGCGGTGTGGAGGGCAGCCCGGAGGCGGGCAGGGCAACAGTCGGCCGGCTCATGCCCGATCGTACAGGCGCGGCCGGCCGAGCGAGGGCCGACGGTGCTCCCGGCACCAGCGGCCCACCGGACGGGCTCATGGTCTGGATCCGCTCACAGGAGGGTCTGCCTCATCGCCCGGCTCAGCGCTCCCCGACCGTGACCGGCACGTCCAGCTCCTCGCCGCCGCGCAGCACGCGCAGGGTCAGCGCCTCTCCGGCGCGGTCACGAATCCGGTCGAGCAGTTCGCGGGGATGGCGCATGGGGTCACCGTCCAGCGCCAGCAGCACGTCCCCGACCCGTACGCCGGCCTGGGCCGCCGGACTGCCCTCCTCGACCAGCACGACGGTCAGGCCCAGGCGACCACGCCCGCCCCGCCGGCCGCCCCAGCCGCCACCCCAGCCCCGGCCACCCCGGCGGGCCTCGCGGGAGTCTGTGGGCTCCGTCTCGGCTTTCCCGGCCTCGGGGAAGTGGACGGGCTGGGTGGACAGCCCCAGGTAGCCGCGCGGCACCCGGCCCGACTCGGCGAGCAGGCCCGCGACTTTCATGGCGCGCTCGGCCGGTACCGCGACCAGATCGCCGCGCATGACGCCCGCGTTCAGGATGCCCACCAGGCCGCCCCGGGCGTCCAGCAGCGCGCCCCCGCTGACCCCCCGGAAGGGCGCCGCGCCACTGGGCATCCAGCCGCGCCCCGGCCCGCGTTCCGTGGGGCCGCGTTCCATGAAGCCCAGGGTGGCGCGCACCCCGTGTTCGGGGCGGCCCACCGCCAGCAGCAGCTCTCCGATCCGCCCCCCGCTGCCGGCGCTCAGGGCGGGCAGGTTCAGCCCCTCCGCCCGGAGCAGCGCGAGATCGCTGGAGGGATCGTGGCCGGCGACGGTGGCCTTCAGCTCGCGGCCGTCCGGGGTCGTCACGCCCACCTCGTCGGCGTGCAGGACGTGGGCGACGGTCAGGATCAGGCCGTCGCCGATGACGGTGCCGCTGATGGGCCGGGCCGAGCGGACGCTGACGATGCTGGTCGAGGCGGCCTGGACGGCGTCGGCCAGCGCGGTGGAGAGATCGGACAAGGTGGTCATGCCCCCATGGTGCGTCTCTGGGCCGGAAAACACGCCGGGCAGATGGAGGGGGCCGCCCCCTGGCCGGATGGTGGGGGCCGGGGTCAGTCCGTGTCCCGCCGGCTCGCGAAGTCCTCCCGCTGGAGGGCGTAGCGCACGAGCGGCACGACGGCGCCCCGGTATTCCTCGGACTGGCCCTGGCCCACGGCCACGAAGCCCAGCCGCCGCATCAGCGCGTGGGAGCGGGCGTTGGTGAGGTGAACCTCGGCGCGCACCTGTCGCAGGCCCAGCTCAGCGAACGCGAGGCCTAGCAGCAGCCGACCCGCCGCCCGGCCCACCCCCTGCCCCCACAGCGCGCGTTCCCCGATGGCGATGCCGAACTCCGCCGACTGCCCATCCAGCCCGGCCAGATCGACGAAGCCCACCAGCGCCCCATCCCGCTCGATGCCCAGGCGCAGGAAGCCAGGGTCGTGGGTCGCCAGGATGCCCTGCCAGTGCTCGCGCAGGTGCCCAGGGGGCAGGCGCGGCGTCCAGCCGGTGGCGAGGCAGAACTCGTCGTCCGCTCCCCAGCGCACGGCCACCTCCTCGTCGCCCCAGCGCAGGGGGCGCAGGCTCAGGGCCACAGCTCCTCCAGAATGCCGGCGGCCGGGCCATCCCTGCTCTGGCGGAAGCCCTCGCCTGCCCAGAGGCTCAGGCAGTCGGCGCGGCCAGTGGTCGCCGCCGCCGCCCGCAGGGGCCGGGTCAGCGCGTTCTGGTACGGGTAGGGGAGGGGCGCGTGAAGCCCGGCGGTGATGGCGTTGGGCAGGCCTCTGGCGAGCCGGCCGCTGAAGTTGCGCGTCAGCGTCGTGCCGGTCGCTCCGGCCAGTGCCTCCCGGTAGGCGCCCGGGGTGCCCGCCTCCGTGGCCCGCAGGAACGCGGTGCCGCACTGCGCCAGTTCGGCGCCGGCGTCCAGCACGTCCTGCACGTCGCCGCGGGTCATCAGCCCACCGGCCGCGATGAGGGGGAGGCGCACCACCTGTGCCGCCCGCCGCACCAGCTCCAGGGTCGGGGCCAGCTCGTCCTGCAGCCAGCCGCCCCGGTGCCCGCCCGCCGCGCCCCCCTGCACGACCACGGCGTCCACGCCGTCTTCCTCCAGCAACCGCGCCTCAGGCACGCTGGTCGCCGTGCCGATGCACAGAATGTTCCGCTCCCGCAGGGCCTCCAGGTACCCCCGCTCCAGCCGCCCGAAGGCGAAGCTGAACACGGAGGGGCGGGCCTCCAGCACCGCCCCAAACTGCGCGCCGAAGTCCTGCTGGACGGCGTCTGGCAGGGAAGGTGGGGGCAGCTTCAGGTGGACGTGGAACGGCGCCAGTTCGGCCGCGGCCCGCCCGATCTGGTGAGGGGTCACCTCCGGAAGTGGCTGGGGAGCGAACAGGTTCACGGCGAAGGGCCGGTGGGTCAGGCGCCGGACTTCCGCCACGTCTTTCGCAATCTGCGCCGGGCTCAGGTACGCCGCCCCCAGGCTGCCCAGAGCGCCCGCCCGCGAGACGGCCGCGACCAGCGCCGGGGTGCCCACTCCCCCCGCCATCGGCGCCAGGATCAGCGGGCGCGTGAGGCTGAGGCGTTCCATCAGAACCGGCACGCCCCATGATGCCCCGGCGCTATCGTCGGTACCAGTCCAGATCCCAACAGAGCCAGAAGGAGTTCATATGCCACTCGATCCGAAAGTTGCGGCGGCCCTGGCCCAGAGCGCGGCGCTGCCGCCCATCTCCACCCTGCCCGTCGAGGCTGTCCGGCGGGGCATCGCCGCGCAGCTTCACCTGATGCCCAGGTCGGTCGCGCCGGTCGCGTCGGTCACCGAGCGCTCCATCCCCGGCCCGGCCGGCGACCTGACTATCCGCGTCTATACCCCCCAGGGCGAGGGGCCGTTTCCGGTCGTGGTGTTCTTCCACGGGGGCGGCTGGACGATCTGCACGCTGGACACCCACGATCCGCAGTGCCGCGAGCTGTGCGCCGGGGCGGGTGCGGTGGTGGTCTCCGTGGACTACCGGCTGGCGCCCGAATTCCCCTTCCCGGCCGCGCCCGAGGACTGTCTGGCGGCGACCCGCTGGGTGGCGTCGCACGCGGCCGAGCTGGGCGGCGATCCGCAGCGCATGGCCGTGGCCGGCGACAGCGCGGGCGGCAACCTCGCGGCGGTGGTGGCCCTGCGCTCGCGCGACGAGGGTGGCCCGGCCCTGCGCGGCCAGCTGCTGATCTACCCCTCGACCGATCTGCTGGGCTCGGCCGAGACCGAGTCGTACCGCGAGAACGGCCAGGGCTATGGCCTGTCGCGCGAGGACATGGCGTGGTTCCGGGGCCACTACCTGCCCACGCCCGAACACGCCGGGCACCCCGACGCCTCGCCGGCCAGGGCGAAAAGCCACGCCGGCCTGCCGCCCGCGCTGGTGGTCACCGCCGAGTACGACCCGCTGCGCGACGACGGCGAGGCCTACGCCCGAACCCTGGAGCGTGCGGGCGTGCCGGTGCAGCTGACCCGCTACGACGGCATGAACCACGGCTTCCTGGGCGGCATCGGCGTGTACGAGCAGACCGGCGCGGCGCTGGACGAGATGAGTGCCTGGCTGCGGCGGGTGCTGGCCTGAGCGGTTAGATTCGGCCTGAGGTCTAGATTCAGGGGGTGCCCGCCTTCCCGCACCCCTTCCGGGCCTACACGGCGTTCCGGCGCGCGGCCTACAGCGCCGGCCCGGCGCCCCGCCGCCAGTTCCTGCCGCGTGAGTTCATCGGCGCCCTGCTGGACGGGGCCGCCGAGCGCCTGCCGCTGCTGGACGCCCCCGATCTGCCCTGGGAGCTGGCCGAACGCGTCCACGACCCCGCCTACCTGGCCCGCTGGCGACAGGGCGAGGTCACCCGCGCCGAGGAACGCGCCCTGGGCTTCGCCTGGACGCCGGCCGTGGTGGAGCGTGGCCTGAGCAGTGCCGGAGCGACCCTGGCCGCCACCCGCGACGCCCTGGAGGTGGGCCTGGGCCTCAACCTCGGCGGCGGCACCCACCACGCCTACGCCGACCACGCCGAGGGCTTTTCCTTCCTGAACGACGTGGTCATCAGCGCCCGCTGGCTGCTGGACAGCGGGCAGGCGCGGCGGGTGCTGATCCTCGATCTGGACGTGCATCAGGGCAACGGCACGGCGTCCATGCTGGCGGATGAGGCCCGCAGCCTGACGGTCAGCGTCCATGCCGAGGGCAACTATCCGTTCAGCAAGGAACGGAGCGATCTGGATGTCGCCCTGCCCGACGGCACGGGGGACGCGGCGTACCTGGAGGGACTGAACTCCCGGGTGGCGCCCGTGGTGGCCGACTTCCGCCCGGACTTCGCCTTCTACCTCGCGGGGGCCGATGTGCTGGCCGGCGACCAGCTCGGGCGGCTGGCCCTGAGCCCGGCGGGCGTCCGGGCGCGCGACGACCGCGTGTTCGGCTGGGCGGCCCGCTCGGGCGTGCCCCTGGTGGCCGTGATGGCCGGCGGCTACAACCGCGACCCGCAGACCCTGATCAGCGCCCGGCTGGGCACGCTGGACTCGGCCCTCAGTGCGTTCATCCAGCGCGCGGGGGTCATTTGAACCAGGGCCAGTCCTGCTCCTTGAAACTCACCTCCGTCCACTTGGGGTGGAAGCCCTGGGTCTCCTGCAACTGGGTCAACTTCGACAGGGCGCACTTCTGGTAGTTCAGCAGGGCGGCGCGGCGCTCGGGGGTCTTGAAGTCCCGCGTGACCAGGATGCGCTGCACCGCGTAGGTGCCCACACCCGAGCCCAGCTGTGCGTAGCGCAGGGTCGCCGGCCGGTAGAAGCCGTTGAGCCTCGCCGGGTCGATATCCACGGGCCGGAGGGCGAATCTGGCCGGATCGAGGGCCTTCACCCAGTCGGCGGGCTGGCCGACCACCGACAGCACCGCGTCCACCTGCCCGGCCCCCAGCGCCGCCAGGGCCTCCTCGCGCCCCTTGTATTCCAGTACCGTCACCCCGACGGCCGATTTGGCCTTGAGGACGTTGGCCGAGATCACGCTGCCGCCCCAGGCACCCAGCTTTTTGCCCTTCAGGTCGCTGAACTTCAGAACGCCGCTGACGGTGGTCCGGCTGAAGATGTTCTTCTTGATGGTGGGCTGCCGGGCGATCAGGTGGATCTCGTCGAAGTTCAGCGGCAGCAGGGTCTTGAGTTCACGAGCCCGCGGATCCTTGTCGATCTGGTCACGGGCCTTGAGGACGTCCAGTTGCACGAAGGCCAGCGACACCTGATTGCCCAGCAGCAGGTCGAGGCTCTCGACGCTGCCCGAGGTCTGCCGCTGACGCAGGAACGAGGCGCCCGTGCAGACCTGCCCGATGTCCCGGAACATATCCGAGGCGGTGGAGCCCTTGGGGCTGGTCGCCACGTCGAGGAAAAAAGGGGTGGCGGCTTGGGCCGGGCCGCCCAGGCACAGGCCCAGCAGGCCCAGATTTCTCAGGGCTCGCCTTGTCGCAGAGGTGGAGCTTCGGATCGTCATAGGCCGCACTCCTCGTGGGTCGCCCGTCGCGCCGCCCGGTGCTCCGCTGCGGTCGCCTGGCGCCACCAGACCGGACACGTGTCGGCGCCCTGGTGAGGACGATTCTAGAGGCCGGACACGCCGGCTTTGTCAGGCCCACCCAGCGTCTGCATCGGGTATGGGAGTGACAGACATGCGGACGCTCACTTCACGACAAAATCGATCTCCACGACCGCCGTGACGTCCTTTTCCAGGCTGGTGGTGTCGTAGCTGCCCGAATCCTCCACCGAGGTCTCGAAGCGCGGCGTGATCTGGAAGACCCCCATGCGCGCCGTCTTGACCGCGCCCACCGAGTTTCCGGCGCTCTGGGCGATGGCCTGGGCGCGGCGCTGGGCATCCTGGCTGGCCTCCTTGAGCAGTTCCAGACGCACGTCGGCCAGCTTCGTGTACAGGTATTCGATGTCGCTGCTCTCGATGCTCACGCCGCCCGTGCTGGCGTCCACGAAGGCGGCGGTCGCCGCGCCCACCGCGCCCTGCACCTTAGCGATGTCGTTCGACTGCAGGCGGTAGGTCTCGCTGACCACGTAGCGTGTGCGCTCGACCTCCCTGTTCTGGCCGTTGAGCGTCTCGATGACCGTGTACTTCTGCGGCCCGGCGTTCACGGGTTCGCGGCGCAGCTCGGCCGGGCTCAGGGCGCGCGACTTCAGGAAGGTCTCGATTGCCGGCTGGGTGGCCCGGAACGCCCGGTAGGCGCCCTGCAGGCTCTCGTCGTCCGAGGAGCGCACCGTGAAGCGCCACACCGCCTGATCCGAGGTGATGCTGCGCCGGGCGCTGCCCGTCACGTTGATCACGTCGCTGGCGTTGCGGATGTCCGAGAGCCCGCGCACCACGACGAAGCCGGTGGCGAGGAAGGCGAGCGAGGCGATGGCGGTGGCGACGATCACGGAAGCCGAGCGCGCAGGGGCGGACATGCCTGATGGTAAACCCGGTCACGGTGCGCGCCGTCCTCCGAAAGACGTGGGCGCGGTATCATGCGGCCATGACCGTTCTCCTCACGCCCCCCTAGCGAGAGTCGAGACTGCATCTGTTTGCACTGCCGCATCAGTTCCACCACGTCCGGGCCGACGAATACGCCGCCCGCGCAGGAGTCCGCATGACCGCACCCGAATCCAGCCCCGCCTCGAACGCTGCCGCGCTCGCCCGCGAGATCGAGCGCCGCCGCACCTTCGCCATCATCTCCCACCCCGACGCGGGGAAGACCACCATCACCGAGAAGCTGCTGCTGTACGGAGGCGCCATTCAGGAGGCAGGCTCGGTCACCGCCAAGGAGGGCCGCAGCCACACCAAGTCCGACTGGATGACCATTGAGCAGCAGCGCGGCATCTCCATCAGTTCCTCGGCGCTGACCTTCGAATACCAGGGGCGGCACATCAACCTGCTCGACACCCCCGGCCACCAGGACTTCAGCGAGGACACCTACCGCACCCTGACCGCCGCCGACTCCGCCCTGATGGTGCTGGACGGCGCGCGGGGCGTGCAGACCCAGACCGAGAAGCTGTTCGCGGTGTGCCGCAACCGGGAAATCCCCATCCTGACCTTCGTGAACAAGATGGATCGCCCGTCGCTCGACCCCTTCGACCTGCTCGCGCAGGTGGAGAACGTCCTGAAGATCGTCTGCGTGCCGCTGACCTGGCCCATCGGGGACGGCCCGGACTTCAAGGGCGTGTACGACCTGCAAACGTCGCAGGTGCTGGCCTTCGAGCGCACCTCGGGCGGCAAACACCGCGCGCCCATGCAGACCTCGGGCCTGGACGACCCTCGCCTGGACGCGCTGGTGGGCGCCGACCTGGCCGCCAAGCTGCGCGAGGACATCGAGCTGATCCGGGGCGCCATGCCCGAGTTCGACCCCGCCGCGTTCCTGAGCGGTGAGCTGACCCCGGTCTTCTTCGGCTCGGCGATGAACAACTTCGGCGTGGAGCACTTCCTGGCGAATTTCGTCGAGCTGGCGCCGCCCCCCGGCCCGGCCGAGACTACCCTGGGCGAGCGCGCCCCGGAGGCGGCTTTTGCGGGCTTCATCTTCAAGCTGCAGGCCAACATGAGCCGCGCCCACCGCGACCGCACCGCCTTCATGCGCGTCATGAGCGGGCACTTCGAGCGTGGCATGGACGTGACCCACACCCGCACCGGGCGCAAGCTGCGGCTCTCGCAGGCCCACACGCTGTTCGCCCAGGATCGGGAGAAGGTCGAGGACGCCTACCCCGGCGACATCGTGGGGCTGGTCAACCCCGGCGTCTTCCAGATCGGGGACGTGATCTCGGTGGATGCCAAGGTGCAGCTCCCCAGCTTCCCGCGCTTCACGCCCGAGACCTTCGCCACCCTGGCCCTGAAGGACGTGGGCAAGCGCAAGGCCTTCATGAAGGGCATCACTCAGCTCGCCGAGGAAGGCGTGGTGCAGGTCTTCTTTCCCACGGACGGCGCCCGCGATCCCTACCTGGGCGCGGTTGGCCCCCTGCAGTTCGAGGTCTTCCAGGCCCGGCTGCAGGAGGAGTACGGCGTAGATGTCGAACTGAACATCACCTCGTACGGCCTGGTGCGCTGGCTGGCCGGCGACCCCTCCTCGGTGGCACGCTTCGCCCGCCACGTCGAGGACGACCAGGGCCGCCCGGTGATGCTGTTCCGCTCCAAGTACGACCTGGAATACACCGCCGAGCAGCACCCCGAGATCGAATTCCTGCCGCTGCCGAAGGATCTGACGCGGGTCTGAGGCGTTGGACTCGGAAGAGGGGAGTGGACGGCGGTTCCGCTCCCCTTCGATTTGCATGTGCGATTTGACAGGTGGATGTGATGCCCCGTCTGCCATGCTGACCCGGTGCGCGCCATCCGATTCCTTCCCATCCTGTTTCTCGGCGCGGCCAGTTTCGGCTCGGCGGCCTCGGCGCCGCCCGGGTATCTGCTCCAGGGAATGCCCCTGGTGCGGCAGAGCTACAACGCCTGCGGGCCGGCCTCCATTTCGCAGGTGCTCGCCTACTTCGGCCTGAAGGTGAGCATGGCCGAGGTCAGCCGCTTCACCCGCGCCAGCGACCGCTCGTACATGACCGCCCAGGCCATCGTGACCTTCGCGCCCAGGGTGGGCATGGAGGCACGCCTGTATACGAACGGCTCTCTGAACACGGTGCGGGCCGCGATCAGGAAGGGTCTGCCCATCATCGCCCTGCAGTCGCACATCACCGCTCAGGGCCGGGTGATTCCCCACTGGCGCGTGGTCGTGGGCTACGACGACGTCCGGCAGGAGACGTACCTGATGGATCCGCTGCTGGGTTACGTGAAGATGGGCTACATCGACTTCAACCGCGTGTGGGCCGACCACCACGGCCAGTTCGCAGTGCTGTACCCGCCCAAGCTGAGCGCGACCGTGAAGAAGGTCATCGGCTAGGGCTGAGCCAGAGCAAGGACTGGGGCAGACCACAGGTCGGGCTGGCTGGCCCCGGACACGCCGAGAACTGAAGAATTCAGGGAGCGCCGCCCCGAACGCTGCTGGGCCCCTGAACCCCGCGCACTTGAACGGGGCCGTCTGAACCCCGGCCAGTAAGCCCGGCGACGCTCCCTGCCAGATGGGCCGCGTGGGTGAAGATTCCGCCATGCGCGGAAGGGGGGGTCGCCCTCTGCTCTGTGGAATGAGCGCGCCACGGATGACCCCTCGACTGACGCGTCAGGCACCCCATCTGCAGTCCTGTGGCCCCTGGTAGCCGATGCCACGACCCGAGGGCATCTGGAGGATTTCGGACGAGACGACACACCGCGTCCTCAGAGACACTGACTAGACTTTCAACAGTCGGTATTTAAAAGTGCTTGATATTGCAGTGCATCTGCGGGCGCGACATGGGCCGACTGGGAGGATCACCATGATGAAATCCCCTTTGAAAACGCTGCCCCTGCTCGCGCTGCTGGGCGGCCTGGTCAGTGCCGCGCCCGTCACCTACACGGTCGTCGCCGCTCCCACCCTGAACCTGATGACCGCCGAGAGCGCCACCGTGGCCGAGACGTTCGTCGCGCGTACCGCAGAGGTCAGTGGAACGCTGAGCTTTGACGCGACGACCAGAACCGGCAGCGGCAAGGTCACGGTGGATGGAACCACCATCAAGACCGGCAACACTTCGCGTGACGGTCACATGCGCTCGGCGGCGTGGCTGAACTTCGACAAGACCCCGGCCATCGTGTTCGAGACGACCGGCGTGAAGTACGTGTCGGGCGACCAGTACGACGTGACTGGCAAACTGACCCTGAACGGCGTGACGCGGCCGGTCACCAGCCGGGCGACCGTCAAGCTCACCCCTGCCAGTGAAGCCACCCGTGCGGCGGGGGCCAGGGGCGATGTGCTGGCGGTGTCCACCGCCTTCAAGGTCAAGCTCAGCGACCATGAGGTTCGCAACGCCCGCATCCCCAATCAGGTCAGCGACACCCTGGCCATCTCCCTGAAGTTCATCGCCAGCGACAAGTAGGCCCGACGGGACGTGTGACCGTGCATCGACTCCGCTCGTGGTTCGCTGGTCTGGCCCTGCTGGCGCTGGCGCTGCTGGGGGTGACGCTGGTCGTCGCGGCCAGCTACGCCCGTGACGCCACCCTGGTGCAACTCGTTCAGCCGGCCGAGGCCGGTATTGCTGACCTGTTCGGCAACGTCGCCGGCCCCGGCACGCTCATCGGCTCGCCCCAGGTCATGATCATCCGTGACCCGGCGGCCTTTCTGGAGGGGCAGACAGACAGCGGGGCGCGGTATGTCAGCGACACCTACCTGAGAGACCAGGGGATCTATCCACTGCAGCTCAAGAGTGTGGCGTTGATCCGCAACATCGTGGCGCTGTCCTGCGCTGCCGCCGCCCTGCTGTTCGGGTCGCTGTGGTGGCTGGCCCGGCGGGGGGGCGCCGGCCCCCGCAGATGAAGATTCCACGCAGAGGTGTCGCCCATCCAATCCACCCTGGATCAGCAACAGAACGGAGCCCCCGCCAGTGTGCGGGGGCTCTCTGTGCGGGCGACCAACGTCCGGGTCTGGATACCGTCCTGGCCGGCATCACATCCGCCTCTACACGGCGGGTCAGCGCAGCTTCGCCTGAATCCAGCTGCTCAACTCGCTGATCCTCACCCGCTCCTGGGCCAGCGTATCGCGGTCGCGCACGGTCACGGTGTCCTTCAGGTTCGCGTCGGACGCGTTGTCGCCGGAACCGATGCCCACGGTGTCGAAGTCCACGGTCACGCAGAACGGCGTGCCCACCTCGTCGTGGCGGCGGTAGGCCTTACCGATGTTGCCCGAATCCTCGTACAGCACGCGGCCCAGGCCCAGGCCCTGCAGCTCGGCCTTGATCGCCTTGGCCACCGTCGTGATCTCCTCGCGGTTGCGGGCCAGCGGGATCACGGCCACCTTGATGGGCGCCAGGTGCGGCCGGAGCTTCAGCACGATGCGCTCGTTGCCGTTCTCCAGCGTTTCCTTGGTGAAGGCCTCGGCCATCACGGCCAGAAACGCGCGGTCGACCCCGGCGGACGGCTCGATGACGAAGGGCACGACCGGCTTGTTCGTCTCCGGGTGCGGGATGGTCAGCTTGGCGATGGAGTCGTGGTTCTCCTCGACCCGCGCGACCAGCCCGAGTTCGTCCTGGTTCTTGGTGTGGCTCCCCAGGTCGTAGTCGGAACGGTTGGCGATGCCCTCGATCTCCTCATGGCCCAGGGTGGGGTAGTCGTACATCAGGTCGTAGGTGCGCTTGGAATAGTGCGCGAGGTCTTCTTTCGGCACGTCCAGGATCTCGATCTTGCCGCGCGGCACGCCCTGGTCTTCCCACCACTTCAGGCGCTTTTCCAGCCAGTGCGCGTGCCAGTCCTCGTCGGTGCCGGGCACGCAGAAGAACTCGATCTCCATCTGCTCCAGCTCGCGCACCCGGAAGATGAAATTGCGCGGCGTGATCTCGTTGCGGAAGGCCTTGCCGATCTGCGCGATGCCGAAGGGCAGGCGCCGGGAGGTGGAGTCCACGACGTTCTTAAAGTTGGTGAAGATGCCCTGGGCGGTCTCCGGGCGCAGGTAGCCGTACGAGTCGTCGTCGGCGACCGGCCCGATGGTCGTCTTGAACATCATGTTGAAGGGCTTGGGCTCCGTCCACTCGCCGACCTCGCCGGAAAAGGCGTCGCGCACCCCTGCCGCACGGAGAGCTTCGGAAGCCTTCGCCGGGTTCGCGTTCAGCGCCGCCACCAGCGCCGGGAAGTTCTCGGCCTCCACGCCCATCGCCTCGGCCACCTTGCCGATCACGTCGGCCTTCTGGTCTTTCACCAGATGATCCAGGCGGTAGCGCTTGTTGTTCTTCTTGTTGTCGACCATCGGGTCGGAGAAGGTCGCCTCGTGGCCCGAGTGGCGCAGCACCATGCGGTGCATGATGATCGAGGCGTCCAGGCCCTCCATGTCGTCGCGCTCGTAGACGTTGGCGCGCCACCAAGAGGCCTTGAGGTTGTTCTTCAGCTCCACGCCCAGCGGGCCGTAGTCGTAGAAGCCCTGCAGGCCGCCGTAGATCTCACTGCCCTGGAAAATGAAGCCCCGGCGTTTGCACAGGCTGACGAGTTCTTCCATCGATTGTGCCGGCATACGGTCTCCTTTCTGAGCGATGACAGTGCGCCCCAGACGGCGCATCGCTGCTCGCTCGTCTGGGGACGCAGATCGCTTCGAGAGCACCACCACGCGGTTCCACCCCAGTTCCGGTCACCGCTCTCTGCGGCCTGGCCGGCACTTGTGTGCTTTCAGCTCCCCGCTGCCCTTCGGGCGCCGCTGTCCGCCCGACTCTCACCGTCTCGGGCTCGCTCATGGACGCTCCTGCGCCGTACTCCTGCGGATCAATGCCTGCGCGTAGTCTGCCCCGCAGCGGGGGAGGGGGTCAAGCGCCCGGCCCCGCAGCCGCCGCCAGCGCCGCCTCCACTGCCTCGTCGCTGGTCTGGCTGAAGTCGCGGTAATACAGGCCCACGGCCGTGAGGTGCTCGGGGGTCAGGACGCAGATCACGTCGTCGGCCAGTTGCTGCAGTTCCTCCACGGTGTCGGGAGCGCCCACGGGGACGGCCACCACCACGCCCGCCGCCCCCAGGTGCCGGGCGGCCAGGATCGCGGCGCGCATCGTCGCCCCGGTCGCCAGCCCGTCGTCGACCAGCAGGGCGGTGCGGCCGCTCAGGTTCAGCGGCGACCGTCCGGCGCGGTAGCGGGCCTCGCGCCGCTGCAGCTCGGCTTCCTCGCGCGTTTCCACGGCCCTCAGAACCTCGGGAGAGATGCCCAGGCGCCGGATCAGGTCGTCGTTCAGGGCCCGCGCGCCGCCGGGGCCGATGGCGCCCAGGGCCAGTTCCTCGTGGCCGGGCAGGCCCAGCTTGCGGACGACCAGCACGTCCAGCGGGGCCTGGAGGGCGCGGGCCACGGGCGCGGCCACCGGGACTCCACCGCGCGGCAGGGCCAGGACTGTCGTGCCCTCCCAGGCCCCCCGGCCCAGCACCACCTCGGCGAGGCGTTCCCCCGCCTGCGCCCGGTCGGCGAAGCGCCCGGACATCTCACACCTCCTCGCGCAGGCCGAACTCGTCCTTCAGGGCGGCGTACGCGGCGTGGTATCCCGCCATCCCGTGAATGCCGCCCCCCGGCGGCGTGGAGGAGGAACACAGGTACACACCGCGCACGGGCGTCCGGTAAGGCGTGGCACTCAGTACCGGCCGCGCCAGCAGGCCCCACAGCGTGCCGCTCCCTCCGTTCACGTCGCCCCCGTGAAACACCGGGCTGAACGCCTCCAGCATGGGCGCATCGGTCACGCGCGAGGCGAGCACGCGCCCCTGGAAACCGGGGGCGAAGCGCTCGATCTGGGCCTCCACCTGGGGTCGGATGTCGGCGGTACTGCCGCTGGGCACGTGGGCGTAGGCCCAGAAAGTGTGCGCCCCGGCCGGCGCGCGGCTGGGGTCGAACAGCGTGTGCTGGGCGCACAGCACGTAGGGCCGCGCCGAGACCCGCCGCGCCGCCTGCGCCTCGGAAGCCGCGATCTCGTCCGCCCCGCCCCCGAGATGCACCGTCGCCGCCCGCGCCACCCGCCCGTCCGCCCAGGGCACCGGGCCGCTCAGGGCGTAGTCGAACTTCTGGATGCCGGGGCCGTAGCGGAAGCCCTCCAGCGCGCGGCGGTAGGCGGCCGGTGCCCGCTCTCCCAGGATGTCCAGCAGCACGCGGGGGCTGGAATCGACCAGCGTGGCCCGTGCCTCGGGGAGGTCGCCGGGGCCGCGCACGCGCACGCCCGTGACCACCTCGCCGCCCAGGTGCTCCAGATAGCCGCGCAGGGCGTCCGCGATGGCCTGCGCCCCGCCGCGTGGGAAGGGCCAGCCGACCGCGTGCCCCAGCAGCGCCAGCACCAGCGTGGCCGCAGACGTTCCCGGCGTGCTCAGCGGCAGGATCGAATGCGCCGCCAGCCCGGCCCACAGCGCGCGGGCCTCGGGGGTGCGGAACAGCGCCCGGCCCAGCCCCTCCGCTGGCGGCAGCCCACGCACGCCGAAGCGCGCCAGCGTGAGGGGGTGGCCCGGCACGCGCGGCAGCGGGCGCAGGATGTCGCCCAGCAGCCCCTCCCAGTCGTCCAGCAGCGGCCTCATCAGGCGGCGGTAGGCGGGGCCGTCGCGCCCCAGGCCGTCCGCAGTGGCATCCAGGCTGCGTTCCAGGGTCACGCTGCGGCCGCCGTCCAGCGGGTGCGCGACCGGGGCGGGCGGCTGCACCCAGCTCAGGCCGAAGGCGTGCAGCGGCCACTGCCGGAAGGCCGGACTGGCCACGCTCAGCGGGTGGATGGCCGAGCCGTAGTCGTGGATGAAGCCGGGCCGGGTCAGTTCCAGCGAGCGCAGGCCGCCGCCCACCCGATCCTGGGCCTCGATGACCTGCACCCGCAGGCCCGCCCGCGCCAGCGTGATCGCGGCTGAGAGCCCGTTGTGGCCCGCGCCCACCACCACTGCGTCGAGGGGTGCCATGAGCGCACTCTAGGCCCGCTGCGGGGTGGCCGCCAGTCGCCCGGCGTTCACGTTCGTCCGTGGCGTGGCCCAGAGGACGTCGGGGGGTCAGGGGCCACCGTCGCCCTGCCACCCCCAGGAGCGAGGGCCCAATCCCCCCAATCGGGGGAGACAAGATTGCGCTTTCATGAGTGTCACCTGAGTGTTACCTTCGAAGTATGAAAAATCAGACGCTGGCTCTGCCCATCGGCCTCGTTCTCGCGGCGCTGACGGCCTGCATGGCGGTCGAGCGGGGCCAGCAGTCCGACTTTCCGGTGGAGCAGCCCTCGATGCTCAGCGAGACCACGGTGCTGCCCGGCCAGACGGTCTATGTCAGCTACTCCTACCCCCGTGCCATGTTCGAGGCCGACAACGAGTTCGAGGCCCGCTTCGATGCCCTGGCCTTCGACTACAGCGGCGTCCGCACCAGCGACGACAGGGTGCCCAACGTCTACGCGGCCGCGCCGTGGTTCATGCTGAGGGCGGTGGAGGCCCCCACGGGGGTGAGTGTGGCGCTGGTGAAGGCGAATCTGGCCCGCGTGGTGACCCAGACCCGGGTCGTGGGCGACTCCGTGAACGTCAAGTACCGCGATGAATTCAAGCTGCTCTACCGGGTGAGCGTGTCTCCGGACTTCGACCCCCCGGCCCTCACGGCCGCGCAGGAGGGGGTCAACGCGGCCACGGAGCCCGCCACGAAGGCGTCCCCCTCGCCCACCACCAGCGTCATCAAGACCCTGCTGGAGAAATACGCCGGCGACCTGGGCGGACTGAGCGCCAACCGCGCCCGGCTGACCTTCTCGGACGGCAGCCGCACGAGCACTGCCAGCCTCTTCCTGAAGTACCGCAAGTAGCGCCCCCAGGGCCGCCACGCTGGACGGCGGGGGCAGACCGGGGAATGCCGGGGCTGCCCCCTGTGCGGTTCGGCAACTCCTCTCTCCGCCGTCAGCCCTGCGGCGGTGAGCACACCGGGCGCGGAAAAACCCTGCTCCACTGAACGAACGGCGCTCCGCCATCCGTCTATCCTGAAACGGATGTCTTCGCGCGCTCCCGTCCGTCTCCCCGCCTACGCCCCACATCCTGATTTCGACCACGAGAGCGACCACCTGGAAGGCACGGTGGCCGCCATGCTGCGCCAGATTGAATTCTGGGAGGACCGCGACCGCCAGATGGGCGCCGATCTGGAAACCTCGATCATCCTGGGCGACGAGGCGGAGGAACACGCCGCCATGCTCTCGCCGCACGTCCACCAGCCGTATTTCGGCTCGCTCAAGGTGCGCGTGGCGGGGCGCGAGCAGGTGCTCTACGTGGGCAAGCACGCCTTCCGCGACGTGAAGGGGCCGCACAGCGTGGTCTCGTGGGATTCGGAGGTCGGCAGCCTGTTCTACCAGGAGGCGCTGACCTGGACACCCCGGCGCGGCAGCGCGGGCACCATCCGCCGGCGCCGGCAGCTGGACGTGGCCCACAAGCAGCTCCTGCGCGTGACCGACCTGTACGACGACGAGCATGGCGGCGACACCGGCGGCCGCGAGGAGGTGCTGCTCAGGCGGCTGGAGGAAGGCAGCACCGCCGGCATGCGCGACGTGGTGGAGACGCTGCAGCCCGAGCAGAACGAGGCCATGCGCTTTCCGGCCGGCACGCCCGTGATCATCCAGGGCGCGGCGGGCAGCGGCAAGACCACCATCGGCTTTCACCGCCTGTCGTGGATGACCAACGCCGAGCGCGGCCGCCACCAGGCCCGTCCCGAGGCCTGCATGGTGCTGATGCCTAACCGCGTGCTGGCCTCCTACGCCGCGCGCATCCTGCCGGAACTCGACCTGCACAGCGTCAACGTGACCACCCCCGAGCACTGGGCGGTGGGCCTGCTGGGGCTGGAGAAGCTGGAGGTCACGGACCGCACGCTGACCCTGCTCCTCACGGACCGCGACAACACCCGCCGCGCCCTGGCCTGGCGGCGCGCCAAGCTGCTGGGCGACGCCCGCATGCTGGACGTGGTGCGCACCCACCTCTGGACGCGCTTCACGGCGGCCCTGCGCGGCCAGGGCCTCAAGGAATCCGTGGAGCTGCGCGGCCGCGAAGGGCTGACCCTGACCCTGACCGACGCCGACCTGTACACCATTCTCAGCGACACCTTCGCCCGCGATCCCCTGGAGGGCTACCGCGCGGGCTTCCGCGCCCTGCTGGAGGCCGAGGCCCTGAGCCGCCTGCACGTGCCCGACGACGAGGAAGCCGGCGTCCTGAAGCAGCTCTCCGCCCCCGTGACCACCCTGCTGGGCCGGATTTTCGCCAGCACCACGCCGGTCACCGAGACCCGCCGCCTGCTCGCCAGCCCCGAGGCCCTGGCCGTGAGTGGCCTGCTGCAGGAGCGCGAGATCCAGCTCCTGCAGGCCGACCCCCTGGGCGGCATCCCCACCCCGCGCCGCGCCCACGCCGACGTGACCGAGCTGCCCCTGATGCTCGCCATGCAAGCCTTCATGGGCGGCATCGGCCGCGCGGTGGGCCGCGAACTGGAGGTGTTCGACCATGTGGTGCTGGACGAGGCGCAGGATTACTCCCCACTGCTGTACGCGCTGCTGGCCCGCGCCACCCGCCCCGGCCACATCACGGCGCTGGGCGACCTGAACCAGGGGATGCACGGCTACAAGGGGCCGTCGTCCTGGGAGGCGGTGCAGGCGCAGCTGCCCGGCGCGCAGGTGCTCACCCTGAGCCGCACCTACCGCTCGACCCGACAGATCACCGAACTGGGCGCCCGCATCGCCGCCACCTACAACCGCGCCGCCCACGTCCAGGGCGTCGACCGCGACGGCGACCCCATCCAGCGCTACGTGGCCCCGGCCGGCCCAGACGGCGAACTGCCACTGCTGGCCCGCGCCGTGAAGGATGCCCAGAAAGCCGGACACAGCAACATCGCCATCGTCACGCGCCGCGCCATCGACGCCGACCGTCTGGCCGAGGCGCTACGCGAGCACGACACCGATGCCCAGCCCATCACCACGCAGGAGCACCGCTATACCGGCGGGCTAGTGATCCTGCCGGTCAGTCTCGCCAAGGGCCTGGAGTTCAGCGCGGCCATTGTCGCCAGCGCCAACGCCGAGACCTACGACGACAGCACCGAATACGAGCGCCGCCTGCTGTACGTGTCGGCCAGCCGCGCCCTGCACTGGCTGGGGCTGGTCAGCGTGGACGAGCTGCACCCGCTCATTCAGTAGACAGAAATCAAAGACCGCCCCTATTGGTGGGGGCGGTCTACAAGCAGCGCGGCTCTTACAAAGTGCAGTTTGCGACCGGAATACCCTGGACGCTCTTGACAACGTTGCTGGTTGTCACACCATCCCGGCTGACGCCCTGAACGTTCAGGAAGGTTACTCCCTTGACCGTAAAGGTTTTGACGGGACTGACGACGATGGCCTGAGCGCTCAGCCCCAGCGACTTGGCGCTCAGCGGGGCCACTCCTGCACCAACCGTGATTTCGAACTGGGAGGGATTGCCAGAGTAGCCGGTGGTCAGGAAGGGAGTGTAGACCGTCTGCTTCCCACCTTTGCTCCCTTCAAGCTGGAAGCCAAAACGTGCCGCTTCGCCGTCCCAGTCGAGCGTGGAGTAAAGACGAGTACTGAAGTTGTCGCAGATGATCGAAGAACCGGCCGCATAGGTCGTTCCCGTGCTGGTGTCCGTATAGGCCGTTGGCAACGTGTATTCGCTCTTGTATTCAAGGAGTTGAAGGTTTCGGACAGGATCGCTGCTTGGCGTCACCACGACATCGACACCACAACTCGCCAGAAGACCCGTCAGACCGACTGCTGCCAGAAGCACTTTTTTCATGTCTTTCACTCTGCTGCCCAAAGCTGATGCCCGTGTGATGCGCCCTTGAGAGATTCTGAGGCGAGGGCAAATGAAAGCGGCCAGAGCGCGAAGCCCTGGCCCATAGTGAGGTGTGAGGTCAGTTGGAGAGGGGCTGGGCGGTGTTCTGCACGGTGCAGTTGCTGTAGACGGGAATGACCCGGAGGTAACGGCTATCAATGTCAAAGCTAGATGTAGAGGTGTTGATCTTCAGGTTCGTGTAGAACCCGTTGCCCACCTTATTGGCTACCGTCACGGTTTTGACCTTCTGCACGGCAGGGGAAACCACGATGCTGGTGGGCAGCAGCTTGCCGGTTGAGGAGTTGGCGTCGAAGTAGAAGACGTAGTTGCCGTTCTCCAGCTTCTGGAGCTTGGACGCCGGCACATTCTCCTTGAAGTTGGGATCTTCCTGGGCACTGGTGTTGCTGTACAGGCTGAGATCCACCGACTGGATAGTGCCGGCTGCGGCGAACTCGATCTTCACCTGGGTCGAGGCCGAGCGGCCCGCGCTGGCGTTCGACACATTGTCACAGCCCACGTATTGACCCGCGCCCGTCGTGTACTCGGTGGTCAGATCCACGATCCGCGCCGATGCGCTGCCATCCGGCGCCACACCGCTCGATCCGCACGCTGCCAGAATGCCACTCAACCCGATCATGCCGATCATCAAGTTCTTCATGCTGTCCACTGTCACCTGTCCACCTGATGCCAGTGTGATTGTTTCTTGAGCAAGTCTGAGGATACCCGTCTGCTGTTCGGCTGGGCCGCCGCTGAGGCTTTTCATGATCGCTGTGGGTAAGCTCCGGATATGCGTTTGCTGAGTGCCCTCTGCCTGCTGGGAATCCTGAGCGCCTGTGCGCCCACCCTGACCACCCCGGAGTCCCGCCTGACCGGTCAGACCACGTTCACGGGCGCGCTCCTGTCGGTGACGGTGGTCAACGAGGGGCCCTACGACCTGATGCTGGACAACTCCTGCCCGCGCCCCTTCGAACTGCAGGTGTCGCAACCCCAGGGGAGTGTGGCGGTGGCGGCCCTGGCGCAGCAGCTCGCCACCTGTTCGGACGTAAAACTGCCGCCCCAGCGCTGGCCGGTGCGCGGCACCTTCACGGCGGCGGTGGTGCTCAACCTGCCGTCCGGGAAGCATGAGCTGACGCCCACGGCGGTCGTGCGGGTACAGGTGGCGCCGGGCGGCAAACCCCAGGGCGCCTACCGGACGGTGCGGGTCAGTGCCCCGGCCGTGACCCTCGTCGTGCCGTAGGCGGGCTCAGGCCATCTGCAACGGGGCGCTCATGGCCGCCGCCTCGGGGTTCAGGCGGGGCAGCTCGGGAAGCTCCTGACCGCCCTCGCCCAGCACGCGGCCGTACATCATGTGGGGCGTGGCGTGCCCGATCCGTACCCGGTAGACGCCGGGGCCGTCGGCGCCGATCGCGCGGGACACCACGGTCGGGTGGTTGCCGCGCGTGTGGCCCTCCAGGAAGCCCTCGCTGTGGGCGTCGCCCCGGATCAGCACCTCCTGAATCGAGCCGACGTGGGCGGCGTTGCGGCGCGCACTCCATTCCTTCTGCTTCACGATCAGTCGTTGCAGGCGCTCAGTCTTGACCTCGCGCGGCAGGTCGGCAAAGTGCTTGTAGCTGGGCGTGCCGGGGCGCGGCGAGTAGATGAACATGTACGCGGAGTCGTAGCCCACCTCGTCGTACAGGCTCAGGGTGTCCTGAAAATCCTCCTCGGTCTCGCCGGGAAAGCCCACGATGATGTCGGTGGCCAGCACGGCGTGCGGCAGGTGCCTGCGGATATCGGCGATGTGCGACAGGTACTGCTCACGGGTGTACTCGCGGGCCATACGCCGCAGCACGCGGTCGGAACCGCTCTGCACGGGCAGATGCACGAACTCGCAGACCGCCGGGGTCTCGGCCATCGCGGCGGCCACGTCCTCGGTGAAGTTCATGGGGTGGCTGGTCGTGAACTTCACGCGGCTCACGCCACTGCGCCCGACCAGCCGCAGCAGGTCGGCGAAACTGGGGTAGCCCGCCAGCTTTGCGCCCCCATCCACGCCGTAGGCGTTCACGTTCTGGCCCAGCAGCGTCACCTCCTGCACGCCGGCCGCGAGCTGCATGTCCAGCTCGCGCAGGATGTCGTCCGGCGAGCGGCTGACCTGCGGGCCGCGCGTGGTCGGCACGATGCAGTAGGTGCAGTGGTGATCGCAGCCGCGCATGATCGTCAGGTGCGCCTGCAGTTTTCCGGCCGGCGGCGGCGGGATGTGGCCGTGCAGCTCGTCCTTGAACTGCAGCCCCCAGAAGCGCTCGTTGCTCTCCAGCGCCTTCCCGATATCCAGCAGGCTGCCCGGCCCGAGCAGCACGTCGACCTCGAACTTGCGGGCCATCTGCTGGCCTTCCTCGAGCTGCGCGAGGCAGCCCATCATACCGACCACCAGGGGGCGCTGGGTCTTGAGCTTGCGGAGTTCGCCCAGCACCGAGCGCACCTTGTCGACCGGCTTGCCGCGCACCGCGCAGGTGTTGATCAGGACGAAATCCGCCTCGTCCACGCCGTCCACGATGTCGGCGCCCAGCGAGACCAGCTGGGACTGCACGAGGTGCGTGTCGTATTCGTTCATCTGGCACCCGTAGGTGATCAGGTGGGCTTTCATGGGCTCTCCTCTCGGCTGGCCGGATGGAGTCCGGGGCCTTATGCACCGGCCCAGGCGTTGGGCACGGCGACCACGGGAGAGTCTAGCGCAGCGTGGTCTGGCGCGGCTCTCAGGGGTTGGCGGGGGGTGGCGGGGTGGGCGTGGTCGGACTGGCGGGCACGGCGGCCGGCGCCGCTCCCACCTTGTTCAGCTCCACCACGTAGCCCAGCAGCTCCTTGCCCAGCAGCACGGTTCGCAGCGTGCCGTTGATCTTCTCGCCGGCCACCACGGCGTGCAGGTTGGCGCGGTGCTGGTCGCCGTTCTCGTACATCTGCAGCTCCAGCGCGCCGCCCTGGGCCGCCTTCCTGAAGGTGCCGCTGGCGGCGTAGGACTTGCGGCTTTCCAGGTTGGTCAGCACGCCCGCCGCGCGGCCCTCGCGCTCCTGGATGGTCAGGGTCAGGCGGTAGGGGACCCGGCCGGTGCCGCCCACGCCGATGCCCTCGTACAGGCCGTTCACGCTACGTTCCAGGGCGGTCAGGGGACTCAGGAAGGCGCCCCAGGCGCAGCCGCTGAGGCTGACGGCCAGCACGGACAGCGCGGCAGGCCGCAGGGCGCGGCGAATGGTGCTTGAGAGCATGGGCCGAGCGTACCCGCCGATCATGAAGGGTGCCTGACGCGGCGTCTGGCCCTGTGGGCGCCCATTCACCGGCGCACCCGCTTCATGCTCAGGCCGTGGCGCAGGCCGTTGATGGTGAGATTGCCGGTCAGGGTCTCGCCCCGGATGGTGCCCGACAGCAGGGCGCCCGCCTTGAGGGGCACGTCCTGCACCCCGAAGCCCAGCAGGCTGGCCCGCAGCCTGGGCGACTCGCCCGCCGAGATCTGCGCGCTGAGGGTGTCGCCCTCCGGGGTGGGGAGCAGGGTGCCGGCGGCCAGGAAGCTGTCGCCGCTGGTGCGGTTGTCCAGCGTGCCGCGAATCTCGTGGGTCTGCACGTTCTCGGTGAAGGTCAGCCGGTAACGCTGCACGGAGATCACCACGCGGGCCGAGCCCTCCCAGACCTGCACCGGCTGGGCGGTGGTCACCGGCGCGCATGCGCCCAGCGGCAGCGCGAGGGGCAGAAGACGCTTCAACGCCCCTCCTCCAGCGCCAGGCCCAGGCCCAGCAGGCGGTCGTCCTCGCCGGGCCGGCCCACGAGTTGCACGCCCACAGAGGGGGTACCGGTGGGCAGCGCCAGCACGGGCACGCCCAGCAGGCTGAAGGGCGCCGTGATCCGCAGCACCGCGCGGCGCAGGGGCGTCCGGCCCTCGCCGATCTCCACCTCGTCCTGCCCGATGAGGGGTGGGGGCGTGGGCACGGTGGGCGCCAGCAGCACATCGAACGAGCGGAAAAGGTCGCCCAGCACGGCGCGGTACTCCTCGCGCCGGGCGAAGGCGGTCTGCAGGTCGGCGTCGCCGAGCGCCTGGCCCTGCCGCAGCGCCGCCAGCGTGAAGGGCAGGAAGCCGGGATCGTTCAGCTCCAGCGCCTGGGCATGAACCCGCGCGGCCTCGCCGAGCACGATGGGCGAATAGGCGTCCAGCACCTCCGGGAAGGCCACGGGGGAGAGGGTGGCGCCTCTGCTGGTGAGCGCCGCCGCGAAGGAGTCCACCGCCTGTTCCACCGTCCCGTCCGTCCAGCCCTCCGGCATCCACACCCCGACCCGCAGACCGTCCCACGGCTGCGCCCCGACCTCCTGCCCGGTCAGGGCGCCGTGCACGCGGGCGATGGTCTTGACGTCCCGCGCCAGGGGGCCGGCGTGGTCGCAGGTGGGCGAGAGGGGCAAGACCCCCTCCAGGCTCCAGGCGGGATGCCCCTTCGTCGGCTTGAAGCCCGCTACCCCGCACCACGCCGCCGGCACGCGGATGCTGCCGCCCGTGTCGGTGCCCAGCGCGAAGTCCACCTGACCCAGCGCCACGCTGACGGCCGCGCCGCTGGAACTGCCGCCCGGCACGCGCCGGGGGTCGGAGGGATGGAGCGTGCCGCCGAAGCCGTTCGCGCCCGTGATCCCCAGCGCGATCTCGTGCAGATGGGTCTTGCCCACGGCATCGGCCCCGAGATCCAGCAGGCGGCGCACCAGTGCGCTGGGGCCGGGTTCGGGCACCGGGGCGCGGGTGCTGGCGTGCAGCGGCCAGCCCGCCACCCCGTACAGATCCTTGACGCTGAAGCTCAGGCCGGACAGCGGGCCGCCGGGGGCGCCGGCCAGCGGCGTGGCAGGCCGGTAGGCCCAGGCGCGGTGCGGGTCAGACGTGGGCGGATCGGACGCAGTCGGGGTCACGCCTCCAGAGTACGGGGCGCCGGGTCATCGTGGACATTAGAAGGGCAGGATCGGCTCCTGCTTCCACTGGCCCTGGGCCAGCGTGAACGGCCCGAAGCGCTGCAGCCCCAGCGGCCCGAAATCGGCCGTGAAGCCGCCGTCCAGCCGGTAGGTCACGCCCTGGCCCCGCGCGATCTTCAGGAACGAGGCGGCCGTGTTCAGGGTCACGGGGATGGACACGTTCGCCGTCTGGTTCGCCGAGCCGCGCGCCGGGACGTTCACGTTGGGCAGCTCCACCTGCCCGACCCGCGCGCCGTCCACGATCACGTCGGTCAGGATGTTCGCCATCCGCAGCCCGATGGCGTTGGGATTCGAGACCTTCAGGTTCAGGGTCACGTCCGCGACCGGCGTGCCGCCGAAGCCGCCCGGCAGGCTCAGGCGCGTCAGGCGCACGCCCTGCACCTCCACAGTGGGCACCTGCAGGATCTGGGTCGGGGCGCAGGCGCTCAGGGCAAGCAGGGTCACGGCAGCGGGCAGGCACTTACGCATGGACTCACGTTACCCTGCGGCCTCACACGGAACCTGACGGGAGCCGCTGCTAGGCTTGGCCGCATGAACACTGGCCCCCTGACCGCACCGACCCTGACGCTTCGCCGGCTGCTGATGAGCACGTCCCTGACGCTGCTGCCCCCAGTGCTGCTGGGAGGTGCAGGCGCCACCGGCATCGACTTCGGCGTGGCCTACCGCAGCGGCCAGGGCACCCTGCTCGACTCCGCCTGGGCGCGGGTCGGCGTGTCCGACGTCGACTTTCTGGGGGGCGCCGTCTCGGCCGGGGTCTCCACCCGCGCAGCCGACCTGGCCTATGCCCGCAGCCTGAGCCTGCCCCCGCTGGGCGCCGTGACCTCGCGCAGCGACCTGGCCGTGACCTGGCAGGGCGGCGTGCGGCTCTCGTCGCGGGCCACGGCGAGCCTGGGGCCGGTGGCGCTGAACCTGGGGGGGGCGTATTTCACCACGTCGGCCCTGAACGTCGATCCGCTGGCGGCCTGGGCGGCGGCCCCCACCGATCTGCGCGCTCAGGGCTGGAACGCGGATATCACCGCGCGATACCGCGTGAACCGCACGCTGGTGGCGGTGGCGGGCGGCGAGTTCGGCCCGCAGAATCACGGCCTGCTCGGGGTGGAGGGTCGCCGCGAGCTGACCCGCACGCTGCCGCCCGCCGAGGGCGACGACGCCGACACCCCGCCCGAGACCGAGACCACCGGCACCCTGACCTGGCGACTCGGCGCGCGGGCCGGCCAGGACGTGCTGGCCGCCACCGCCGGCCTGAGCTACGCCACCCCGGCGGGCCTGAGTCTGGCCGTCGACGGCCTGCTGGGCCCGGACGACCTGGGCCTGAGCGCCAGCGTGAACGCGCCCGACACGCTGGGCGAGGGCAGCACCCTGCGCCTGTACGCCGCCTACGAACCCTGGCGCACCGCGAGCGCCCCGCTGCGGGTGGGGGCGGAGTACGGGCGGCCGCTCGGCGCCGGCCAGCTGGCCCTGAACGTGAGTGGGGGCCGCGACCGCCAGGGTGTGAGCGGCTTCGGCGCCCGGCTGGGCTACCGCCTGACTCTGGGGGCAGCGAGCCCGGAGCAGGGCCCGCCGGAAGAGGGCGGGCCGCAGACACCCTGACGGCCGCGGGAGCCCCGCCCCCAGAGCCTAAACCCGGCGTCAGGGCCGGCGCCCTCTTCTCATGAGGGTGGACGGGATACTCGCTCCATGAAGACCACCCGACTTTTCGCCCTGACGCTGGGAGTTGCCCTGACCGGCGCCGCCCAGGGCCAGACGGCTCAGGACATCATCGGCAAGGTGGACGCTGCCCAGCGGGCCTCCAAGGACATCTCGTTCCGGCTGTCGGGCAACGCCACGCTGGAATCCAGCAGCCAGAAGCTCGATCTGCTGGTCAAGACCATTCCGTCGCTGAGTCTGGTGCGCGTGCAGTTCAACGCCCCCGACGCCCTGGCCGACAACATCTTCGTGGCCGACAAGACCGAGGTGCGCCAGTACCTGTACCTCACCAACCAGGTCACGGTGACCTCGGCCAAGAAGGCGGCCGACGGCGCCGGGCTGAGCGGCCTGGACTTCACGCAGGTCGGCAACACCGCCGCCATGCTCAGTTCCTTCGACGTGAAGCTCCTGGGCAGCAGTGGGGCGGCGGGCAAGCGAACCTTCCAGCTCGAGGCCACGCCCAGGTCGGGCCAGTCCGACAAGACCCGGGTCTGGATCGCCGAGGACGGCTGGCGCCCGACCCGCATCCAGGTGGTGAACACCGCCGGCAAGACCCTGGCCGACCTGACCATCTCCAACTTCCGCAAGAACACCGGCCTCAGCGTGTCGACCCTCAAGCAGCTGCCCAAGGACGCCGAAATCATTCGGCAGTAACCGGCCTCAGGCCGCCTGACCCACCAGGCTCAGCACAGACCACATCAGGCCGTGCCCGGAACACTCGTTTCCGGGCACGGCCCTCTTGTTCCGCCGGGTACTGGCCCGGTCGTCGACGCGGGTGCGGGAGGGAGCCCCTCGCCACCCTCCTCAAAAGGCGACACTCCCGCCCGGAAGCAGGAGTGTATCGATGAAACGCCTTGAGGTCAGTGGGGACGGAGCAGGGGAACCCTCAGTTCAGGACGCGGCGGGCGCCGTCGTAGCGGTTGGCCCAATAGGCGTTGCTGAACAGGGGCTCGACCACGGTGCGGCCCTGGTAGGAGTTGGCGTTGGCCATCATGCCGTTGCCCAGGTACAGCCCCACGTGGCTGGCCGTGCGGCCCATGGTGTTGAAGAACACCAGATCGCCGGCCTGCAGGTCGCGGCGGCTGACCGCCACGCCGGTGCGCCACTGGGCGGCGGCGGTGCGGGGCAGGTTGATGCCCATCTGCTGGAACACGCGCAGCGTGAACGCGCTGCAGTCGATGCCGCCGGCGCCCATGCCGCCCAGCGAGTAGCGGATGCCCAGGAAACGGCTGGCGGCCGCGCTGACGAAGGCCCGGCCGCCGCTGGCGGGGGCACTGGCCTGGGCCTGCGGAGCGCGGGCCGGGGCGCTCGCGGTGGCGGCCCCCCCGATCTCCAGACGCTGACCGACCTGGATCGTGCTGCTGCCCATGCGGTTCAGGCGCATCAGGGTCGGCGCGTCCGTGCGCGTGGCGCGGGCGATCGAGTACAGGGTGTCACCGGGTTTGACGGTGTAGGTAGCGGCGCTGGCGAAGGTGCTGCACAGGGCGGCGGCGGTGAGGAGCAGACCGGGGAGTTTCATCGACGTCTGGAAGTTTAACCCACGTTAATTCATTTGTCCTTTATTCAACGGCAAAGGGGGGGTTGGTATGCGCCTATACGGCGCCTATGCGTTTGGCCGATCTGGAAATTCACCGTTTGGCTCAGAGTTCTCAGACTCTTACTCACGTCTGACGGGGTTCGGTTGGAGCAGTGAGACACGGCAAAAAAGTGATCCGTGAACTTTCCGACATGCTCATCTTTCTCACATGAAGAATCAAAGAAGGGCCACTGTCCGCTCACTTTGGGCCCGATTCCGCCCCTCAGGGGGGGCCTTGCCCCCGTTGCCGAAGGGTCTCCCGGCCCGGCCCGCCGCGCCGCCGTTCCTCCTATACACTCTGCCCAGACGTTAGGACACGGCCAGGACAAGCCGCACGCCGTCAGCCCCGATGCGCCGGAGGACAGATGAAAGACACCATGACCACCGACCAGATCCTGCTGGGACTCAAACATTACCGGCGGATCGCCCGCCAGGACATGTTGCGCGCCACCGAAACCCCCCACCCCGAGGCCTTCCTGAAGCACGCCGAGAGCCGCCGCGAGGTCTACGTGACGCTGGGCACCTATGCCGAGAGGCACGCCACCGATGAGGTCATCGAGCACGCCCTGGGCCTCTACCGGGCCCTGCCCTTCGTGACCGGCACCGCCGAGCACGAGTACCCCGAGGTCAAGGGACAGGAAAACGCCCTGGAGAACTTCTTCCTGCTGATCGGCCTCGATCCCAAGGCCCGCCGGGAGGCGCGCAGCCAGCGCCCCCGCATGGAGCCCCGGCCCGGCGAACCCACCGCCCCCTGATGGGCGGGCGATTGAGCCCGGCATGACGGCTGTGCAGGCTCACGGCTGTGCAGGCCCCGCCCGCACTACCCTGCGGTCGTGACCGATCCGACTGCCGGGCTGGCCGCCCTGGAAGCCCAGGCCCGAGGCTGCGTGGCCTGCCCGCTGCGCCAGGGCTGCAGTCAGGTCGTGGTGGCCGAGGGCCGCGCCGACGCGCCGCTGCTGATCATCGGCGAGGGGCCGGGCGGCACGGAAGACCGCACCGGGCGGCCCTTCGTGGGCCAGGGCGGGCAGCTGCTCGACCTGATCCTGGCCGCGGCCGGAATCCGGCGCGACGAGGCCTACATCACCAACATCGTCAAGTGCCGCCCGCCGGGCAACCGCGATCCGCAGCCGCTGGAGACCGAGACCTGCACGGCCCTGTGGCTGGAGCCGCAACTGCGGCACTTGCGCCCGCGCGTGATCCTGAGCCTGGGCAACACGCCCACGAGCTACCTGCTGGGCACCCGCGCCGGCATCACGCGCCTGCGGGGCCAGTGGTTCCCCTTCCGCCACGACGACGCTCAGGGGGGCGAGTACAGCGCGTGGCTGATGCCCATGCTGCACCCGGCCTACCTGCTGCGCCACGACAGCCGCGTGCCCGGCGGCCCCAAGAGCCTGACCTGGCGCGACATCCGCGAGGCGGCGGCGGTGCTGCGGGGCGAGAAAGGCCCGGACGGCTTCGGCTCGCTGGCCCCGGCCGACATGCAGGGTCAGCCGGGCCTGTTCTGAAGCCTGGGTCTGAGGGATGCAGGCGTGGGTGCGGAGACCGGCCGACCCCACGATCGGCACGCGGCCCGGACACGCAGGCGCCGGGCGGAGGCTATCCTCACCCCATGCCCCACCCGGAATTCGTCGGACTCGTGAACTCGCTGCAGGCCACCGCCGAGGCGGCCCTGGGCGACCTGAACGCCGCCACCGCCAGCGCCGCCAGAGACGGGCTGCTGGAGGAGGGCCGCGCCCGTCAGACGGCCGAGCGCAGCCTGAAGCTGCTGACCATGCTGGCCGACAAGACCCGCGGGAACCTCGATTTCACCGAGGCCGACCTGCTGACCGGCGCGATCGCCAGCCTCCGTGCCCGGCTCGATCCGGGCCACTGATGACGGGTGCCCTATGACCGGGGCGGCTCGATGAAGGCCGTGGTGCAGCGGGTCTCGCGGGCGACCTGCACGGTGGGCGGCGTGGTCACCGGGCAGACCGGGCCGGGCCTGCTGGTGCTGCTGGGCGTGGCGCCCACCGACACCCCCCGGACGGCCGAGGCGCTGGCCGTCAAGATTGCCCGACTCCGCATCTTCTCGGACGAGGCCGGCAGGATGAACCGCTCGGTGCAGGAGACCGGCGGGGGTGTCCTGAGCATCAGCCAGTTCACGCTGTTCGCGGACACCCGCTCCGGCAACCGGCCCAGCTTCATCGGCGCCGCCCCGCCGGAGCAGGCGCGCGAGCTGTACGCCGCCTTCAACTCCTCGCTGCGGGCGCAGGGTCTGGAGGTCGGCGAGGGCGTCTTCGGCGCGCACATGGTCATCGACCTGAGCAACGACGGCCCGGTCACCCTGACCCTGGAGCTGTGACCCGGTGCCCTCAAGGCCGTCTGAGCGCTTCTCCAGCCGGTCAGTGCGGCGCGACATTCTCACCCGTTCCCCGTATGCTCCAGCTATGAGCCGCCGCCACATCCTTCTGCTGACCGCCCTGCTGACCGGCTCCCTGCTGACGGGTCTGGCCGGCGCGTACACCGTGAAACCCGGGGACACGCTGTATTCCATCGCCCGCGCCAACAAGACCAGCGTGGGCGCCCTGGTGCGGCTCAACCGCCTGAGCAGCACCACCCTGGAGGTCGGCCAGACGCTGCGGCTGCCCGGCGACCCGGCCGCGCCCGCCTCCGGCCCGGTCCGGCCCACACCTGGTCAGTCCAGCCGGCCGGCCACGCCGCCCACGGCGACCAGCAAACCCGGCCTGCCCGCGCCGTTGCCGGCCGAGCAGCTGGCCCCCACCTCGGCCACCGCGCGGATCGCCGGCATCAACGTGGACGTGCCGGCCAGCCTGCGGATGGGCGACGCCTTCATCCTGCGGCTGAGCGGGGCACGCGCGGCCCAGGCCACCGTCCGCTTTCCCAGCGAGGTGGGCGAGGACGTGCGAGAGCCCAACGAGGTGCTGCGTCCGGTGGGGGCGGCCGGCGAGTACCGGGTGTTCGGCCGGGTGGTGCTGGGCAAGACCACCCCGGTGGTCTACGAGGTCGGCATCGGCGGAGAGCTGATCCGGGGGCGGATTCCGGTCACCGGGCTCGACCAGCCCATCCAGCACCTGAACCTGCCGACCCGCATCAGCGGCGTGCTGCAGGATCCGGGCCGGCAGGCCGAGGACGCCGCGGTCGAGAAGGCCTACGCGCGGCGCACCCCGCAGCAGTGGACAAGGCCCTTCGCCCAGGCCCTGGCGCGTGGGGCCGCCACCAGCAGTTCCTTCGGGCAGCCGCGCACCTACACCGCCGGGGGCGAGGTGGCCTACCACTTCGGCGCCGACTACCCGGCGCCCGTGGGCACCGCCGTGCTGGCCGTCAACGACGGTACGGTGGTCATCGCCGGGAAGTACCCGGTGCGCGGCGGCCTGGTCGTGATCGACCACGGGGCTGGCGTGACCAGCCTGTATTTCCACCAGAGCCGGGTGGTGGCGAAGGTGGGGCAGCGTGTCCGGCGCGGCGACAAGATCGGCGAGGTCGGCAGCACGGGCCTGAGCGCCGGCCCGCACCTGCACCTGGAGATCCGCGTGCGCGGCGAGGGCACCAATCCCGCCGGCTGGTTCAACCGGCTCGCGCCCCTGTGAGACGCGCCTCCGCCTGTTAGCCTGGGCACATGCCTGAGCTTCTGCACCCCGAGCTGCCCACCCTGGACGACCTGAATGCCCTGGGAGAAGGGAAACTTCCCGGACTGATCGGCGTGCGCTTCACCCACGTGGAGCGCGGGCTGATCCGCAGCGAACTGAGCGTCCGGCCGGAACTGCTGGCCCCCAACGGCTTCCTGCACGCGGCGAGCATCGTGGCGCTGGCGGACACCTCCTGCGGCTACGGCACCCGGCTGCTGCTGCCGGCCGGGGCGAGCGGCTTCACCACCATCGAACTCAAGAGCAACCACCTGGGTACGGCGCTCGACGGCACCATCACCTGCGAGGCGCGCGCGGTTCACGCCGGGCGCACCACCCAGGTCTGGGACGCCGAGGTGCACAGCCCGCAGGGCAGGCCGATGGCCCTGTTCCGCTGCACCCAGGCCGTGCTCTACCCGCGCTAGATGCCCGCCGCCAGCGCGTTCCTGCTCCACCCCGATGGGCTGACCCGCGAGGTCGCGCGGGGCTACGCCGGCGGCGCCTTCCTGATGGACAACGGCGAGGGCGTGCAGTGGTATTCGGTGGCGGGCCGGGCCCTGGTGCCGCTGACCGAGGCCGCCGGACTGCACGTGTCCCGGCGTCTGCGCCGTGAGCTGCCCCGCTTCGAGGCGCGCCTGGACACGGCCTTCGGCGACGTGCTGCTGGGCTGCCGGGGCCGCCTGCCGGGCAGCCCCCCCCGTGACGGCGAATGGATCAGCGACGAGCTGAGCGCGCTCTATCACCATCTGTACCAGAGCGGCCTGGCCCACTCCTACGAGGTCTGGAGAGACGGGGCACTCGCGGGCGGTGTGCTCGGGCTGGCGCTGGGCGGGGCGTTTATCGCCGAGAGCATGTTCCACCGCGTCACGAACGCCAGCAAGGCCGCGCTGGTCGGGCTGGCGGGTCACCTCCAGGAGCGGGGCTTCACCCTGCTCGACGCCCAGATCCAGAATCCGCACCTGCAGACCCTGGGGGTCCGGGAGGTGAGCCGGGCCGCGTACCGCCCGCTGCTGCAGCACGCCCTGAGCGTGGAGGCCAGCTTCAGCTGAAGCGGACTGGGGTCGGGGCGGCCGGCCTGTGGTGTCCAGCGGCCCGGAGCGGATGTTGGGATACCGATGTGGGCGAGCGTGACGAACGCCGGGAGCCACACTTCAGCTGGCCCTCCCTCGAACAGAGCTGGGCTGGACGATATTTCCCTCGTCCAGCCCAGTCCCTGGATTCGCCGCCGTTCAGCTCCCGGTCGCCGCGCCCCACAGCAGGTAGATGTTCAGGGCGATGATGAGTCCGGCGAACAGCCAGCCCAGCGTGTTGACCCAGGGTTTGCTGACCAGCACGCCCATCACGTCGCGGCGGGCGGTGAACATCAGCAGGGGCACCAGCGCGAAGGGCACGCCGAAGCTCAGGATCACCTGCGAGAGCACCAGCGTGGCGGTCGGGTCGAGCCCCAGCCAGATCACGATGAAGGCCGGCAGCATGGTGATCGTGCGGCGCAGCCACAGCGGAATCTGGAAGCCCACGAAGCCCTGCATGATGACCTGCCCGGCCATCGTACCGACCGCCGAGGAACTCAGGCCGCTGGCCAGCAGGGCGATGGCGAAGGCCACGGCCGCCGCCGGCCCCAGCAGCGGGGTCAGGGTCTGGTAGGCGGTTTCCAGGTCGCCCGCGTTCTCGATGCCCTTGCCGTGGAAGGTCGCGGCCGCCACCGCCAGCATGCTCATGTTGATCAGCCCGGCGAGGCCCATCGCGGCGTACACGTCGATCCTGTTCAGGCGGCTCAGGCGCAGCTTTTCCTCGTCGGTGCGGGTGGGCACGCGCCCCTGCGTGAGCGCCGAGTGCAGGTAGATCACGTGCGGCATGACGGTCGCGCCGATGATGCCCACCGCCAGGTACACGGAGTCCACGCCCTGGAAGCTGGGCACGAAGCCCCGGCCCAGCGAGGCCAGCTCCGGGCGGGCCAGCACGAACTGCACCAGGTAGGCCGAGCCGATCACCAGCACGAAGCCGCCGATGGCGATCTCCAGCGGCCGGAACCCGCGCTTCTGTAGGGTCAGCAGCCAGAAGGTGATCACCCCGGTGATCGCCGCGCCCCAGATCAGCGGCAGGCCGGTCAGCAGGTGGATCGCCACAGCCGCGCCCAGAAACTCCGCGAGGTCGGTCGCCATCGCCACCAGTTCGGCCTGCACCCAGTAGAACCACACCACCGGACGCGGAAAGCGTTCACGGATCACCTCGGGCAGGTTCTTGCCGGTGGCGATGCCCAGCTTGGCGCTCAGGTTCTGGATCAGCATGGCCATCAGGTTGGCGGCCAGGATCACCCAGATCAGGGCGTAGCCGAATTGCGCTCCGCCCTGGATGTTGGTGGCGAAGTTGCCGGGATCCATATACGCGATCGAGGCGATGATCGCCGGGCCCATGAACGGCGCGATGCGGGCGAAGCCCCGGCGTCCGCCCCGGTTGTTCAGGATCTGCGTGGCCCGCGCCGTCATGCGGCTGTCCAGATCGTGGCCCGCCGACGCTGCCGTTCCACTTGCTGCCGGCCCTGGTGCTGCCGGCCCTGGTGCTGCCGGGACGGGTGCTGCCGGGACGGGCGGCTCGTCGGGCAGATCCGGGGTGGAGGAGGGGCGAACCGACATAATCGGATTTTAGGCATTCCTAAAATAGTTGTCCAGTCCCCTCAAAGGGGGAAGCCTTTACGTCCTGCGCCCGTTCCGCTGCCCGGTCTGGCTGCTCCGGCCTGCTGATGTCTCCCTAGCCATCTCTCCGCAGGGCGGCCTCCGGACGCTTACCCTGACCGCATGACCGCCCCCGCTCCTGCCCAGACCGAAGCGCAGCCCGGAGCCCCGCTCCGCGTGCTGATCTGCGACGAGATGAACCCCGGCGACCTCGACCACGCCGGCTTCCAGATCGACTACGAGGGCAATCTAGAGCGCGCCGAGACGCTGCGCCGCCTGCCCGGCTACGACGCCCTGATCACCCGCAGCCGCACCAAGGTCGACCGCGAGCTGATCGACGCGGCCGGCCCCCGGCTCAAGGTCATCGGGCGGGGCGGGGTCGGCGTGGACAACATCGACCTGGACTACGCCAGCCTGCGCGGCCTGCTGGTGCTCAACGCGCCGGAGAGCAACAACGTGTCGGCCGCCGAGCTGGCGATCATGCACCTGATGGCCGCCGCGCGCGGCCTGACCCGCTCCGACCGCCTGACGAGGGAGGGCACCTGGGATCGCAAGTTCCTGGGCCTGGAGCTCAAAGACCGCGTGCTGGGCATCGTCGGCCTGGGGCGCATCGGGAGCATGGTCGCCGACCGCGCCCAGGGCCTGCGGATGAGCGTGGTGGCCTACGACCCCTACGTACCGGATTCCAAGTTCGAGCGCCTGGGCGTGGCCCGCGCCACCACGCTCGACGAGCTGCTGGGCCGGGTGGATTTCCTGACGGTGCATACCCCGCTGACCGAGGAGACCACCGGCATGATCGGGGCGCGCGAGCTGGCCCTGCTGAAGAGGGACGCCATCGTGGTGAACGCGGCGCGCGGCGGAATCATCGAGGAGGCCGCGCTGGTGGCGGCGCTGCAGTCCGGGCACCTCTTCGGCGCCGGCGTGGACGTGTTCGTGGAGGAGCCGCCCACCCCCCAGCACCTGTTCCTGCAGGCCCCGAACCTGGGCATCACCGCGCACCTGGGCGCCAACACCCGCGAGGCCCAGGAGCGCGTGGGCGCCGAGATCGTCTCGCGCGTGCTCGACGCCCTGCACGGCGACGTGAGCAAGGGCGCCGTGAACGCCCCCGCGCTGGACGCCAAGACCCTGGAGGCGATCGGCGGCCACCTGCAGCTGGGCGAGAAGCTGGGCCGCATCCTGGCGCAGCTGCTGCCCGGCGCCCACGACGTCGAGGTCACCTTCCGGGGTGAATTTCCCGCCGATCCGGCGCCCATCGTCACGTCCGTACTGGTGGGTTACCTCTCGGGCAGCACTGACGAGCGCCCGAACATGATCAACGCCCGCGCGCTGGCCCGCGAGCGCGGCGTGAACCTCGCCATCCGCGAGGAGCAGGACAGCCCGGACTACCAGACCGAGGTGATCGTGAAGGTGACGGGCCACGCCGGCGAGCGCGAGCGCACCCGCACGGTGGGCGGCACCGTGTTCGGCAAGAGCCCGCGCCTGACCCGCCTGCGCGACTTCCGCGTGGAGCTGGAGCCCGAGGGCTACATCCTGATTGCCAGCAACGAGGACAAGCCCGGCGCCGTGGCGAAGCTGAGCACCCTGCTGGGCACCTGGGGCGTGAACATCGCCGGCATGGCCCTGGGCCGCGCCCAGAAGGGCGGCCAGGCGCTGTTCACCCTGACCCTCGACGACAACCTGACTCCCGACCAACTCCAGGCCATCCGCGCGCTGGACGTGATCGAGAGCGCTTATCTGGTCAAGGCCTGAAGTGGGTGTGTCGACCAACCAGCCTGCCCTGTGGCGTGGGCTGGCCGCTGCCTGTCTGCCCGGGGAAGTGGTGATGATCTGCCGTCTCCATCCTCTCGACGGATCACTCTGACAGCGGGGAAGGGTCTGGAGCCAGCGCGAGTCATTCGTCTCCATCGCCTGCGCTCTTCGCCTGGAGCCGACCCGACTGGACGGAGCGGCCTTTCGTCTCCACCGCTCCTCGAGTCGTGATCCCGGATGGCCGCGCCTCAAGCGGTCGGACGGGCAGATCGGGCTCTAGAGTGGGCCGGTGACCCCCGACCTGCTGACCCTGGACGCCACCTCCCTCGCCGACGCGACCCGGCGCGGCGAGGTGCTCCCCTCGGCCGCCACGCGCGCCTACCTCGAACGCCTGAACGCCCTGAACGGCCGCCTGCGCGCCGTCATCACCGTCAGTCCCAGTGCCCAGGCCGAGGCGGACACGCTGGACGGCCTGCCGGACGCGCAACGGGGCGCGCTGCACGGCGTCCCCATGCTGATCAAGGACAACCTGGACGTGGCCGGGTTGCCCACCACCGCCGGCAGCGTGCTGATGCGCTCGCATGTGCCTGCCCAGGACGCGCCCGTCGTGGCCCGCCTGCGGGCGGCCGGCGCGGTGATCCTCGGGAAGGCCAACATGACCGAGTGGGCCAACTTCATGACCGTGGGGATGCCGAACGGCTATTCCTCGCACGGCGGCCAGACCGTGAACCCCTGGGGCGAGGGCCTGGACACCGGGGGCAGTTCCTCGGGCAGCGGCGTGGCGGTGGCGGCCCGGCTGTGCGCTGCGGCCATCGGCACCGAGACCAGCGGCAGCATCGTCAGCCCGGCGCACCAGAACGGGGTGGTGGGCCTGAAACCCTCGATGGGGCTGGTGCCGCGCACCGGCATCGTGCCTATCAGCTCCAGCCAGGACACCGCCGGGCCGATCACCCGCTCCGTGCGCGACGCCGCCCTGATCCTGGGCGTGATCGCGGGGCCGGACGAGCGCGACCCCGTGACCCTGACCCCGCCGACTCCGGAACAGAGCCCCGTCCACGGCCTGCAGGGCGCCGTGATCGGCCTGATCCGCGACGAGCTGCACGCGACCTCCGGCGAGTCGGCGGCGCTGGAGCAGGTCGAGGCGGCCCTGCGCGGCGCCGGGGCCACCGTCCGCGACGTGACCTTCCCCAGCCGCGCCGAGCTGGAGGCGGCCGGCTGGATGCTGGAGGTGCTGGAATACGAATTCAGGGGCGACCTGAACGCCTACCTCGCCGGCGTCACGGATGGCCCACGCACGCTGGCCGAGGTCATCGAGGGCAACGACGCCGATCCCGCGCGCGCCCTGCGCTTCGGGCAGACCCTGCTGCACGCCGCCCAGGGCACGCGGGGCGACGCCAGCGAGCCCCATTACGCCCAGGCCCGCGCCCGCGACCTCGACCTGACCCGCACGCGCGGCTTCGATCCGCTGTTCGCCTCCGGCCTGCACGCCGTGGTCTTTCCCGGCATCCACGGCTATGGTCTGGCGGCCAAGGCCGGCTACCCCAGTCTGGCGCTGCCCACCACACCGGCCGGGAGAAAGCCGGGGGGCGTGCTGCTGGTCGCCCCGGCCGGCGGAGACCACGCGCTCCTGGCGCTGGCTGGAGATCTCAGTGGCCGGCTCGGCGGCGTGACCCTGCCGGAGCTGTGAGGTGGCCCGCACCGCCGACTTGCGCGCCGCCTCCACTTTCATTAGGATGACTCTCCGCGCGGGCGGTTAGCTCAGCGGTAGAGCTTTCGCTTTACACGCGACGGGTCGGGGGTTCGAATCCCTCACCGCCCACCACAAGAACCCTGTCCTGGACAGGGTTTCTCTTTTTGCCCTCGCTGCCCGATCAATCGTTTCAGCCAAGGCTTCAGCCAAGTGGCAAAAACAGTGCATACCTGCATACGGTCGGGGCACCTGCCACAGCGGCGGCCAGAATGTCGCGGGCGGACGAGACACCTCAGGGACGGGGTCAGGTTCTGGCCCATGCTCCCGACAACAAACAGTGGTTGATTCCGACGCACCATGTCACGCTGACCGGATGAAGGTGGCCGCACTGTGCCAGGGAGTCCGGTCTGCCCTGCACCACGTGGGAGATCGCGCTGTCACCACATCCGCCCGAAAAAAGCCATCTGACCCGGGGAGCCGGTCATGGACACCTGCCTGCAGTTCCAGACCTCCACCAGGTCTCCAGGCGCGTCGACAGCGCAGGCCCCAGTCGTCCCCTCAGCCCCCGACGTGCGGGAAGCTCAGCAGGGACTGCGCGAGCCGGCGCTGGTAGGCCGGCTGGGCAAGCCTCGGCCCTTCCACTGGAGGCACATTGATGTCAGTTTCGCCCCGGTTCCAGACCTATTGACTGCTACCCTGAGCCATGAAGCTGGTGCTCGCCATCATCCAGGATGCCGACGCGTCCGCGCTGATGCGGGCGCTGACCGACCACGCCTTCGAGGTCACCAAACTGGCCAGCACCGGCGGCTTCCTGCGCGAGGGCAACACCACCCTGATGATCGGCGTGAGCGATGAGCGCCTCGACGAGCTCAGGCGGCACGTCGGTCAGACCTGCCGCACCCGCAGCCGTCTGGTCGCTCCCAGCGTGCCGATGGGCGAGCAGGGCGAGAGCCTGATCAGCGAACCCATCGAGGTGCCGGTGGGGGGCGCGGTGCTGTTCGTGCTGGGCGTGCAGGAGTTCATCAGGGTCTGATCCTGGGCACGCTGCCTTGGCTGCTGGGAGACTGGACTCCATCACGCTGAGCCGTCTCGCTCGAAGACGTGCAGGACGCTCAATCCCAGGGGCGTGAGGCCGTACCGGACGTATCCATAGCCCTGAATGTTCCAGGTGCTCAGAAGCTCGATGAGCTCCTGAGCCATCAGCATGTCGAGGTCGGACGGACTGACCACCGTTCCGCCCATCACGGACTCGACTGCCGTCCCGCGTCCCGTGGTGTCCGTGCGCTCCAGCAGCGAACCCAGGCGGATCCACTGCAGCAATCGCGCGTGCGCCTCACTCAGCATGCGGATCGGCGTTCGCCGTGCGTGGCCCCCGCTGCTGTCCGGAGGCCACCTCCCTGGCGAGGGGATGTCCGTTCCGCTGCCTGTGCGTGCCCGAACCACCCGGCCGCCGGACGGTAGTCCGCGCTTCTGGGGACAGGTCAACCCCCGGTGTCGGGCTCACCTCCTGGGTGACGGCGCGAGGTCGGGCGCCAAGCGGGCGTCGCCGGCCTCGCTGGCGCCCGCCAGGAACTGTCCCGGCAGGCCGCGCGTGGCGGCGCTGATGGCCGGGCTGGGGCCGATATCGGCAATGTCGATCTGCCCCGCCGCGAGCGTCGGGGCGTGGGTCAGGTTCGGGACAAAACCCCAGCCGAACCGTGGTGGCTGGCTGGGCAGGGGCGGGAATCAGGGTGGCGCTGGACAGGGCCATCAGCCTGCTGACGGCGCGGAACCATCGGCGCGGTCGGAGATGGGTGGGAGCAGGTCGCATGATGTCCTCCAGGGGGAGAGGGCGGGAACTGCGGGCCAGGTCGAAGGGTGCCGCATTGTCCGCAGTGGCCCGCTCCTGAGGATGTGAGCCGGTCGATAGGATCACCCGGCCTCTTTCAGAATCCCTTCATCCTGGCGCGAGGCCGAACCACAGCCCGCCCAGCAGGGCGCTGCCGAAGAGCACGACGAAGGTGCTGAGTTTGAAGCGCCACAGCGCCACGCCCGCCAGGACGGCCAGCAGCAGGGAGGACACACTCAGCGTGTCCCACTCGGGCATCGACAGCTGCAGTGGCCCGGCCTGCACCTCGGTCACCTGGCCGAACAGCACGTGCAGCGCGAACCAGATCGACAGGTTCAGGATCACCCCCACCACCGCTGCCGTGATCGCGCTCAACGCCCCCGAGAGCGCCCTGTTCCCCCGCAGCCGCTCGATGTACGGCGCCCCCAGGAAGATCCACAGGAAACACGGCGCATACGTCGCCCAGGTCACCACGACCGACGCCAGCACCCCGGCGGCCAGCGGGCTCAGGGCGCCTGGATCGCGGAAGGCCCCCAGGAAGCCCACGTACTGCACCACCTGGATCAGCGGCCCCGGCGTCGTCTCGGCCAGCCCCAGGCCGTTGAGCATCTCGCCCGCCGTGAGCCAGCCATAGGTCTGCACCGCCTGCTGCGCCACATAGGCGAGCACCGCGTAGGCCCCGCCGAAGGTCACCACTGCCATCACGCTGAAGAACTTCGCCTGTTGCCAGAACACGCTGCCCCAGCCCAGGGCGGCCCCGACCAGCAGCAGTGGCCCGAACCACAGCCCCAGTCCGGTCGCCAGCACCCGCCAGAAGCGGTGCCAGCCCGGCGTGACGTGCGGGGCGGTGGCAGCAGTGATCAGGGCGTCTGGACTCTCCTCCTGGCTTTTCCCCCCACCATGCCCTCCAGCCTGGAACACGTCCGGTCGCCGCTGGCTGCCGAGGTAGCCCACGAGCCCCGCCACGATGATCACCACCGGAAAGGGAACATTGAAGAAGAACAGCGCCACGAAGGCCAGCGCGGCGATGCCCCACATCACCCTATGCTTCAGGGCGCGTTTCCCGATGCGCTGCACGGCCTCCAGCACGATCACCAGCACCGCCGCCTTGAGGCCGAAGAACAGCGCCTGCACCGGGGTGGTGTCCTGGTACAGGGCGTAGACGACGCTGAGGATCAGGATGGAGAGGAAGCCGGGCAGCACGAACAGGCTGCCGGCGATGACGCCGCCGCGCGTGCCGTGCATCAGCCAGCCGATGTAGATGGCGAGCTGCTGGGCTTCCGGGCCGGGGAGCAGCATGCAGTAGTTCAGGGCGTGCAGAAAGCGTTCCTCGCTGATCCAGCGCTTCTCATCGACGAGGATGCGGTGCATCACGGCGATCTGCCCGGCTGGGCCGCCGAAACTCTGGGCGGCGATGCGGGCCCAGACGGCGGTGGCCTCACGCTGGGAGACGCCGTGGGTGGGGCGCACAGGGGCCTGGGTCATGTCGAAACCTCCGGGCAGGGTGGGAGCGAAACAGCCTGAGGAGGCAAGGCGACCGGATGAGGGGTCAGCCGTTCTGGCCAGGCCATCCCTCAGCTTGACAGAGGGAAGCAGAGAAAGACCCGTCGCGGTTCTTGGTCTTTGGGCAGGAGGGGACGTTGCGTGGAGGAGAGTTCGGGGATCAGCGCAGGGCTTCCGCGCCCTGACGATGCTGGCGGGCACGGTGATGGCGTGGGCCATCCCGACCGCCTTGTGGATGGCGACCTTGCGCGCAGAGGCATGAGTCGCCCGACGGGGTGCAGGCCCTGACGAGGAAGCAGTGGCGCCGGCACGTCAACCCCTTCGGCCGCATCCGTTTCGATCACGGACGCCTGAGTGGTCGTCAGGTGCAGCCTGTCCAGCCCCCCGGCGTCATTCGGGTGGTTGTGCAGCACGTCCCCGGGCAACACCGCCGTCGGCCGCCGGACAGGGGAGGGGGTGGCCCAGGGTACCGGTTCGTTACTCCTTCAGCAGTGGAGTCGGCCGCGACCCTGAAGGGATGGAGAATTCGGAGTGAGACTGCAGGGGTGCCGGGGCCTGCGCTGCCGAGGCTGCGTCCTGCCTGTGGCGTCAGAAGCTGTCGATCACCTGCGAGAGGCGGGCTGCGACCGATCCTGCGTCGCCAGCGGACAACGACCGTCTCAGTGCTGCATGCACCGTCGGCCGGGACTCGAGAACCCAGCTGCTGAAGACGCCCGAAAGGAACTCGTCGGCCACATGCTGCACCGCTGCAAATTCGGCCACGGCACGGGGGAACGCACTGCGGGTTGCGCCGTGAATCCTCACGCGGAGCAGGGGGTTCAGCGCATAGCGCGCGCCTCTGTAGGGTACTGGATCCTCGCCTGGGGGCATCAGGGGCCTGAGGGTGTCGCGCAGACCACGCACGGCCTTCTTGAGCAGGTCGGCGGCACGCACCGATGGGTCACCGTCCCAGAGGTCAGCGATCAGACCATGACGGGACGATGGCCCCATCAATGACAGGTAGACCAGCAGTTCGGCGGATCGGCTCAGAGGGAAACGCACTGCGTCACCGACATGGCGCACGCTGAGGGAGCCGGCGACGTCCACCTGGAGGGCCACGTTGCCCTGCCAGACACTCTGATCCAGCAGCCTCTCGATCCGCTCCGCGAGGGGCGTGCTCCTGAGGGCAGAGAGCAGGGGATCCAACTGCCGGGCGTCTGTGATGAGGGGTGCGTCAACACCGAAGGCGCTCAGCGTGTCCTCGAGCGCCTGAATGTCCAGCTGCCCCCTGATCCGCAGCGCGATGGCCGCGCGGTAGGCGGCCGACCGCACCACATCCCAGCCGGGCAGCCCCGAACCCGACGCGGCGGCGAAGGCAGCGTCAGCCGGATCGAAATCCCCCCGTGCGTAGGCAAGCACGCCGGCCGTGAACGCCAGCTGCGCGTCATCATTGCCCTGTCCCTGGGAATCGCCTTCGGCCCGCAGAGATTCCGACCGGGCAGCGCCGTGCTGACCATCCAGGGCCAGGCGCTCTGCGAGCAGCAGCCGGTAGACCGTGGCCTGATCCACAAGCCGCACTTCATCGAAGCGCTGGACGGCGTCCTGCAGGGTGGCCAGAGCTTCACCGTGCTGGCCACCCTGGTGCAGGATGATTGCCCGGCTCCCGGTCAGCCAGGCCTGCCAGCGGCGCTGGGCCTGCTCATCCAGATGGACGAGCCGGGCGCCCGCCAGGGTCAGTTGGTGCAGCGCCTCGGCGTGGCGGCCACGGTCGGCGAGCATCTGAGCATAGTTGTTGTGCAGCTCGATGGTGGGCAGGTGGAGTTCCAGGCGCTGGAGGTAGCCCAGGGCCCTGTTGTATTGCAGCATGGCTTCGTCGGGGTGCCCCTGATCCTCCAGACAGGTGCCCAGGCCCGTGTGGGCGTGGGCCGTGAATTCGAGGCTGCCCTCCCAGGTCGCCAGCGTCAGCAGCTGTTCGCACGCGGCCTGCTGGGCGGTGAAGTCCCTGGCACGGTTCAGCACGAACTCGTAGTGCCTGAGCACCAGCAGGCCCTCCCGGCCGGTGGGCGTGATCCTCAGCCCTTCCTCGCACAGGGCGCGCGAGCGGTCATACCGTCCGGCGCGCGATTCGGCGTAGGCCAGCAGATAGGTCAGCAGCGGGTGACGGGTGCCCTGTTCATAGAGGGCGTAGAGTTCTCGTTCTGCCCGCTCCTGCCGGGCGTGATCCTTCGACCAGGCAAGCGCGCCCAGCCGGGACAGGCTCAGCCGGAGTGACCGCTGGTGCGCGGGCACGGCGTCCACCAGCTGAACCACCTCGTCCCGGCGTCCGGCGGCGCTGAGATTGAGGCAGTGGCCTGCGAGCACGTCGGAGGCGCCCTCATGCTGCCCGGCGAGCCGCAGCACGCGCTCCGCACGGCGCAGATCGCCTGACTGGATCGCCTCGTCCGCCGCCCTGACGGTGTTGCTTTGAAACGACCGGGCATCGACCAGGGCAGACCTCTGGGCCAGCGCCGCCGAGACGATCCACGGCACCTGGACGGCGTCACCGTCCGGGATCAGTGGCAAGTGACGGCGCACCAGCGTCCACCAGGTGGCCGGCAGACCCGGGGAGTGGGTCAGGCCCTGCGCCGCCGTCCAGCTCTCCTGATGTACCAGCGGCAGCAGGGCGTCCGCGACACCGGCCAGCTCGCCGCCCAGCAGGGCCTGAATCCGGCGAACGGCCGCGTCGGGGCCGGCCGCCAGGATGAGGGCGACTCCCTCCGGCCAGCCAAGCGTCGCCTGGACGGCGGCCCGCTGCGCCGCGCCACGTCCTGGCCTGAGCCGGAGATCCGCCGCCGTCAGCACCACCGCGCCGGCGGGCAGTTCTGCTGCGCGGTCAGGCGACAGGCTGATCAACAGCAGGGCGCCCGCGCTGACCGCCCGCCTCAGCTCAGCCGGTGGAGGATCCAGCAGGAGCTGTGCCTCCGGCACGAGGGCGTGCAACCTGCCCGACAGCTCCGGCGCGCCATACCCTTCAGGCACCAGACATGCCACGGCCCCCCGGACGCGCAGCTGACGGGCGAGTGGGCCCAGGGCCGGGCCGGGGTGGACTGTGGGGGACATTGGGTGGAGTCTACGTCCGGGCAGGGGAGAAGTGCGCCCTGCAGGGGCACGGAGCGACGCTTCCCCGCTTCTTCCCCGGCTTCCTCGCACACTGGGCACGACCCTGTTGACCGTCACGGCGTGCCCCGCCGTTCGCGGCCACGGAGGGCTGGTGACGTGCCAGGGTCAGTGGAGGTTCACCATGACACGACGCCGAATTCCCTTCCTGACCGGGCTGACCGCCCTGCTGCTGTCGGCCTGCGCCGGCACACCGCCGCCGCTGGACAGCGCGGACACGGCTGGCCCCACGGTGGAGCTGACGGCAGTCACTACAGCAGCCACCACAGGAGCTGTTCTGGTGCTCAATGCCCGGGCCAGCGATCCCAGCGGCGTGCGGGAGGTCGTCTTCTCCCTCGACGGGGTCGAGGTCGCCCGCGATGCCGAGGCGCCATTTACCGCCGACGTCCCCGTTGCGTCCATCACCGTCGGCCCCCACCTGGCCAGTGCCGTGGCCCAGGATCGCCTGGGCAACACGACGGCCGTCACTGCCGAGGTGCTGGTGAGGGATCCCGCCGTGACCTCGACGTTTTCACTGGTCGGCACGGTCGACCGCTGGACGGGCGGCGCGGCGACGCTCCAGATCCAGAGCTTCGCCCTCCTTGCCTGGACGAAGGAAATTGTGCCCAGTTACAGGGTGCTGCTCAGGCCCTTCAGCACCGCCGGGATTGACGCCGGCGGCCAGTTTTCCGGGGCCCTCCTCGCCGTGCCGGCTGGCGACCTTCAACCGGTGATGGGCACCTTCACCAGTTCCGGCGGCGAGACCTGTGGCAGCCAGCTCCTCGTGAGCGACCCGGACGCCCGCGCCACAAGTCTGGTGGTCTCGGCGCCGGGCCGGGGCATCGTGCAGCCTCTGTCCCCGGACGGATCGACGAAGGGCATCCTGGTCTTTGTCGACCGCGACGTCACTGTCAGCGGAACCTGCGACCGTCTGGACGTTGACTGGCAGCTGAAGGCTGGGTTCAACAGCACGACCTTCCGGGCCTCGACGAACGCCACCACCGGGGCCACCTTCTACAGATTCAGATCCGAGCCCCTGCCGTCGTCCATCTGGACGGATCGCGGGGGGTTCTGATGCCCTGCCGGTCTGGCTGATGCCCGATGGGCTCACGGACAGAGCGCCTGTGAGCCTTCAGGGGCGTTCCCGTGAGCACAGAGGGGGCTGACAGTTCAGATGACCGGCCCCCAGGTTCCTGGGGGCCGGTCTCCATCTGGCCTGGATTCAGGCCGTGGTCTGATCCGGGTCAGTTCAGCTGGTCACGCGCCCAGGCCTCGGTGAACTCTGTGCTGCCCACCCTGAACAGCAGCAGGCCGGCGTGGGCGGGGTGCATATAGGCTTCCAGCCAGTCCTCGTGCGGGTAGGACGCCAGGCGCATGTGGCGTCCTGTCCCGTGCAGCACGATGCTGTCCATCTCGTGATCGGAGTCGGTGTCGTCAGCCAAGAGGCCACTGAACTCGTGCTGAAAGGAGGCGCGCCGCTCTGCCGGCAACGCCCGGTAGGCCCTGTGAATCTCGCTGGCAAGCTCGGGGTTGGGTTGTCTGCTGAACATATAAACTCCTGTTCCAGAACGTGTCGGGCGGGTGATCTGACCGAGAGCGGTCAGGCGCTGGCACCGCTCAGTGAGCGTCTGCCGGGGTGCTGTGCTGATCTGAATCCTGTCTGGCATCAGCCAGTCCCTGGGTGCTGCCGTCAGGGGCGATGTGTGCGCCGGAGGCCCTGTGATACAGGCCCTGAAGGTTCGATACTGCTGCAATCAGCTGTGGTTGCCGCCCGGCGCGGCGCTGGGCGTAGCGCAGCGTCATAGCGGGACTGGTGTGACCCACAGCCGCCTGGATGTCCGCCAGGCTGAAGTTGGCCAGCTCAAGTGCGTGCGTGATGAACGTCCCCCGGGTGGAGTGAAAACGGCGGTGTTCCAGGCCGGCGGCGCTCAGGACGGCCCTCCAACACTTCCGGACATTGCCGGCGCTCCAGGGGGTTCCAGTGCTGGTTGGAAACAGGGCGTCATAGGCTGGCACGTCCTGAGGTCGGGGCGGAATCCAGGATGCCGTCAGGGGGCGAGCCGCCGCCCGACGCGCCGCCTTCCGCTGGCGCCTCACCACCTCGGGATCGACGGCCCGCTTCTGGTTCCAGCCCGATCCCGCCCGGGCGCGTCTCCGGGCCACCTCCAACAGGTGGGCCTCCAGAACGTCCTGGAGGAGTGGGGGCAGCATGAGGTCGCGGTCAGCGGCGGCGGTTTTGCCCCTGCCCCGTCCCCCCTCGCGTTTCGCTGTCCCGCGGATTTCCAGGAGGCCGCTTGTGGCGCTGTAGTCGCTCATCCGGGCCCCGAGGAGTTCGCCTATGCGGGCACCGGTGTTGAGGGCCAGCAGAACCATCGGATAGATGCGGCTGAGTTTCGCCGCCGTCAGCAGCTGCTGCAGCTCATCGAAGGTCCAGACCTCGTCCGGCAGGCGGGTCGACACGGTGGGCGGGCGCACGTCCTCCGCTGGGTTGCGGGTGATGTAGCCGTGCGTGACGGCCTTCCTCAACACCACCCTGAGGTGGCGCAGCGCCTTGGCCACGGTGCTCTGGGCACGGCCATCGGTGAGCATGGTCGCCATCATGACCTCGATATCCCGGGTGGTCAGGCCGGTCACAGGGATGTGGCCGATGTACAGGGTGAGGATCTCAATCAGCCAGCTGCGGTTGAGCCTGGTGCTGTAGCTGCCCCCCCTCTGGAGTTCCGCCCAGGATCCCAGTACCTGCGCCACGGTCATTGACGCAGCGCGCTGAGGCTGCCGGGCGGCACCAGCGTAGTCCACCGTGCGCGTGTACTCCACCGCGTCTGCCCTGGTTTTGAAGGTCTTCTGGATCCGGTGGCGCTGGCCATCAGGGAAGGGTGGCAGTTCAATGGCCACCGCCCAGCGTCCCTTCCGTTTCTTCAGAGAGATCAGGCCGTTCGTGGCCCTCGGCTTCCTTGTTGCGCTCTGGGCCCTCACCGTGGTCGCCCCTCGAGGAGGATGCGTCCAACGACACTGAAGGCGTCCAGATCGAAGTGCGTGTGGCCGACCTGCAGGCCAAGGGTCGGGGGTATTTCATCCTTGTTCTCTACTTTCTTTGTCACCTTCCAACAGCCCAGCGCCCGGATGAGGGCCTGTGGCGCAGGTTCGTCCGTAGGCTGCCGGAACACCGCGTAATACCGGCCGGGTTTAACGGTTCTCTGCTGCCGGTCAATTACGGCCACAAACGGAGGAATGTGGTCACCCGGTAACTCGATGCCCGAGGTGAGCGCCCGCCAGTTCTCGGGGAGTGTTTCGGTCTCGTCGGTGACCACGACCGCGATGTGTCCCACAGCAGTGTTGGTCAATATCCCCGCATGCACGCTCCTCGCATCGAGGGGCAGGTCGACCCTGACTGAACGTTCGCCGTCAACAGGACGGTCGTCCAGCTTGAGGCCGGTCAGTTCCTGGATCTGAGCCACGGTGGGTTTCAGGGCGTTGATGATGCGCGGCCAGTGAATGGAGCGCAGCACATGCACCCGGCCGCTCTCGAGGTTGGTGAGGTATTGGGTCGACGGGAGGGACGTCTTCTCGACAACCTGCGCCAGGGTGAGCCCCATACCAATGCGCCAATCCCTGAGCATCCGCCCTGCCTCGGCCGCAGTGACCTCGAGTGATCTGGTTGCATCGCCCATTCTCAGTTCCTTGCTTTGTGTCATATCAGTATCTTAGTTCACACGACTTTGATATACAAGCGGCATGAGCGAACTGAAGACCCTCCTCGAACTCCCCGCCCTCATTGCCGAACTGACGGCGCAGCTTGCGCGCGTCACAGTTCTGAGCCACGACGACGTTCTGACCAACAGGGAAGCGGCCGCACTCCTGCGGATCGGCGAGAACCAGCTGCGTGCCCTGGCAAAGGCGGGCCGGATCCCCGTCGACCCCTCGAGCAATGGCTACCGCTATTCCCGCCAGCAGCTGATGGAGTGGTTCAGAAATGGGGCGGCCAGAGCAACGAGCGACATCCAGCCCCAGGGAGACTTCCCACGTCAGGAGCGCAGGCACACCGCCGCCAGTCAACGGCCCATCCGGCCCACCAGAGGCCCGGCCCAGACAACGGCTGTCACGGCCGGGTTCACATCTGCGGTCACTCCTGATGATCCGGAGTCGTAGGCGGACTGCGGCCTACCGGTGTGGTTCTGGGCAGGCCCCAGCCAACCCGGACTGCCATACCCCCTCCAGTTACCGTCCGCAACAGGGGTCGGCGACTGGAGCCTGCCCTTCCTCAGACCAGGGAGTCCACATGCCTTAAACCGAATCCAACAGCCTGACCTGCCGCCCCGTCGCGGCCCACCTACTGACCGGTCGCTCTCCGCGACCGGATGGAGTTCTTTTGCATGCCGACAACGCGCAGCCACGAGTTCATGGACACGGGACGCTACCCAAACGGGGAGTTCGTTCCCGGCGTCGTTCATGACTCGCTGAGCGCGCGCTGGCGCCGGGTCATCACCGCACGAGCGCGACTCCTGCAGACGTTCCTGGCCGCGCAGCTGGCCGTCCCAGCAACCGGCAGACTCACGCTCTGTAGTCACCTCATTGAGTTCCCAGGATTGGCGGGCAGCCGGCCCCATGATCCCAGCACGCAGGTGGTGGTCGCTCGGGTATTGAACGAGCTGAGGGGGCTGTGGGGAGCGCAGTTCCTTTCCTACACGACCGAGGTCACGGTGGTGGGCACACTGCATGTCCACCTGCTGGTCGATGAGCCGGCCGGCCGGCGCCTCCGGGCGCTGGGTCACGAGCACTGTGGCCTGGCCCTCAGCACGCCTGTGCGATTCAAGGAGCTGCGTGAAAAGGTCGGGCCGCAGATCGTCAGTTCGATGCTCTACATGAGCAAACCGGCGATGGGGACGTGCACCATCAAGCACCTCAGCGCCCTGACCGCCGGGCAGGCCGAGGCCACCGTCCGGCAGACCATGCGCGCCCACCGCTCGGCACAGGCCGCAACCGGACGGCGGGCCGGTTCGACGCGCCACATGCTGGGCCGCCTGACCGTTCCCAGACTGCCTGGCCTCTCCCCACGGCAGCTGGGTGCGGTGGCCCTGCAGGCCCTGATGTTGGGCCGGCGATGGAGCAGCATGTCTGCCCGTCAGATCCTGATGGCCACCCTGCTCGACTCAGGTGCCCGGGCCCGAATCGAAGCTCACTGGCACCATGGGCAACGCAGCAGTGGCACGCCACCAGCTGCAGGTGACCTCGAGCCACCGCGCCCACCGGTGAGGGCCAGTGCAGCCTGGAGTGAATCTGCGGTGAGCCACCTGAATCCTGTGCGTGTCGAGGGCCAGACGCCAGCTCAGGGTGGACACCGTTCACTGCAGGCACGGTGCCGTGATCCGCCCGACACCACTTCAGCGCTGCCGCGCGTCGCTGGTCGTCCCCTCGCTCCCGTTCGCTGGCCCCTCTGGAGGCACCAGGTCACCCGTTAGCCGCCCCTGTACCTCTCTTCACACCGCCCCACCGACGCTCCCTCCCAGGATGATCGTGGTGGTTTGGTGTGTCGGCCGATTGTGGGTCACCTGACCAGCGATGTTCACCGATTTCCGGGCTTGCCGCGCAGACCGGACTCGCTACAAAAGGCTAAACACCTGATGCGTAAACCCGTGTGACCAGATCCCGAATTCCTGCGCCCAGCGCTGCTTCGAGCTTGTGCTCACATATTTCGCGTGATCTGTGCGACGGTGATCCCATGACCCTCCATCCCGCCACCCAGCGTGCTCAACTTCAGTTCCTCTTCCGCGAGGTGCCGGTCGTCACCACCGTGCAGCTTCATCGCCTGGGGCTGCTGCGGGCGGCCGGGTCGCTGACGCTGCCGGAGCGCACCCGCGACTGCGTCACACGCGTGACCCAGCAGCGCAGCGTGACGCGCCTGTCGTTCGTCGCCCTGAAGGCGTCGACGCTGCAGCGGCCCGCGCAGGTGCTGCAGCATCTGGCAGGTGTGGCGGAGGCCCGCCTCCAGCTGGGCGAACTCGCGCCGGGTGAACGCTTCAGCCTGATCGCCACCAGGGGGCGGCCCAGCGGCAACCAGCCCGACGCGGAACTCCTGCTGGGCGGGCCGAGCGGGTACCAGGATCAGGCGCTCGAGTTCGACGCCGGCTACCCGAAGCTGCGCGTGGACGAGAAGCTGCGGGCCTTCGCGGAGCAGGGCTACACCGGCATCCTGTGGGCGACCTCCGTGCATGGCCGGGTAGAGACCCTGTTTCAGAGGATGCGCGACCTCAGGGCTGCCGGCGAGCTGCCCGGCGTGGAGCGCTGTCAGGTGACCTTCGTGGATTTCTGGACGGCGCACCGGGATCCCTATGGACACCGGCCGCGCTGTCACAAACCATTCGTCCGCAGCTCCTACTAGGAGCGCACGATGATCAACTGCACGTCGGCGGTGGTCACGGCGCCGACAGCCTGCTCCGCTGCACGTTTCTGCCGGGCCTGGGCGGCCCGCAGGAGGGCCCGCACGGCGTGATCGTTGGGCGCGGCGATGAGCAGCGGGTGGCGCCACGCCGGGATGTCGCGGGCATGCACCGTGAGAAGCTGCCGGAGTCTGGCCACGCTGATTCCGGACGGAAATATGTAAAGCCGTGGGCGTCCGATGGGCTCCAGGTTCTCTGGACTTCTGACCGGATGGAAAGCGCGCAGCCGGGTGAGATGAACAGGGTCAACCTCGACGGTCACGCTGGTGATCTGGTGACTGTGGAGAATGGACTTCCCGGCGAGGGCGCGTTTGTAGTGCGCCTCGTAGGTGGTGTAACCGGTCTGGGCCAGCAGGTCGAGTGTGTCATTGAGGTAGGCCCGGCCGGCCAGCATGGACGGGGCGCTCAGTCGGTCGAAGGCTTCACGGGGCCGACGGCGGCGCGCCTCCGCCAGTCCGGCTGCGGTCAGGGCGACCACCGGGCCGAAATCTGTCTCGCGTTTCAGGAGCCAGCCACGGCTGATCAGGGCGCTCAGGGATCGTCTGGGGCAACCGTGCGCGGTGAGCGTCCGGCTGGAGAGGGCGCAGCGCACGGCCACCAGCCAGAACACCTGCTCGTCAATGGTCGTGTGGTCTGACATATGGCCACCGTAGCCAGGTGTGGATGGACACGGGGGGGGTAGGGATGATCTGCCCATGAAACGAATCACCACTCACTCACTCTTCCTTCTCACCGTCCGGGGCGTCACCACCGAGATCATCGCTGAAGATGCCCGCGACCTCGCGGAGCAGGTCACGGCCGGTGTCGGCAGTCGCCAGGCTGGTCTGCTGGCCCGCGCTGTCTGGGGCGACGAGCAGGCCGACATCCGGCTGTTCGGCGTCGTGCTGGTGTCGTCCGGCCGGGTGGTGCGGGAAACCTGGCGCCGACCGCCCGCCCAGAAGACGGACAGCCCCGTCCCACTGACCGGCGAACCACGCTCCGCAGGGCTCAAAAAGGTCGAGGACACAGAACCTGATGACGAGAACCTGGAGCCCAGCTGGCGCAACCACTGAGCCTGGAGATCGCACCATGTGTCACGGCGGCAGACTGGATTTTTGGAGTCTGCCGCTGCCGCTGGCCAGACCCTGAGCAGGAACACGCCGGCCTGTGAGTTCAGCTGGGGATGAACACCATACAATCCCGCCCACCGATCCAGAGCACCTTCAACCTGCGGATTGACCGCCGCTCCTCACCAGCGTTGGAACGCGCGCTCATCTGCCGTCACTCCTCGGGATGCTGCTCGATCATGCCCTGCGGAAGGCGCACAATCCGCCAGCCCTCGGCCACCGCCATGGCATCCTTGCGGTCGTCCCGCTCCTGGGCCCTGACCGAGGTGTGATACGCCTCCCCATCGATCTCGACCAGCAGCCGCACCTGGGGGAAGGCAATGTCGATGACGTAGGGGCCGAGCGCGAATTGCTCCACGAAGGCCAGCCCGGCGTCACGCAGCCGCTCCGCGAAGCCGCTCTCCAGGCGGCTGGCGTGCAGCTGCCCCAGCGTCAACTTGTGCTGCTGGATGCACGTCGGCGAGCAGAAGTTTGCGAAGGGCTGCCCGCGCCGCTGCGGGGTGAGTTTGAAAACCTGACCACAGCGGGGACATGTTCTCTCCTTCATGGCTGGACTCCCTGGGCCCGTCGGCCCTCCTGTGAATGGTTCGGTACCCTCCTGCGGTAGCTCCACAGCATTGTGGCGTCCGGCCGCCGGCCACAGCGGGCCTCGATCCAGTCCGCCAGCTGCCCGTTGGTCATCTGGGCTGCCTCCAGCGTCTGTTGCAGCTCTGCGCCCTGGGCCAGGGTCAGCAGGCGGCGCCGCACCACGACGCGGCCCCGGCGGGAATTCAAGACACCCGCCACCCCCCGGGTGTTGTATGCCCGCATCAGGTCGTCACCGATCCTCAGCAGCTCGGCCACCGCCCGCCTGACAGGCTACCTACGGGGGTGGCAAGGCTGGTGGTGCTCACAGGGCTGGGTGGGTCAACGGAGAATCATCCAGCGCGCGCGCGAGCCATCTGGCCAGGTCTGCTCGCTGCGGTCAAAGCCCAGTGAGGTGTAGAAGCCATCACTGTTTGGTGTCGACTCCAGTGAGAGGGTCTTGATGCCGAGGTTCGGCGCCTGTTCCCTGGCGAGGTTGATCAGGAACTCCATCAGTCGCCGGCCGAGACCGGCCCGCTGATGGTTCTGGTGCACCGCGATCACCGGAATGTGCAGGGTGGGCACGGCCAGCGGCTCCTGGGGGCTCAGTCCAGCCAGCACGGTGTGGTCAGCCTGCAGGGCACCGACCTGCACGGTGAACAGGGCAATGACGAACCCGTCGGCACTCAGTTCATAGAGGGCCCGTAGCCCACGCGTGGCTGCCTGCACCTCCTGGCTGATCCTCGCTTCGATGAGGGCGTCTGCACACACGAAGGCGCCCCACTGAACCTCGTGGGGCGCGATCAGCGACAGACTGGGTTCAGTCATGGGCCACAAGGCCAGGCACCGGGAACGGCACACCAGCCCGGAGTCGCTCGGTGGTCAGGGGGCCAATAAGGCGCCCAAGCTCCCCGGCGCGGGCCAGCGTGTGCTGACGGCGCGCCTCCTCCTGAGGCAGACGCCGCTGTGGGGCGAAAATTTTGTCAAGATCAGCCTGGGACAGAATAATGGCGCGCATCATGACCTCCCTGCCCCTCAGTTTACATGGCCTTCCCCACCCTGGCCGGTCATGCCGCACAGTGCTCCCTGCGGGATGGTCGTCTGAGGCTGCTGTGGACAGCCTCACCGCGCCGGTTACGGGACGTGCGCTTCAGTGCCGACGTCTGTGAGGGCGGATAATCCGACTCGACCGATTGATACCACGGTGCTGCCAGACATGAACGACAGGACACCGGTGGGCGGGCGAACAGCGCGAGGCTGACGGACTGGGGGCGATTTCAACCCCAGTATTTTCAGTGCATGGTCGTCTGGCAGGCCCGTCGGCCCGTAACCCAGGGAGCGAAACCAGAAGTTGGGCGTCCGGCTGCATACCCTCTGGCATCTGGACTGGAAGAACACCGCACCAGCATCGATGAGTCCAGCGGGTCGGTCAGCCACGCCATGGGCATGATGTGAGGCAACGCGACAGGGAGAAGGCGCCTACAGTCTGTGCATGCCGAAAAAACTATGTCTGAGCGTCCTGCTCGCTGCTCTGGCCCTCGCAGGCGGGGCCGCCGCGCAGAGCACTTCTGCACCCGTCAGCTGGAAGTCGAACCCGCAGGACTCCAAGTTGACCTACACCTTCAACGGCTGTCAGCGCATCAACCGCCTCGACGTCATCTGTAGCGTGAACGTGGCGTTCACGCCGGATCCCACGGACAGTGACCAGCGGGGGTATCAGCTGTCGGCGGTTGCTTCACAGGCAGCGTGGTCTGTCATGTCGAACACTGCCCAGCCCGTCCAGGCCAATCTGGTGCAGACCTACTCCCCAGCTGTGGGCCGCTCAAAACTTGACTACGGCGCCCTCTTCTACAATGTCGTCAAGGACGCCCCTGTGAAGTTAAGCTACATGTTCCGTGCTGCTCCGGCCGCTATGACGGTGTTTCCTGAACTCACCCTCCTCGGTCACCGTCAGATCGGTGTGGCGATCCGGCCCCTCACAAAATAGGTTCTCACGGTTCGCGTCATGAAGGCGCCAACGCCCTCCCACAGTCAGGTGGCATCCAGATGGATCCTGACGCGTTCTGGCCGAGACTGAGCTCCAATTTCCCCTCGCGCTCGATCATCGAAACGTCGCCGCCGTCTCGAGACCAGCGCCCACCCGACGAGGCTCCCTGCCCTGACTGTTGGTTCCTGCTGTCTCAGACAGTGCGAGGGGCATATCCAGGCCCCTGAAGTTTTCAGCCAATTTCAGCCAACTCGGAGGTGAATACTGTGGAGTGCTGAGGCGCTCTCATCGAAAAAGCCCACAGATAGCATGAGCAGTGGCGTGCAGGGGCACAGAATGACCCTCAGCAATCGCTTTACACGCGACGGGTCGGGGGTTCGAATCCCTCACCGCCCACCACACAGGAGACCCCCTGGCCTCGCCGGGGGGTCTCCTCTTCTCGCGGACGCTTCGCCTACTTCGGCTCGTTCTGGATGACGATGCGGCCTTCCGGCTGCGGAGCGAGGTTCGGGTTGGCCTTCAGATAGTTCACCAGGATGTCGACATCGAGCGTGCCCGTATCCAGGCGCGGCGCACCCTTGAACATCGTGAAGCCGTCGCCGCCGCCCGCCGTGAAGTTGTTCATGGCGACCTTGTACACCGTGGCGTCCGCGATGGGCTGGCCGTTCAGCGTGACGCTCACCACGCGGCTGCCCGCGGGCCGGCCCAGGTCGAAGGTGTAGGTCATGCCCCTGGAGAGGTGCAGGAACTGGCCCTTGTTCTCGGCCCAGGTGGCGACCCCGTGTTCCAGCGCGGCCCTGATCTGCGCGCCACTCAGGTCGAGGATGCTCAGCGAGTTGCCGAAGGGCTGCACGGTGATGGCTTCCTCGAAGGTCACCGGGCCGGCGTCGATGCTGGAGCGCACGCCTCCACCGTTGACGAAGGCGAGCTGCGCCCCGGCCTTCTGCCCGGCGGCCAGCGCGGCGTCGGCCAGCACGTTCGCCATGGTGCTCTCCCGCCGGCGGACGATCTCGCGGGCGCCGTTCAGGGGGGCACCGGCCGTGCCCACGACCTGGGCGCGCAGGTTGGCGATCGGCACTGACAGCGTGGCGATCATCCGGCGGGCGGTGTCGTCCTCGGCGATGTCGCTGGTCACGGGAACGGGGTTGCCTTCCCAGCTTTCCACCGCGCCCGCGTCCGTGAAGTTCACCTTGATCCGGCCGAGCACCTTGCCCCACTCCCAGGCCGCGACCAGCAGCGTGCGGTTGCCGTCCGGATTCTGGACGACGGTCGGGTACGGCCCCTCACTGGCCGGGAAGTCCTTGTTCTCGAAGGTGCCCAGCAGCGTGTGGCTGTGGCCGCCCACGATCAGGTCGATGCCCGGCACGGTCCCCGCGACCTGCTGCTCCAGCGTGTAGCCCAGGTGCGAGGCCAGGATGATCTTGTTCACGCCCTGATCCTGCAGCGCCTTTACCGAGGCGTTCAGGCTGTCCATCAGCTCCAGCATCTTCACGTTCGGGCCCGGCGAGGAGATCAGCGGCAGATCCGGCGTCACGGCGCCGATCACGCCGACCTTCTCCCCGCCGACGCTGAGCACCGCAGAGGGCTTGATGAGGTCTTTGAGCAGCGGCTCGGCGCTCAGGTCGAGGTTGCTGGCCAACACCGGGAACTTCGCCTTCTGCACGAAGGCCGCCAGCGCCGCCGGGCCGTCGTCGAACTCGTGGTTGCCCACCGTCATGGCCTGATAGCCCTGCAGGTTCATGAACAGCACGTCGGCCAGGCCCTTGTAGACGTTGTAGAACAGCGTGCCCTGGAAGGTGTCGCCCCCGGAGAGCACCAGCGGGTTGGGATCCTCGGCGGTGTACTTGCGGATCAGCGTGGTCTGCCGCGAGTACCCGCCGTACTTGTTCTGCCCGATGGTCACCGGGTCGAGGTGCCCGTGCAGGTCGTCCGTGTGCAGCACGGTCACGGTCAGAGGAGCGGCGGTCGCGGCGCCTCCGAGCAGGCTGAGGCTCAGCAGCAGGGTCAGGGAGCGTTTCATACCCGACCAGTGTACGGTTCAGGCCAGTGGACGGTGGGGGGAGGGGGCCTCTGCCGAACCTGCACGGCCAGGCTCGCCTGACCCGACTCCGATGACCCGTGGCTGGGGCTCAGGCCGGGTTCCGGTCTCCCGGCTCGTCTGTGCCAGGTTCGTCCAGGCCGTCGGCCTGGGTCGCGTTCACGTCGATGGTCGGATGACGCTTCTGGAACCGCACGCTGAGCACGCCGCCCTGCAGCTGCGCCTCGCCGGTCTGGGGCAGCACCTCGTCGGGAAAGCTGAAGCTGCGGCGGAAGGTGCCGGCCGGTCGTTCGCCCTGCAGGCGGCGTTCCAGCGCCGGACGTTCACCGGCCACCGTGACCGTGTTGCCCTCTTCCAGCAGTTCCAGGCTCTCGGGCAGCACGCCGGGCACGTCCAGATGCAGCACCAGATGGGTATCCTCGGCCGTCCAGTCGGCGGCGGGCAGCCAGGGGCCGACGCCGCCGAGCGTCTCGACCTCCTCGCGCAGACTCATCAGTTGTTGCAGACGGGCGAGTACCGGCTCGTTCATGCTGCCAACGCTAGCATCTGCCCTGAAGCGGGTGGGTGTGTGCCGCGCGGGGAACGCGGCCCGGCGCCGGACGCCGGGGGCCACTGCGTACAATGCCGCCTGTGCGCCGCATTCCCATCCTGACCGCCCCCACGGCCGCCGGCAAGTCGGCCCTGGCCCTGCAGGTCGCCCTGGAGCGGGGCCAGGCGGCCGGGCTTGGGGCCGCCCTGGAGATCGTCTCGGCCGACGCCTTCACGGTGTACCGGGGCCTGGACATCGGCACGGCCAAGCCCACGGCCGCCGAGCGCGCGGCGGTGCCCCACCACCTGCTGGACACCGTGGAGGTCACGCAGCCCTCCGATGTGGCCCAGTTCGTGCAGGCCGCCGAAACTGCCATCCGGGACATCCTGAACCGGGGCCGCACGCCCCTGGTGGTGGGCGGCACCGGCTTCTACCTGGGCGCCCTGCTGCGGGGCCTGCCGCTGACCCCGCCCTCGGAGCCCGCCCGCCGGGCCGAGGTCGAGTGGGAACTGCAGGAGCGCGGTCTGGACGCCCTGCTCGCCGAGATCGCGGCCGCCGACCCGGCCGAGGCGGCGCGCATGGAGCGCAATCCCCGGCGGGTGGTGCGGGCGCTGGAACTCTACCGGGCCACCGGCCGGCTGCCCGGCCACTACGGCCGGCGGCCGCCCGCCTTCGGGTACGACGTGACCGCGCTCACACGTCCCCCCGAGGAGCTCGGGCGCCGCATCGGGGAACGAACCCGCACCATGCTCCAGGCGGGCTGGCCAGGGGAGGCCGGGTGGCTGGCCGCTCAGGTCGACCCGGAGACGGTGCCACTGCCGACCGTCTGGCAGGCGCTGGGCTACCGCGAGGCCCTGGCCGTGCAGCGGGGCGCCCTGGACGTGGCCCAGGCGGCGGAGCGGATCACCCTGGCCACCCGGCAGTACGCCAAGCGCCAGGCCACCTTCATCCGCACCCAGCTCGGCGCGCCCCTCCTCAGCCCCGAGGAGGCCCGTGAGCGGCTGCTCGGGCTGACCGCCCTGTGGCGCGGCACTTAAGCGTTCCTTTTCACATGGCCCGTCCGTACGCCTCGGCGCCCCCCAGGACGGGCTCGCCACCAGATCGGCCTGCGGGACGCCGGACTTGTGTCCGCGCAGCGAGGCGCTAGAGTGAACCCAAGCACAAGCCCTGTCACGCAGCTGATCGCCAGCTGATCGAGCACCCGTCGTCCATATCGTCCGTTCTGGAGGGGAAACAGATGAAACCACGTGTACTGGGCATGATTCTCGCAGGCGGGCAGGGTTCCAGGCTGGCCCCGCTGACGCAGAAGCGCTCCAAGCCCGCCGTGCCCTTCGGCAGCAAATACCGCATCATCGATTTCGCCATCAACAACTTCATCAACTCGGGCATGTTCTCCATCTACGTGCTCACGCAGTACAAGGCCCAGAGCCTGACCGAGCACATCCAGCGCGGCTGGCGCTTCGGCACCTTCCTGAGCGACTACTTCATCACGCTGGTGCCGGCCCAGATGTACCGCTTCGAGGAGCTGGGGCCGGTGTGGTACCGCGGCACCGCCGACGCCGTGTACCAGAACATGCACCTGATCGACAACCACGACGCCGACTACGTGGCGATCTTTTCGGGCGACCACATCTACAAGATGAACGTCGAGCACATGCTCCAGCAGCACATCGACACGCGCGCCGACCTGACCATCGCGGCCTACCCCATGCCGCAGGCGCAGGCCCACCAGTTCGGGATCATGCACGTGGACGACCGCTGGAAGGTCACGGATTTCCTGGAAAAGCCCAAAGACCCGCCCAGTATCCCCGGCCGCCCCGACATGAGCCTGACCTCCATGGGCAACTACATCTTCTCGCGCCGCGCGCTGGACGAACTGCTCGAGACCAACATGGCGGGCGGGGAAGAGGGCTTCGACTTCGGCGGCGACGTGATTCCGCGCGCCCTGGCCGACGGCTACAACGTCAGGGCCTACGACTACCACCGCAATCCGGTGCCCGGCCAGAAGGGGCCGAACACCTACTGGCGCGACGTGGGGACGCTCGACGCCTATTTCGAGGCGAACATGGATCTGGTCAGCGTCAATCCGGAGTTCGACCTCTACAACCCGGAATGGGTGTTGCGGACTTCCTCCGAGTTCTCACCGCCCGCCAAGTTCGTACACGAGACCGATGGCCGCAAGGGGCAGGCCTTCAACTCGATCATGGCCGGGGGCGCGATCATCTCGGGCGGCACGGTGCGCGACTCGGTGCTGGGGCGCTCGGTGCGAACCCATTCCTACTCGCTGGTCGAGAGCTGCGTGCTGTTCGACGACGTGGAGGTCGGCCGCAACTCGCACCTGAGGCGCGTGATCGTGGATAAGAACGTGACCATCCCGCCCGGCACCAAGATCGGCCTCGACCCCGAGCACGATCGTGCCCGCGGCTTCACGCTCACCGAGAAGGGCGTGGTGGTGGTACCCAAGAGCTACAGCTTCTAGGCGGATGGCAGATGGCAGATGGCTTAAAGATCTCGGGCCATCTGCCTTCTGCTATCGGCCTTCCGCATCCCTCAGACCAGCACCGGCTCCACGTACTCGCCGTACACGGTCTTGAGGACGTCCATCTGCTCGCCCAGCGTCACGTAGGCGTGGGCGCATTCCAGGAAGGCGGGCATGGAGTTGGCGCCGGTCACGGCGGTGTCGCGCAGGGCGGCGAGGGCGGCGCTGGCCCGCTCGGGGTCGCGCTCGCGCCGCACCTGCGAGAGCCGCGCTTCCTGAATGCGCTCCACCTCCGGGTCGATGAGCTGGATGGGCACTTCCACGGCGTCCTGCACGAAGTCGTTCACGCCCACGACTAAGCGGTTCCCCGTCTCGACCTCGCGCTGGTAACGGTAGGCGGCCTCGGCCATCTCCAGCTGGAAGAAGCCCGAGTCGATGCCCGCTTCCACCCCGCCCATGTTGCGGATCTGTTCGATGTAGCCCAGCGCGGCGGCCTCGATGTCGTCCGTCAGCTTCTCCACGTAATACGACCCGGCCAGCGGATCGACCACGCCGGCCACACCGGTCTCGTAGGCGATGATCTGCTGGGTTCGCAGGGCGATGGTGGCCGCTTCCTCGGTGGGCAGCGCCAGCGCCTCGTCGAAGGCGTCGGTATGCAGGCTCTGGGTGCCGCCCAGCACGGCGGCCAGCGCCTGGATCGCCACGCGGGCGATATTGTTCAGCGGCTGCTGCGCCGGCAGCGACACCCCGGCCGTCTGCGAGTGCGTGCGGAGCATCCAGCTCTTCGGATTCTTCGCGCCGTAGCGGTCTCGCATCTGCCGAGCCCAGATGCGCCGGGCAGCGCGCAGTTTGGCGATCTCCTCGAAGAAGTCGTTGTGGATGTCCCAGAAGAACGAGATGCGTGGGGCGAACTCGTCGATGTCCAGCCCGCGCTCCAGCGCCTTCTCCACGTAGTGGAAGCCGTCGGCCAGCGTGAAGGCCAGCTCCTGCACGCCGGTCGCCCCGGCCTCGCGGATGTGGTAGCCGCTGACCGAGATGAAATTCCACTTCGGCACCACCTTCGGGCCCCACTCGAAGGTGTCGATGACCAGCTTCACCGAGGGGCTGGGCGGGTAGATGAATTCCTTCTGCGCGATGAATTCCTTGAGGATGTCGTTCTGGATGGTGCCGCCGACCCGGCCCAGATCCTTGCCCTGCTTCTGCGCGTTGGCGATGTACATGGCCCAGACGGCGTTGGCGGGCGAGTTGATGGTCATGGAGGTCGTGACCGCGGTGGGGTCGATGCCCCGGAACAGGATCTCCATGTCCGCCAGCGAACTGACCGCCACGCCGCACTTGCCGACCTCACCTTTTGAGAACGGATGATCCGAGTCGTAGCCCATCAGGGTCGGCAGGTCGAACGCCGTGCTCAGGCCGGTCTGCCCGGCGCCCAGCAGCGCGTGGAAGCGCTCGTTGGTCTGCTCGGCCGAGCCGAAGCCCGCGAACATCCGCATGGTCCAGAGCTTGCCCCGGTACACGGACGGCTGCACGCCGCGCGTGTAGGGGAACTCGCCGGGGTAGCCCAGGTCGCGCTCGGCGTCCCAGTCTTTCAGGTCGTCCGCCGTGTAGATCGGCTCGGGCTCCATGTCCGAGAGGTTCTTGAAGTTGTACTTACGCTCGGGAAACGTCTGCGCGGCGGGGCTGTAGACGCTCTGCATCCACTCGTTCTTGGTCTTCCTGTTGCTGGTCTTCATGGGGCCTCCGGGGCGGGGGAGACTAACGCTCGTTAGGTTGACTCCCAGGGTAGCAGACGCGCGGCTGTTCCCGCTGTCTGCGCCATCTGGCGGATACGTTCAGATCAGCGCCGCCCGTACGCTGGACGAAGTGACCTTCTCCAATCTGCCGACCGCCCACGATCTCGCCCGTATGAGTCTCGCCGCCCAGCACCCCCTCAGCCTGGACTGGTGCCCTGAAGCGGTTCGGCTGGACGGGCTGGAAGAGGAGCACGCCTTCGACCTGCAACTGGCGACCGACCGGGAACTGGCGCAGGGGAGGGCCGGGCAGATGGCGCTGGGCCACCCCGCCGAGGCCTACCTGAACCGCTGGCTGACCGCCCGGGGCGACCTCCAGGCCATGCTCAGCATCCGCTTCGAGGGCGGGAACCCGGAGCGGCCCTTCGTGGACGCCAGCGTCACGTCGCGTCCGCTCACGTTTGCCGATCTGCCCGCCCTGTCCGAGGCGGCCCGCCAGACCTACGCCGCTTTCCAGGTTCCCCGCCTCCGCTTCTGGAGCCCGCTGCCGATGCAGGGCGCCCGGTCGGCTTTCGTGGACGCCTCGCCGGACATGCGCGTACTGGCGGCGCCCCTCTCCGACCTGCGAGACCGCGAGGTTCCGGCGGGCCTGAGCCTCCGGCCCACCCGCGACGCCACCCATCTGCCCAGGGCCGCGTCGGCCTACGCCCAGATCGACACCCTGCACCCGGCGCACGTGGAGCAGGCGCGTCTGATCGACGAGGACACGCTGGCCGAGGCCATCGCGGCCGGCACCATGTTCGACGTGCTCTGGCAGGGCGAGTGGAGCGGGTACGCCGGCACGCTGCCCGAAACCCAGCTCGGGCTGCCCGCTCAGGTCGTGCAGGAACTGCTGCTCGCGCCCCACGCACGCGGTCAGGGCCTCGGCACATTCCTCTCGACCCTGCTCGCCCGCCACCTGCCCGACGACGGCCGGGTGCTCAGCGGCACGATCCACGCCCAGAACAGGGGTTCCCTCCAGGCGGCGACCCGCGCCGACAGGCACGACCTCGGCGGCTGGTGGTTTACCCCACTCGCCTGACGCTCAGCGCAGGAACGGGTCTCACCTCAGGAACTGGGATTTGAGGAGGCTGGCCAGCCACGCCTCGTACTCGGCCGGCGTCCAGCCCTGCTCGGCCACCAGTTCCAGGTAGACCTCGGCGCGGGTCAGGGCCAGGTACAGGGCGGCGGCGCGCTCGGGCGGCATCCGGAAGTCTCCCGCCCAGCTGCGGATGGTCGCGCCCACAGTGCTCCGGCGACCTGCCAGAGCCTCCCGAAGTTCGGCGGCAGCCTCCGGATCGGACGCGGCGGCCACACTGTACACCGCCATCATGCGGGCGCCGGACTCCCACTGCCGGCGGGTGGCCTGCGCCGCCAGCTCCAGACGCCGGGCCGGGTCGGCCTGCTGCCCCGCCAGCCGGTACAGGTCGCGCTGCCCCGACGTCTGGTGCCAGCCCTCGCGGATCGCCTTCAGGATGCCCCGCTTGTTCGTGAAGGCGTTGTACACCGTGCTCACCGCCACCCCGGCACGGGCCGCGATGGCGTCCATGGTGGTCGTGCTGTAGCCCCCCTCCAGGAACAGGTCGGTGGCCGCCTGCACGATCAATTCCCGTGTGGCCCGGGCCTGCCGCTGACGATGGGTGAGGGGGAAGGTGGCGTTGCTGTCCGGCATCAAAAGGAGTATAACCATCTTGACTGTAGTGTCACTACAGTCAATGGAGGCTCACTATGATTGCTTCGGCAGACGTCTCGGTGGTGCGGCAGATGATCGAACGGGCCTTCAACGCGGGTGACCTCAGCGCGGTGGACGAACTCCTCTCTCCGGAAGCCGTCGACCATCAGGAGCAGCCTGGGGTGAACTTCCCGGCACACCTGAAGGGCGTCATCTCGATGCTGCGCGCCGCCTTCCCCGATCTCCATTTCGAGATCCAGCACCTGATGGCCGACGGTGAGATAGTCGCCATGAATTCGGTCATGACCGGCACCCACCTGGGCCCGATGCGCGACCTGCCGGCGACCGGGCGCCCCGTTCAGGTTCGCCACATGCATTTCGTGCGGGTGGTGGAGGGCCGGGGCACCGAGCTGTGGCACCTCTGGGACACACCCGGTTTGATGCGGCAGCTGACCGCGCCGGCACCGGTGTAAACCGGTGGGGGCCGCGGAGTGCGGCGGGTGGATAGTAGGGCCGCACTCCGCGGTCGACAGCCCGGCAGAGCAGGCCAGGGCCTGCTGGTCGCCTGGCGGGCGGAACAGCTCCGGCGCGATGACCGTGACGAAGTCGGTGCCCGGAACCCGCTTCCCCAGGGTCAGGCTCACGGGTTCTGGCTGGACGGCGGATCGGGTGGGCACGTGGGGGAGGTCGCCGGGCCGGGGTCACGCGGTACCCAGGAACCGATGATTGACCGCCTCAGCCCTGACCCTCCCCACGCTGAGCCACGGCAGGATGAGGAGCCCGGTTCCGCGGCGTCCGCAGGTTACGGCCGTTCCAACCCGTGAAGCAGCCGGGGCTCGGTGCGGGCCTCACGGACTGGCGTGCAGCGTGAACAGCGTCCGACCGATCCACTCCACCACGGCCGGGATCTGCTCCTCCATGTCCTCGGAGTCCTGAACGTCGCTCTGGTCGTTCAGGTAGGTGTAGGCGAACATCCGGCCGTCCGGGGTCTCCACCAGCCCGGTCAGCGTGAGCAGGCGCCAGCCACTACCGGCCTTCGCGCCCCAGTACGAGGTCTTCAGGGTGGTGGATGGGGGGCGGCAGCAGCCCTTCGCCAGTGACTTCCGGAAGACCTTCCGGGAACCGGGCTTCAGGTTGCGGCCCGGCAGCACCCGCGCCATCAGGTCGGTGTAGGCCTTCGCCGTGCTGAGGTTCTGGATGGCCAGATCGATCTCCGGGCTCTGGTCGGGCCCACGGAAGTAGGTGTCGATGGCCGCCTCCACCTCCGGGCCCGTCCACTCTGCGGCGCCCGCGTTCAGGCGGGTGGCCACCGCCAGCCGTTCTCCGAAGGGGAGGGCGGCGTAGCGCCGTGCGCCGGCCGACAGGTCGGGGCCGAGCACGGCCGCCTGCAGGCCGCCCTGAGCGGCCCACGCCGCCTTGCCTGTCAGCAGGAGCTGCGTGCAGGGGCTGCGCTCCCGCACCGATCGGGCCAGCCGCTGCGTGCCGACGCGCAGGTGCAGCAGGTCGGCCGCCGTGTTGTCGCTGAGCTCGAGAGCGCGCCGCAGCAGGGTCAGCACGGGATTCGTCCCGGCCGGGAAGAGCTCGATGCTCCGACTGGCGGCGGTGGTCGTGAGCGGCGTGGTCAGCGTGAGCTGCCCGGCATCCACGTCCCGCAGGGCCTGTTCCACGATCAGCGGCTTGACCGTGCTGGCGAGGGCGAAGAGCGCGTTGCTGGCCCCGAGACCGACGCTGCGGCGCACCCGGAGCGTCGCCGGATCGTACTCGGCCCCGTAGAACGACACCCGTCCGGACACTGCGGTGGGCAGGGGCGGGGGCGTGAGATCGGGGGAGAGGGGGTCGCCACAGGTGGTCGGGCGCGGGGCCGGTGCGGGGGGAGTGGTCGGCTGCGGGCCGAGGGTCGCCAGAGCGACCGCCAGCACGTTCAGGAGCGCCAGCGCCGTCAGGATGCGTCGACGTTTCCTCCACATCCGCACATCGCGCCACCGCCTCGCCCCTGCTCGCCTCACCCGGGCGAACCACTCCTGAACCGGCACGGGGGGCGGGCGCACGTGCGGCACTGTAGCAGGGCGCAGCCAGACTGGAGTCACTCGGGGGCCCCACGAACCGCCCCGAATGTGCCCCGCTGTGCGGGTTCAGGGCCAGCCGCCAGATAGCATGGAGGCTATGACGAAGAGTATTGCCGCATTTCAGGACGAACACGGGCGCATCACCGGCTGGCCCAGCGACCGCCGCCGGGCCCACCAGCTCGCGATCCTCGACTACCTGACGGGCCTGTTCGAGCCCGGCGTCTCCTACGACCAGGGGCAGGTCGACCAGATCCTGGCGGATCACAGCACGGTGGACGACCCGACCATCCTGCTGCGGGAGCTGGTCGACGGCGACTACCTGGCGACCGCCGACGGCACCTACTGGCGGGCCGACGGCCGCCCCGGATCACGTGGCTAAGGTTCTCGCCAAATTCGTCTGCACGAGCTGCGGCTACCAGGCGTCCAAACCGCTGGGCCGCTGTCCGAACTGTCAGGCCTGGAACTCCTTCGAGGAGGAGGCGCCCAGCCCGGTGCCCGCGCGGGGAAGCCGCGGCGGGGCCTACGGCGCCGTGTCGGGCGGCAAGCTCACGGCGCTCTCGGGGGTCGGCCGGCGCGAGGAGCCGCGCACCTCCAGCGGCATCCCGGAACTCGACCGGGTGCTGGGGGGCGGGCTGGTGGCCGGGGGCGTCACGCTGATCGGCGGTGAGCCCGGCATCGGCAAGAGCACGCTGCTGCTGCAGGTCGCCGACCGGGTGGCGCGCAGCGGCACGGTGCTGTACGTGGCGGGCGAGGAGTCGCTGGAGCAGATCCGCCTGCGCGCCGACCGCCTGGGGGTCACCGCCGACATCCAGCTCACCCGCGACACCCGCGCCGAGCACATCGCCGCATTGATGGCTGAGCATAAGCCCGCGCTGTGCATCGTGGACTCCATTCAGACCGTGACCGTGGAGGGCGAGGGCGCCCCCGGCGGCGTGGCCCAGGTGCGCGACGGCACCGCCATGCTGACCCGCGCGGCGAAGGAGACCGGCACGGCCACGGTGCTGGTCGGGCACGTCACCAAGGACGGCACGGTCGCCGGGCCGAAGGTGATGGAACATATCGTGGACACCACGGTCTTCCTGGAAACCGTGGGCTCGTTCCGGCTGCTCCGCTCAGTGAAGAACCGCTTCGGACAGGCGGGCGAGCTGGGTGTGTTCGAGATGCGCGGCGAGGGCCTCATCGCCGTGGAGAACCCCAGCGCCGCCTTCCTGGCCGAGCGGCCGGTGGGCGTGCCCGGCTCCGTGGTGGGGGCCACCGTCGACGGCCAGCGCCCGATGCTGCTGGAGGTGCAGGCGCTGGCGAGCAAGACCCCCTATCCGAACGCCCGGCGGGTCGTGGTCGGCCTCGACCCGCGCCGGGTGGATGTGGTGCTGGCCGTGCTGGAACGCCGCCTCGACCTGACGCTGGGCGGGCTGGACATCTACGTGAACCTCGCGGGCGGCCTGAAGGTGCTCGACCCGGGGCTCGATCTGGCGATCGCCCTGGCGGTGTACTCCGCCGTGGTGGGCCGCGCCATGCCCGGCAACGTGGCGGTGTTCGGCGAGGTCGGGCTGGCCGGCGAGGTGCGCTCGACCCAGGCGTCCATGCGCCGCGCCGAGGAGGCGGGCCGCGCCGGCTACACCCGGCTGGTCGTGCCCCCCGGCCTGGACGGCCACAGCGGCGTGAAGAGCGTGGAGGAGGCGGTCGGGCAGGTGTGGCGCTCAGGCTGAGGCCGCCTCCCGGTTCACGAGGTGCCGGACGGTGCCGGGCGGAACCTCCAGCAGCTCCCGGATGACCAGCGGGTACACGGGCACGTCCGCGATCCCGGCGACCGGCGCCCACTGGCACCAGACGTCGGCGTTGTCCTGCACGGAGAAGCGGTCGGCGGGCAGGCTCTCCGGGGCAGGCATCAGGAAATAGAAGCCGATCTCGTGCTGGCGCCTGTCCGGTGGGCCGAAGAAGTTCTCGACGATGCCGACGAGTCTCATCGGCCCAGGGGGAACGCCGGTCTCCTCCTGCCACTCGCGGACGGCACAGATCGCCACGTCCTCATCGGTACTGAGCGCCCCGCCGGGCACGAAATGGAAGGCCAGGCCGTCCGAGGCGTTGGTGAGCAGGGTGCCCCCGCGCCGACAGAGGATTGCCACCCGCA
>NZ_PPPD01000002.1:300000-453153 GCF_002901445.1 Deinococcus koreensis
GCAGGGCGGCGTCGGCGGTCTCCAGGGCCACGTCGGTGCCGCCCCCCATGGCGACGCCCACGGTGGCGGCGGCCAGGGCGGGCGCGTCGTTGATGCCGTCCCCGACCATGGCGACGCCGCCCCCGGCCCGCAGCGCGGTGATGGCGCGCAGTTTGTCCTCGGGCAGCAGGCCGGCGTGGACGTCCAGGCCCGGCGCCGGGCGACTGGAATCGGACGGGCTCAGCTCTGCGGCGACGGCCTGAGCGGTGCGGGCGTTGTCGCCGGTCAGCATGACCGTGCGGATGCCGAGGCGACCGAGCCGGGCGAGGGTCTGGGCCGCGTCCGGCCGGGGCTCGTCGCGCATGGCGAGCAGGCCCAGCGCCTGGCCGTCGCCGTGCAGGATCACGGCCGTCTTGCCCTGCCCTTCCAGGCTGGTGAGCGTGGCGAGCAGCCCCTCTGGCAGGGCCACCATCGTGGCCGCGTGCTGAGGCGAGCTGACCCACAGGGCGCGGCCCTCGACCGTGGCCCGGACGCCCTGCCCGGGCAGGGCGAGGGCGCCCTCGGCGGCCGGGATCCTCAGCCCGGCGTCGCTGGCCGCCCGCGTGACTGCGCGGGCCAGCGGGTGGTCGCTGCCCGCTTCCACTCCCGCCGCCAGGCGCAGCGCGTCCAGCCGGTCGAGGCCCAGCCCGCTCAGATCCGTGAGGCGGGGCCGGCCGGTGGTCAGCGTCCCGGTCTTGTCGAAGGCCACGGTCTTGACCGAGCCGATGGCCTCCAGCGCGGCGCCGCCCTTGATCAGCAGGCCGCGCCGGGCGCCCGCGCTGATGGCGCTGGTGACGGCGGCCGGCACGCTCAGCACCAGCGCGCAGGGGCAGCCGATCAGCAGCAGGGTCAGGCCCCGGTAGAGCCAGGGATGCCACTCGGCGCCCGTCAGCAGCGGGGGCAGCAGCGCCACCAGGGCCGAGACGGCGACCACGCCCGGGGTGTAGACGCGGCTGAAGCGGTCGATGAAGCGGGCGGTGGCGGCCCGGCTGCCCTCGGCCTCCTCGACCAGCTGGATGATCCGCGCGATGGTGTTGTCGCTGGCCGAGCGGTCGACCTGGACGCTCAGCACGCCGTCGAGGTTGATGCTGCCGGCGTAGACGCGCGCTCCGGGCGGCTTCACCACCGGCACGCTCTCTCCGGTCACCGGGCTGTCGTCCAGGCTGGAGGTGCCGGCGGTGATGGTGCCGTCGGCCGGCACCCGGGCCCCGGGGCGCACCTGCACGGTCTGGCCCACGCGCAGCTCGCCCGCCGGCACCTCGCGCGTGGTGCCGTCCTCGAGCAGCAGCGCGGTCTTGGGGGTCAGCGCCGAGAGCGCCTGCACCCCGGCCCGCGCCCGGCCCGCCGCCACGCCCTCCAGCAGTTCACCCACGGCGAAGAGGAACACGACCACCGCGCCCTCGGCCGCCTGTCCGATCATCAGGGCGCCCAGCGCTGCCAGCGAGACCAGCATGTTGATGGAAAAGGGGTCGCCCAGCCGGGCGCTGGCCACCGCCCGCCGCATCAGCGGCCAGACGCCCAGCGCGGTGGCCGCCACGTACGCGGGCCCCGACAGCGTGGGCTCGACCCGGCCGAAGAGCCACGCCATCGCCAGCAGCACCCCGGACGTGATCACGAGGCGACCCTGACCGCTGGCGTACCAGGGCTGGCCCGCCGGCAGGGCGGCGTGGACGTGTCCGGCATGATCGCCCTGGGGGTCGGCGGAAGGGGCTGGGTGGTCGTGGCCCGCGTGATCATGTCCGGCGTGACTGGGCTGGGCGTGATCCTGCTGCGCTGGAGCCTGGGGGAACGGCGCTGCCGTGCCCGCCTGCAGGGTCGGCACATAGCCAAGGGAGCGCAGATGACGCTCCAGCGTCTGGCGAGGGGTCTGGGCTTCATCAAGCTCCAGGTGCAGGGTCTGCCGGGTGAAGCTGGTCTTCACCGCCGCCGTGCCTGGCAGCCGCTCGACCATCCGCTCCACCTTCTGCACGCAGCTCGCACAGTCCATGCCGTCCACGAGATAGCGGAGCGTCGGCGGCCGGATGTCCGGAGTCGTGGCGGATGGCGGCCGGGTCATGGCCAGATAATATCTGAGCAAGTGCTCAGATATGTGAGCGAGAGGCAAGAGCTGAGGGTGAAGCTGTACGTGCCGGCGAACTCAATTCAATCCGCTTGCGATAGATATATCTGACGATATTTGATTAGTTAGACTAGCCCTCCTGTTTACGTAGAGGGAGTGTTTCCCCCTCTGCTCCACTCCTCCACGGTCATCCCCTGGCCTCCGCCCAGGCACCGGCTCCCCACACCACCATCCACGCGGAATAGACTCGGACATCATTCTGTCTGGGCGTCTGGAGTCGCCTGATCCGCCCCGGCGCCCACGCGGAGCCCTCAGGAGGCTTTCCTGACCCTCTTTCCCGAGGTGAAAGCATGAGCACCGTCGTAGACGAGATTCTGGCAGCCAACGCCCAATACGTCAGTGAATTTGGCGATCGGCGGTCTCTGCCGTTACCGCCGGCGCGGCAGGTGGCGATCCTGACCTGCATGGACGCCCGACTTGATCCCGCACATTTCGCAGGCCTGAAAGAGGGAGACGCCCACGTGATCCGCAACGCCGGCGGCCGCGCCAGCGACGACGCCATCCGCTCCCTCGTCATTTCCCACAAGCTGCTGGGCACCCAGGAATGCCTCGTGGTTCACCACACCAACTGCGGAATGCAGCTCTTCACCGATGAGGTCATGGGCGACCTGCTGGCCCAGAGCCTGGACACGGCGGTGCTCGACGGCGACCGCTGGCGCGACATAGGCACGGGCCCAGGCTCCAGCGCCGGGCGCAGCATCGACTGGCTGACCTTCCGTGATCTGGAGGAGAGCGTACGTGAGGACGTGCGCCGTATCCGCCAGAGCCCCCTGCTTCCCCCGACCCTGCCAGTGCGCGGCTTTATCTATGACGTCACGACGGGCGGCCTCCAGGAGGTGATGGTGCCCGAAGGGTAAGACCGGCCACCTCGGGCTGCACTTTAGTGGTAGGGCTTAACCTATTAACTCATTGACCTAAAATGGCCGGAATACACCTAATGGATGAGCAGCACGCTGAGCGTCTATCTCTTTGACTACGAGCGAATGAACCTTAAAGGGCTGCTGCACAGGGGCAAGCATTATTTCTCCCGTCTCTGAAGCGGCTGCTGCGTCAGCGCAGGGATCAGGAGCGGAGGGTGATTACCCCATCCTTCAAATATATCTAACGATATGTGTATAGGACTGAACTATTTCCCCCTCTGCACCAGGTCATCCCCGACCTAACGTCATCCGAGCAACACTCCACTCCAGCCACCGCCCAAGCTCAGCAGAGAACACAGGAAAGAGCGAGGAATCCCAATGCCGGAAACCGCGAGCCCAAGGCGGGGCCAGAGCGGGGGCGAGGGGGGGAGGCAAACCGGCGATGCTTTGACCCGTCACCCATCCCCGCGGTCTCCCCTTCCCCAAAGGGCTGAAGCGGGGAGACGGGTCTCGAGCCTGACAGGATCGTCCAAAGGGAATTCGGCTCAAAATGGCGTGTTTTCCGGAGATTTGGGATGTCAGCCTCGTCCCTTTCCTCCATCTGGTTGAGTGGGGAGTACCTCACGCTCTATCCATGAGCGACAGCTTCACACGGCCCGCACATGAGGTCACACTGTGGCTGCCATGCTGGCCGTACGCCCTTCGCGAGACCTCACCCCACACGCTCCGGGCGCAGGAGGTTCCATGCCGCGCCTCACGTCCCGCACCCTCATGCCCCTCACCCTGCCCCTGCTGCTCCTCGCCTGCAGCCAGCACCCGACCACCCGTCAAGACGACCTCGGCCCCTACGCCAACGGTGCACAGCACCCCTGGACATTCACCGCGCCTGCCGGACGGTTGAACCCTCAGCGGCTCGACCCCGAACGGAACACCCTCATGTACGAGCGGATACTGGATGGCATAAACGGTTGGGGCCCCATTGAGACGAACATGAGCAACGGTGAACAGCTGGCCAGCGACGGCCGCACGCTCACTGTACAGGGCCGCACCTGGGCCAAAGGCTACGGTGTCCACCCCAGGAGTTACCTGTCGTACAGCCTGGAGTCGACCCTCAAGGACGTGTACTGTACGAGCCTTGACGGATTCGTCGGCGTGGACGACGAGGTAGGCGACCGGGGCAGCGTGGAATTCTTCATCTCCGCCGACGGTCAGCTCCTGTGGCGCAGCGGCGTGATGACCGGCGCCATGCCCGCCAAAGGGTTCAAGGTCGACATCACCGGGTACAAGTTCCTCGAGCTTCAGGTCAGCGACGGTGGGGACAACACCTACTTCGATCATGCCGACTGGCTGGATCCCGCTGTGCACTGCGCGGTGATGCCGCCCACCGTCAGCGGCTCCGTCGACGCCGCCTTTGGAGAGGCAGGTCGGGTGAACGTCGGAGGCGTGGACTCCGTGGCGGCGCCCGATGGCAGCGTCGTGGTGCTCGGCCAGGCGTTCGGGCTCACACGTCTGGCGGCGAGCGGCACCGTGCTCAGGCGCGCTGCCGCGCCGTTCAGCGCCCAGGACACAGCAAAGGCCCTGACCCTGCAGCCCGACGGGAAGATCGTCGCCGTCGGGAAACGCACCCTGGTCGACGGCAATACGGACTTTTTCATCGCCCGCTTCAATGCTGACCTGAGCGTCGACACCACCTTTGGCCAGGGTGGACAGGTGATCACCAACCTCTCGGGTGTGGACGACCCCTCCTTCCACCCGGAGAGCGCGAACGACGTGGCCATCGCGCCCGATGGCAAGATCGTGGTCGCGGGCGCGTCCCGGCAGACCAACGAGGTCAGGAGCGACCTCAAGACGTCCGCGTTTACGGTGCTGCGCCTCCTTCCGGATGGATCACGGGACAGGGGCTTCGGCACGGATGGGGTGGCCCTCCGCACTTTCAATACTGCAGGTTCATACAACCAATTCAACGCCCACGCGTTTGGGAATGCCGTGGCCGTCCTGCCGGATGGGCGCGTGGTGGTAGCGGGACGGGTTTTCGGAGAGCGCGGCGGCGTGGCGCGTTTCCTGGCGGATGGGCGGCCCGACCAGACGTTTGGAACGGCAGGCCGCGTGTGGAACCTGGCCTCGTGTGGTAAATCCAATGCAAACGCGCTGGCCCTGTCCCCCACCGGGGACATCCTGGTGGGCGGGGGTGAGTTCACGGCGTTCGTGAGCCGGATCAACGCGAGTGGAACGACGGCGGCGGAAACGTGCATCGTCTTTGGCCGCCTGAACGATGTCAACGAGAGTTACAGCACCGTGACCAGCCTGGCCCTCATGTCCGACGGCCGGATGGTCGCGGGTGGAACCTATGGCGACGGACGGAACACCTCGTCGGCAGTGCTGGCCAGGTTCAAGCCCAATCTTTCGTTCGATGCGTCGTTCGGCGCGAGCGGCATGGCGAGGATCCCGGCGACGGATGGCATGACCGTATCGTCCCTGCTGGCGCAGAGCGACGGGAAGGTCGTGGTGACGACGGGCCCAGCTGACGTGCGGGGAGCGGCGGCCAGTGGCGTGACCTTCCGTATATTGCCCTGAACGAGGAGAGACTCCATCACGGAGCAGACGCGTCGGTTGACCCTCACTGCTAGGCTGAGGCAGCGTCCTGCACGAGGCAAAACCCTCCATCCGTGGCAAGGCGGCGGGACGCGATCGCCGCCCTGTGCAGGAAGGCGTCGGCCCCTCCAACGCTGCCCCTGCTGGGGCTTGAGCGTGGAACGACGGGCCGGGACGGTAACGGATCCTGGCGATCGAATTCGATCCAGAGAGACCAGTGGTGAGTAGATCAGCATCAGATATCGGGATATATAGTCAGATTCCCGTCCCAGTTCCCTGTCACGGCTCGTCCTGAACACGAGGGCGGCTGACGGGTGCTGGCGGCTCGGCCAGATAACCTTTGGCCTGCAGGTCGTAGAGTGCGGCGTATTTGCCGCGCTGCGCGATCAGCTCGGCGTGGCTGCCCGATTCGACGATCACGCCCCCCTCCAGCACCACGATGGTGTCGGCCAGACGCACGGTGGAAAAGCGGTGCGAGATCAGCAGGGTGATGCGGTCGCGGGTCTCCTCCCTGAGCGCCTGGATGGTCTCGGATTCGGCGCGGGCATCGAGGGCGGCCGTCGGCTCGTCGAAGACGAGCACCGAGGCGCGGCGAAAGTAGAGCCGGGCCAGGGCGAGGCGCTGCCATTGCCCGCCCGACAGCTGGCGCCCGCCGGTGAACAGCCGGCCCAGCGGGGCCTCCAGGCCGCCGGGCAGGTCGTCCACGAAGGCCGCGCCCGCCCGGTCGACGGCGCCCTGCACGCCGGGGCGGTCGTCCAGGCGGGTGACCTCGGCGAGCGCCACGTTCTCGCGCGCACTCATCTGGTACTGCCCGAAGTCCTGAAAGATGATGCTCATCTCGCGCTGCACCGAGCGCGGACTGAAGCGCGCGGCGTCCTGGCCGTTGAGCAGGATGGTGCCGCTGCTGGGCTCGAAGAGCATGGTGAGCAGCTTGACCAGGGTGGTCTTGCCCGCCCCGTTCTCCCCCACCAGCGCCAGCGCCTCGCCCCGGCGCACGGTGAAGCTCACGCCGCGCAGCACGTCGCGGTCGGTCAGCGGGTAGCGGAAGCCCACCGCCCGGAACTCGATGGTCTCGATCGGGCCGCTCCAGGGCTCGCCGGCGTCCAGATCGCGGGTGGGCAGCTCCAGGAACGAGAAGAGGTTGCGCATGTACAGCAGGTTCTGGTAGATGCCGCTCACGCCGTTGAGCAGCCCCGACACCGTGTTCTGCACCTGCGCGATCCCCAGCACGAACACGCTGAAGTCGCCCACGCTGATCTCTCCGGCGGCGGCGCGGCGCAGGATCAGGGCGCTGGCGAGCGCGATCAGCAGGGCCGAACTGAGGGCCGCCAGGAAGCCCCAGCCCGCGCGGCGGCGCACCAGCGCCTCGAGCTGCACCCGGAAGCCCAGGTAGTACTCGCGCCAGCGGCGCAGCAGGTAGGGCTCGAAGCCGAAGAGCCGCACCTCCTTGACCAGCGTGTCGGAGGTGAGCAGGCTCCCCAGGTAGTTCTGCACGCGGGCGTCGTGGGTCTGGCGCCGCAGCATGCGGTAGCCCTCGACCCCGAAGCGGTTGGAGACGATCACGCCGGGCACCGAGGCCAGGATCACCAGTGGCAGCACCCAGAAGCCCAGGCGCGCCATCAGGGCGCCCACCGACGCGAGCGTCACGGCCGCGCCCGCCAGCCCCACGAGCTGCGTGGCCACCCCCAGCGGGCGCGATCCGACCTCGCGGTAGGCCTGCTGCAGCCGGTCGTAGGTCTCGGCATTCTCGAAGGCCTCGACGCTCAGCTCGGAGGACTTGTCGAGGATGCGGCGGCTGACGGAGTGCTGCAGCGAGTCGCCCAGCAGCTGCTGCGAGGCGGTGCCCACCGTGCTCAGCAGGCTGCCCAGCACGCCCAGGGCCACCTGCACCCCCAGCAGCGCCAGCAGGGCCTGGTAGGTCACGCGGCCCTGGGCGGCCTGGGCGATCTCGTCGAGCAGCAGCTTGCCCACGTACAGGTTGGCCGCCGGCAGGGCGCTGCCCAGCAGGGTGGTCAGGGCGTAGATCAGGCTGTGTCGGGGGCTGGCGCGCCACACCAGGCCCAGCGTCTGCCACAGATCCTGCAGCCGCGAGCGCCACGACAGCGCCTCGTCTCTGGCTTCGGGAGGGGGGCGCACGGCGGCCGTCATCTGGGCTGAGTCTGCCGCACCGGACGGGCAGGGATGGTGACGGGGGGCGGGGGGCGCCTCTGGTCTGCAGGATGTCAAAAAGAATTGACATCCGAGGGGTCGACGGGTAGACTCTGAATGTCGGATAAGTTTGACATCGCGGCCTGACTCGTGGACGCCAGTCCGCACGACGAGTCCACCACACCGAGGAGGAGAATCGCTGATGCCGCTGTCGTTTCAACACAAAAGCCTGTGGCTGATGTTCCTGAGTCTGCTGCTGGGGTTCGGCCTCTATTTCCAGGCCGTGCTGCCGATGACCACGCCCGACGTGCGGCCCGAGCACGTGGCGCGGTTCGTGGGGGCCGTCATCGCGCTGGTGATCGTTCAGGTCGTGGGCCACCTCGGGATCGCCCTGCTGGATCGGCGGCCGGACACCGACGAGCGCGACCGGCTCTATGCCCTGCGGGGCGCCCGCAACGCCTCCTACGTGCTGGCCACCGGCGTCTTCGCCGCCCTGTGCACCGCGCTGCTGACCGAGGGCAATTTCCTCTTCACGCACGTGCTGCTGGCCGCCTGGGTGCTGGCGCAGCTGGTCGAGATCGGGTCGCAGCTCGTCTCCTATGGGCGGGGAGGCTAGTGGGCAAGCGCGGCGGCCTGATCGGCAACGATCTTCGCGCGCTCCGCCTGCGGCAGAACGTCACGCAGCAGCAGCTGGCCGATCAGATCGGCGTAACGCGCCAGACGGTCAACGCCATCGAGGGAAACAGGTATTCGCCGTCCCTGGAGGTGGCCTTCCGGATCGCGCGGGCCCTGGGGGCGGGGGTGGAAGAGGTGTTCAGCTACGACGAGGGGTGAACCAGGGGTCAGAGCTTCCAGCTTCCACTCAAATATCAAAGAATATATCTGTTAGACTGCACCCATGAGCGCTGTCCATCCTGCAGACGAACGGGCCATGAAGCTGCTCGCGGCCCTGCGCGACGCCGATCTCGACCGGCTGATGGGGATGCTGGGGCCGGTCTGGGCCTACAACGACCCCAAACAGCTGTTCACCCGGCTGCGCCCCTTCTTCGACCACGCGCCCGCCGACGCGGTGAACCTGCAGACGCCGGACGCCGAGTTCATGGACTGGGTGCAGCGCCGCGCCCAGGAGGGCCGCCACGGGGGCACCGTCAAGGCCAACACGGTGCGCGCCCGGATCAGCGCCCTGCACCGGCTCTACGACCACCTGATCGAGGAGGGGCTGCTGCAGACCAACCCCCTGCGCGGGGTCGAACGGCCCCCGGAGGAGCGCAAGGACTCTCCCCCGCCGGCCCAGGGCGACATCGCGCGCCTGCTGATCCACGCGCGGGATGACCGCGAGCTGCACGCCGCGCTGCAGCTGATCTACCACCACGCCATGCAGGTGGACGAGCTGCTGCGCCTGACCTGGGACACGCTCGACCCCGGCACCGGGGAGCTGCTGCGCAAGCACACCCTGACCCGCCTGGACGACGACGCCCTGCACGCCCTGGAACTCTGGCGCGCGACCCAGGGCGGCAATCTGGCGGCCGGCCACCGGCGGATCTTCAGTTACGGAGACGTGTTCAAGCTGCGGACGAAGATCTTCCAGCTCTCGCGCCGGGCCAACGTGCCCATGATGCCCCCGAGCGAGCTGCGGCGCGCCTCGCTGCGCGACTTCCCGCACACCGCGCGGTCGGCGGGCTTCGCGGACGGGGGCGACGGCTTCCAGGCGGCGGTCAGGCTGGCGCAGGGGGTGGCGGGGACGCTGGACAGCAAGGACTAGCGTGGGCCCCCTCACTCTGTGAGCCCGGCCCGTCGAGCCGCCAGATGCGCCTCCCCATGGCGGAACCCGGCCCCTGGACGCCGACCCCACCTTCAGGCCGCCCGTGCAGGTGAAGGGCGGCGCCAGATCAGGACGGCGGACGCGCCCGCACTCAGCACGATGGCGGCGAACACTGCGGCGGTGAGAGCGTCGGGCGCCGTGATGGGCTGACCCCGCAGGGCCTGCCACACCACCAGCACCATGACGGCCAGGTAGCTCGCCCCCGCCGTCCGAACCAGTGCGACCTGCTGGGGCACGCTCAGGCGCAGCCGGGTCAGCAGCCAGGCGCAGAGCGGCAGCACCTGCAGCGCGTGGATGCCGTTGAAGTGGCCGGCGCGCAGGTCTCCCCCCTCCGTGCTCCAGCCCAGCACGGGCAGCCCCGCCCCGCCGTCGGCGACGCCCACGCTGTGGGCCCCGGCGATGCCGGCGAGCGCCACCGGCGAGCTGACGCCGCCCGCGCTCGCCAGCGCCTGGCCCAGCGGGGAGGCCATCAGGAAGGCTTCGAGCAGCCCGAGCAGGGTGATGCCCAGGCCCAGACGCAGCGACAACGCGAAGGCCGGGTGCCCGAAGCGCTGGAACACGATCAGCAGCGTGATGCCGAGGTGGGTCAGCCACAGCACGATGATCGTGGCGCCCATGACGCTCCAGACGGCGGCGTCCAGCGCGGTGGCGGTGTTGTAGTGGCTGGTGGTGCCGCGCGCCGCCTGACCCGCGATGGCCAGGGTCTCGATCAGGCTGGTCGCGACGATCAGCCACGCCAGGGCGCTCACCAGCCGGGGACGCCCCTCCACGAAACCGAGCATCCACAGCAGCGTGAGGTTGTAGATCACGAACGACACCGCGAATTTGGTGGGCTTGAGCCAGGCGGGCGCGCCCAGAACCGTGCGCCCGTCCAGCAAGATGCCGGCCCCGAAAAAGACCACCATCGCGGCGAACAGCAGCCCCGAGATCAGCAGGGGCGGGTGGGTCTGCCAGAGCGTCCGGAGCCAGCGGAGGGGCAGGGGCGGCGTGGGCTGGGGGGGTGAAGTCAACATGGTCTGCTCCTGGGGGTCGGGAAGGGGGACAGCGGCGTGCCAGCGGATCAGAGGGGGGAACCCGCCACCTCTTCGGCGGGCGAAGGCTCCAGCGACCCGGCCCGCAGCCAGGCCAGCGTCTGCCGGATCGCCGAGCGGTGCGGGGTGGGCTGACCGCCGAAGGTGGACGTGAAGCGCGTGCCGTCGACCGTGAAGGGGGCGGCCACCTGGTACTGGACGTCCGCCAGCTCGCGGATCAGGGGACTGAACAGCGCCAAGGCCCGAAGGGGCAGGCCGGACAGGGCACGGGGCCGGGGGGGCGCGGTCTGGGCCTCCTGGGCGATCAGGGCCGCGAAGCCGGTCGCGGTCAGGGCCTCGGCAGCTGGAAGGTGCCACACCTCGCCGAAGGCGGGCCCATGCTGGGCCAGCGTGACCAGCCCGCGCGCCACGTCGTCGATGAAACTGAAACTGTGGAGCTGGTCGCTCCGCTCGATCCACGGCGGGCGCTTGCCGGCCACGATGGCGCGGAAAAAGGGCGCCCCGACCAGCGAACCGTGGACACCGGGGCCGTAGAAGTCGCTGGCGCGGCCGATCGTGACCGGCAGCACCCCGGCCCGGTGGGCGTCCAGCAGGGTGCGGGCCAGCGCCAGGCGCACCTGGCCCTTGCGGCTCTGCGGGCGTTCGGGCGAGTCCTCGCGCAGGGGCGTGGTGACCGGGCCGTAGCTGTAGAGGTTGTCGGCGAAGACCAGCCGGGCGCCCACCCGGCCCACGCCCCCGATGACCGCGTCCAGTATGGGTGGAAAGTCCAGGGCCCAGCGGGTATAGGCGGGCTGAGCCGCCAGGTAGACCACCCCGGCCCCCTGGACGGCGCGCTCGACGGAGGGCGCGGAACTGAGGTCGGCAGCCAGCCAGTCGGTGCCCGCGGGCAGCGCGGTGGGGCGGGTGCGGGACACGGCCCGGGCCGGGAGCCCCTGCCGCGCCAGTTCGCCCATCAGGGCAGATCCGACCGCGCCGGACGCTCCGAGAACGACGTGCAGGGTGGTGTTCGTGGCCGTGGAATTCATGGTGTTCTCCTGGTTGGGGTGTTCGAGAGGGTGAAGAGTCGGCAGGCTCAGTGTCAGCAGGTTCAGTGTCAGCAGGTCTCAGGGTCAGCAAGCTCAGCGGCGGGCACGCAGGAAGTTCAGGCCCAGGCTGAGCAGCCAGACCTGCCAGGCAATACCTGAGACGGTGAGGACGGGCCCGAGATCGGCGCCGAAGACCCCGGCGAGCCCAGCGAGCAGAAGCCCGCCGGACGCGAAGCCCCCGAGGGCGAGCGCACGCGCCCCCGGACGCCTCCACAAGGCGGCCGACACCATCACCGTCCACAGCCCCGCGAAGAGTTGTACGCCCAGGGCTTCTCCGACGCCCCCTGCGTAGGTGTTGAGGGTCTCGTACATGACTGAGGCGGCCGCCTGGGTCGCACCGTCACCGCCTGCGTAAGTCGCGGCCAGGGCAGGCATGGCGACCAGCCAGCGCACGATCCCGAGGAGCTTGAGAACGCCTGCCGTGACACCCAGCGCGGCCGTGATGTTCAGAACAGTGCTGTCGCCGTCCTGTTCCCCCAGCATGCGGTGGATCAGCACGGACAGGGGCACGAGCAGGAAGGCCGAGACGAAGTACATGGAGTAGCCCAGGGCCACCGCCCCGCCCCGCTCGCGGATCAGGGGCAGGGCCTCGGCGGCCGGCAGATCGAGGCTCTGGGGCCAGCCGATGGCGCTCGACAGCACGCCGAAGGCACCCAACATCAGGACGAACTGCGCGGCCGCGGTCGCGAAGAGGGCCAGGCGCGGGGCGGGACGCACGGCGGGGGCGTCGGGGCGGGTGGAGGTGAGGGTGGTCATGGTGGAACTCCTTTGAAGGGCAACAGGGGGAGACCGTCAGCCACGGCTCGGTGGTTGATACGACATTGCGATGATGCGCGAGCATCATCCGAGCAGAGCGAGTGGCAAAAAGTACGGGCTGGCGGCGATGGACGAGCATCCGGCTCTTTCCCGGATGTTCGGGAATCAGAGCAAGTCCGTATGACTGGGCCTGGACGCCGTACTGGACGCAGGGACAATCTCTTCAGGGTTGTACCGGGCGGAACCTCCTTCACGGCACAGGGCGCCGGCCAGGAACACGGCGTGTTCCCGAGGCGGGGGCAAAGATGGAGTGGGGGCGGACGTCAGGGGGTCAGGGGGGGGTCGGGCCTCAGGAGCTGGCGGAACATGGTGGCGTACAGGCCGTCAGCGAAGGCCTGTGGTTGGATGAGTTTCTGGGTGTCCAGCCCGTTTTTCAGCGCGATGAGCACCGCCGCCGCGTCCTCGGCGGCCACGGGCAGCGTCAGCCCGAGCGCCTGGGCCTGCGCCTCGACCTGCCGGGCGATGGCGGCCCTGAGTTGGCCCTGCTGCTGAACGTAGGCGGCCCGGATGCGGGGGTAGCGCATCGCGCACATCCAGAACTCCATCTTGATCAGGTGGGCGGTCTGGTCGGTGTCGGGGCTGGCGGAGAATGCCTGGAAGCCCTCACCGGAGAAGCCCGCCTCCGGCCGCTCGCCCAGCCGGCTCAACTGCGCGAGATCCTCGGCGAAACAGTGCTCGATCAGGGCGATCATCAGGCTTTCCCTGGTGTCGAAGTTCGAGTAGAACGCCCCCCGGGTATATCCGGCCGCGTCGGTGATCTGGTCGATGGAAGCGCCCTCGAAGCCCTGGCGGGCGAACAGTTCACGCGCCGCCATGAGCAGCTCCTGACGCGTCTGGGCGCGGCTCTCCTCGCGGCTGATCCGTTTGCGGGAGGTGACGGGTGACATGGCCCCACTATGGGATACAGAGACGTATCTGAAAGTAGGCCAATATTCAAATTGGGAAATGTATCCAGATACGGTAACGTATTTCAGTGCTTCAGGGCAGGAGCCCGCCACTGATTCCAGAAGCATGGTTCTCGCAGGATTTCACCCCACCTGCACGACCCTCAGCCCTTTCAGGGCACCCAGTTGGCGAATCCGGTCGGCGAGGTGCCCCACGCCCACGGCGCAGTGGTGCGCCGGCCCCTGGGCGCTCCAGGCATCCACGAAGGCGCGCGCGCCCACGGAAAAACGGTAGCGGCTGTTGGTGTTGCCGATCTCCAGGATGGGGCCGGCTACCGACTCGCCTTCAGCGACGAGGAGCTTGAGCTTTCCCCCGTCTTCGACGACGGACAGCAGCGTGACCGGGCCGTGCTGCACCGACATCTCCACGCTGAGCCCCCGGCCCACCTTGCCGTGATAGACCGCCAGCGGCCTGACCTTGGTCTTGCCCTGCGCGATACGCGGGTGGCCGGGGCCATCGTGGCCCATCAGCACCACGTCATCGGTGAAGTCCAGGGCGTAGAACTCGGTGAACGACCCGCCCGCCCCGAAGCTGTCCATGATCTTCATGGCATGGACGTTCTTGATCTCGTATTCGCCGGCCACCGGCACCCCGCGCCCCGTGAGCAGCGAGCAGCCCAGGATCACCGAGCTGATCACGTCCTCGTTCTCGTGGCCGGGCGTGGACTCGGCGAAGTAGGCCAGCGCGCCCAGGTCGTGCCGCTCCACGAGGCGGTCGAGGGCCACGCTGGTGCGGGCGGCGCGGCTCAGCTCGGCCCCGTCGCAGTCGGGCTGCACGTCGAAGGTGTCACGGAAGAGGTCGACCCGCCCTGCCGCCTCGGCCTCGGTGACGTCCCGGCGGATTGCCGCCAGTTCGTCGACTTCCACATGCTGGATGTGGGTGCCGAAGGTGATCGCCTGGAGGGTCGGGTCGGTGTAGATGTCCAGCATCCCGGTGTACGGGCGCCCCATCAGGCCCAGGCGGGTGTGCGCCATCACGTGGGCCACGCGCGCCGCCTCGACCCAGCCGTCCACCTCGTGCCAGACCTGCGGATCGCCCTGCAGCACGCCCGTGACCTGATGGAAGGCGACGCCGGCCCGCGTGAAGACGTTGGCGAGTTCGGGCACCGGGCAGGCCGAGCAGAAGGCCAGCCACTCGCCGGTCATGGCCGTGCGGCTCCCCAGCGCGTTCAGGCGCGCGTAGTCGAGAGCGGCTTCAGGTTGCAGGTTCAGGATCACCACCGGCACCCCGGCCCGCTGCACCACCGGCAGCACCGTGCTGGACAGCGCGTAGGTCGTGACGTACAGGAACACGATGTCCACGTCGGCCCGCCGCAGCGCGTGTCCCGCCGCCAGGGCGGCCGGCGGCGAGTCGATCAGGCCCAGGTTGACGACCTCCACGCCGGGCCGTTCCAGCCGGGCGGCCACCTGCGCGACGTAGCCGGTCAGCCGCGCCTCCAGCCCATCGAACTGCGGCCAGTAGGCGTCGAGGCCGATGCCGAAGAGGCCGACTCTCAGGGGGTAGGGATTGCTCATGGGGCTCCTTGAGATGCGAAGACGCGGCGTCCACCCTTCCGGCCGCTAGAGGCCAGCGCCTCTTGCGGCGGGCTCCGCGAGTCGCTGCACCGGGACAGGCCGGTACGAGAGGGGTTCGCCCCGGCCCGAACGCACCTGGGCCGTGAGCCACCCTCCCGCTCACAGCCCGGAGCTCAGTGCTCAGTCCTCAGAAATCGAACTTGTCGATGTTCGCCTTGTCGAAGGTGTAGGGCGGCCCGACGATGATCTCGCCGTCCTTGCCGATGGTGTATTCGCCGAGACGCCCGGCCTTGAACTTCTCGCCCGGCTTACCGGTGATCTGGCCGCTGACGAGCGCGGCGGCGGCGTAGGTGGCGAGATAGCCCACGTCGGCGGGGTTCCAGAGCTGGAAAGCGGTCACGGTGCCGTCCTTCACGAAGGCCCGCATCTGGTTGGGGGTGCCCAGGCCGGTCAGGGCGACCTTGCCCTTGCTGGGGCTGGTGGAGAGGTAGCGCGCGCCGGCGGAGATGCCCACGGTGGTCGGCGAGATGACCCCCTTCAGGTTCGGGTAGGCCTGGATCAGCCCCTGCATCTCGGTGAAGGACTTCTGGTCGTCGTCGTTGCCGTAGGCGATCTTGACGAGCTTCATGTCCTTGTACCGGGGCAGCTTGAGTTCCTCCTGCATCCACTTGATCCAGGTGTTCTGGTTGGTGGCATTCGGCGTGGCGGAGAGCACCGCGATCTCGCCCTTGTAGCCGATGAGTTTACCGACCAGCTGCACCTGTGCGCGGCCGATGCCCTCACTGTTCGCCTGGTTGATGAAGAGCGTGCGGCCCGAGACGGCGGTGTCGGAGTCCATGGTGACGATCTTCATTCCCGAGGCCTTGGCGCGCGCCAGGTAGGGCAGCAGGGCGTTGGCGTCGTTGGCGGCCAGCACCAGCGCGTCCTGCTTCTGGGCGATGGCGGTGTTGATGTAGCTGACCTGCGAGCTCGCCCCGGCGTCCGACGGGCCCACGACCTTCACCAGCGCGCCGATCTCCTTGCCGGCCTCCAGGCCGCCGCTGGTCTCGATGACGTTGTAGGGGTTGTTGATGTTCTTGGGCAGCAGCGTGATCTTCAGGCCCTTTTTCAACGCGGGGGTCTGGGCATAAGCCAGGGTGGCCAGGGCGCTCAGGGTCAGGGCGGACAGCAGCAGGGAGCGGGTCTTCATGGGGTTCCTCCAGGAGCGTGAGAGAGGGCGGATGGGCGGCTGGCCTACGGAACGGCGGCGTCCCCCCTGCGGCGCCGGCGCTGACGGAAGGACTGGAAGCGGCCGAGCAGGTTGGGCACGAGCACGGAGCCGATCAAGAGCAGGCCCGTGACGATGGTCAGGATTTCGTTGGACACGTCCACGATGGTCAGCGCGCCGTTGATCAGGCCGATCAGGAAGACCGCCAGCACCGCGCCGACCACGCTGCCCCGGCCGCCGAAAATGCTCACGCCGCCCAGCAGCACCGCCGCGATCACGCTCAGCTCGAAGCCGGTGGCGTTGTCGCCGCGCGCCGAGGCGAAGCGGAAGGTATACACCACGCCCGCCAGCGCCGACATCAGGCCGGACAGCACGAACAGCCGCAGCTTGACCCGCTCGACCTGCAGGCCCGCGAAGCGCGCGGCGACCGCGTTGGCGCCGATGGCGTAGAGGCTGCGGCCGAAGGGCGTGGCGTGCAGCACCACCGCGAAGAGGGCCGCCAGTACGGCGAACAGCGCGATGGGAATGGGGATCAGCGTGCCGGGCAGGGTGCCGAAGCCGAAGTTGGTGTAGGCGGCGGGGAACTCCGCGATGGCGCGGTCGCCCAGCAGCACGTAGGCCAGCCCCCGGTAGAGCGCCAGCGTCCCGATGGTCACCGCCAGCGATGGCAACCCCAGCCGGGTGACGAGCAGCCCGTTGAACAGCCCCGCCAGGGCGCCGGTCACGAAGGCGGCCAGGATCGCCAGGGGCATGGGCACGCCCGCCGCGAACAGCACCCCCAGCACCGCCGAGCACAGCCCCAGCATGGACGCCACCGACAGGTCGATCTCGGCCACGACTACCAGCAGGGTCATGCTGAGCACCATCAGCGCGACCTCGGAGAAGTTGGCGGTCAGGAACGAGAGGTTCTGGCCGGTCAGGAAGTCCGGCGAGAGCAGGCCGCCGCCCAGCAGGGCCAGCGCGACCAGCGCCAGCAGGGTGGCCTCCCAGCCGAGCAGACCACGAACGCCTTTCACCGTTTCCGCCCCATCTGGAGCCGCCGGGCCGTGCGCCGCGCGACCAGGATGTCGATGCTGATGGCCGCGAGCAGCAGCGCGCCCTGGATGGCCTGCTGGTAGAAGCCGGGAGCGCGCAGGGTGACCAGGGCGCTGCCCATCACGCCCAGCAGCAGGGCGCCCACGCCCGCGCCGAACAGCGTGCCGACCCCGCCACCGATGCTCACGCCGCCCACCACCGCCGCCGCGATCACCTGCAGTTCCAGCCCGGTGCCCGCCGTGGCGTCCACCGTGCCGAAGCGGGCCAGGTACAGCACCCCCGCGACCCCGGCGATGGCGCCGCTGAGCACGAAGCCGCTCAAGGTGCGCCGCGTCACGTCGATGCCGGCCAGCACGGCAGCCTCGCGGTTCGAGCCCAGCGCGTAGTACTCGCGCCCGCCCCGGTAGGTGCCGAGGTACACGCCGAAGACCAGCATCACGGCCAGCACCAGCAGCACCAGATTGGGCACGCCCAGCAGGCTGCCGGTGCCGAAATTCAGGAAGCCGGGCGGCAGGTTCGAGGCGTTGATCTGCCGGCCGTCCACCACGGCGTAGGTCACGCCCCGGAAGACGTACAGCGTGCCCAGCGTGGCCACCAGCGCCGGCACCTGTCCGGAGGCGACCAGCAGGCCGTTGACCGCGCCGAGCAGCGCGCCCAGCCCCAGCCCGAAGAGCAGCGCCACCGGAATCGGCAGCCCAGGGTTGGCCACGAACAGCGAGCCGGTCAGGAAGGCGCTGAGGCCCACGACGCTGCTCACGCTCAGGTCGACGTGCTTCATCAGCAGGACGACCGTCTGGCCCACCACCAGCAGGGCGATGATCGAGACGTTGAGGAGCAGGTCGCGCACGCTGCCGGGGCTCAGGAACAGCGGGTTGAGGGCCGCCGTGCCGAACAGCACCAGCGCCAGCAGCGCCACCAGCCCGAACTCGCGCGCCCGCAGCAGGCGGGTCAGCACGTTGGGCGGGGCCGCCGGGGTGGGCAGCGGGGTGGAGGGGCTCATCACGCCGCGCCCCCGCTGACGTGTGAGGGACGCTGTCCGGTCGCCAGGAACATCACGGCCTCCTCGCTGGCCTGCGCGCGGCTCAGTTCGCCCACCAGGGCGCCCTCGCGCATGACCAGGATGCGGTCGGCCATGCCCAGCACCTCGGGCAGGTCGCTGGAGATCATCAGGACGGCCAGGCCGGAGGCGGCCAGTTCGGCCAGCGTGCGGTGCACCTCGGCCTTGGCGCCCACGTCGATGCCGCGCGTGGGCTCGTCCACGATCAGGACGCTGGGACGGGTCGCCAGCCACTTGGCCAGCACGACCTTCTGCTGGTTCCCGCCCGAGAGCGAGCTGACGGGGTCACGCAGACTGTGCGCCCTGAGCTGCAGCTTCGATGTCCAGTGCTGGGCGGTGGCGGCTTCCGAGGCCCGGTTCATCAGGCCGCCGCGCGCCAGGCGGTTCAGGATCGCCAGGGTGGCGTTGCGCTCGATGCTCATGTCCATGACCAGCCCCTGCGCGCGGCGGTCTTCGGGCACCAGGCCCAGGCCCAGGTGCATCGCGGTCTGGGGTTGACCGGGGGGAATGGGCTGACCGCCGAGGCGCACCTCGCCCGCGGCGCGCGGGTCGATCCCGAACACGGCGCGGGCCACCTCGCTGCGCCCCGCCCCGACCAGCCCCGCCAGGGCGACGATCTCGCCGCGCCGCACCTCGAAGCTGATGTCGCGGAAGACGCCGGGCTGACCCAGGCCGCGCACCGCCAGGGCCACCTCGCCGGGCACGCCCGCGCCGCGCGGATACAGCTCGCCCAGGTCGCGGCCGACCATCTGGCGCACCACGCGGCCGGTGTCGTACTGGGCGGTGGGGCCGCACGACACCCAGGCGCCGTCGCGCATGACCGTGACGCGCTGGCACTCCGCGAAGACCTCCTCCAGCCGGTGGGTGATGAACAGCACCGCGGCGCCCCGCGCCCGCAGCGAGCGCACCACCCGGAAGAGCCGCTCGGTCTCCTGCAGGGTCAGCGCGGCGGTGGGCTCGTCCATGATCAGGATGCGCGCGCTGAGCGACAGCGCCTTGGCGATCTCGACGAGCTGCTGATCGGCGATGCTCAGGCCCAGCACGGGCCGCGCCGGATCGAGCGCCACCCCCAGCTCGCGCAGGATGCCAGCGACCCGCGCGTGCAGGGCCCGGGTGTCGATGCGTCCTCCGCGGGCGAGCGGCTGCCGGCCCATCAGGACGTTCTCGGCCACGCTCAGATCCGGAAAGAGGGTGGGCTCCTGATAGATAACGGCGATACCCGCCGCCTGGGCCTCGGCCGGCGAGTGGAAGTGCCGGGGCTGGCCGGCGACCTGCAGTTCGCCCGCGTCGGGGCGGTAGACCCCGGCCAGGATCTTGACCAGGGTGCTCTTGCCCGCGCCGTTCTCCCCCACCAGCGCGTGAGACTCACCGGGATACAGCTCGATGCCCACGCCCCGCAGCGCCTGCACCGGCCCGAAGGCCCTGCTGGCGTGGGCCAGGCTCAGGAGGGGCGTCGTGGGAGGAGGGACTGGGATGGCCACACCGCCCATCTCCGCGCCGCTAGTCAAGGTGGAACACCTCCTCCAGCGGCCGGAAGCTCTCATCCGGCGTGCCCTCCAACTCGATGAAAAACGGCGCCATCTCGGCCTGCCAGCGGGCGTTGACCCCGCTGCGGGCCATGCCCTCACGGGCGGCCTGCAGATCGGGGGTCTCGAAATAGCCCACCAGCAGGCCGTCGCCTCGCAGGAACAGCGAGTAGTTGTGCCAGCCGGTCTCGCGCAGCGCGGCGAGCATGTCCGGCCACACCGCGCGGTGGCGTTCCCGGTACTCGGCGAGCCGTTCGGGGCGCACCTGAAGCAGAAAGCACACTCGGTGGGGGGGCGCGGTCATGGGCCTCCGGGGCAGCCTGGGGCGGGTGGGGGCGGATTGTGGTCTGGTCGGACTGCTCCCATTGAAGCGCATCGCACAGAAGATTGCAAGAGGCTGTCATGTTTTGTGCTTTTTGTGTTACGATCTCGCCATGTCCAGTGACCTCATGGGCCCGCTGCCTGGCCGCCAGCAGGACATCCTGCGCCGCGCGCTGGCGCTGGGGGTCGTGCGGATCAAGGAACTCGCCACCGAGCTGGGGGTGCATGAGATGACCGTGCGGCGCGACATCGACGCGCTGTGTGAGCAGGGCCGGCTGCTGCGGGTGCACGGCGGCGCGCAGCTGCTCGAACGCACCAGCGAGGAGCTGTCCCAGCAGCTCCGGGCTGCCCAGAACGTGGAGGCCAAGGAACGCATCGCCCGCGCCGCGCTCGGGCTGATCCAGGACGGCGACACGGTGGCGCTGGACGCCAGCACCACCAGCCTCGCGCTGGCCCGGCTGCTGCCCAGCCGCCGGGTGCAGGCCATCGCCTGCTCGCTGGACGCCGCGAACGTCCTGGCTGCCGGCGGCGTGCCCTTCCTGATGGTGGGCGGCAACTTCCACGCCCCGGCGCGCTCGTTTGTCGGAGCGTTCTTCCTCGACACGCTGGCGCGGCTGCACCCCGATCTGGTGTTTTTTTCCGCCAAGGGCTACGCCCCGGAGACGGGCTTCACCGACCCCCACCTGCCCGAGGTGGGCAGCAAACAGGCGCTGATCCGCTCGGGCAGCTCGGTGGTGGCGCTGCTCGACCACTCCAAGTTCGGGCGCCGCGCGCTGGCGACCATCGCCACCCACGCCGACGTGAACACCGTGATCACCGACGCCGAGCCCGCCGAGGCCGTGCGCGCCCGCCTGGACACCGACGACATCCAGCTCATCCTGGCGCCCTGAACCGGGCGCCTGGGCACCCCATCCCCGGAGGACGCATGAACGCCGACCTGCTCACCGCCCTGTCCGCCCAGCGCATCGAAACGCCCAGCTGGGGGTACGGCAACTCGGGCACGCGCTTCAAGACCTTCGCGGCGCCGGGCGCCGCCCGCGACATCTGGGAGAAGCTGGACGACGCCGCCGAGGTGCACCGCCTGACCGGCATCGCCCCGTCCGTGGCGCTGCACATCCCCTGGGACGAGGTGGACGACTATGGCGCGCTCAGGGACTACGCCCAGGAGCGGCAGCTCACCCTGGGGGCGATCAACCCGAACGTGTTCCAGGACGACGTGTATAAGTTGGGCAGCGTCACGAATCCGGATGAACGTGTGCGCGAGCAGGCCCTCTCCCATCTGCTTGACTGCGTGGAGGTGATGAAACAGACTGGCAGCACAGACCTCAGCCTATGGTTCGCCGACGGCACCAACTACGCCGGGCAGGACGACCTGCGGCGGCGCAAACGGCACCTGCGCGCGGCCCTGGGGCGCGTCCACGACGCCCTGCCCGACGGCGCGCGGATGCTGGTGGAGTACAAGCTGTTCGAGCCCGCCTTCTACGCGACCGACCTGTTCGACTGGGGCGCAGCCTACGCGCACTGCCTCGCGGTGGGCGAGCGGGCGCAGGTGCTGGTCGACCTGGGACACCACGCGCAGGGCGTGAACATCGAGGGCATCGTGGCCTTCCTGCTGGACGAGGGGCGCCTGGGCGGCTTCCACTTCAACGCCCGGCGCTACGCCGACGACGACCTGATCGTGGGCACGGCCAACCCCTTCGAGCTCTTCTGCATCTACGCCGAACTCGTGGCGGCCGCGCGCAGTGAGGACGCGGCGACCCGCACCACGGCGCAGCAGGTGGCCTACATGATCGACCAGAGCCACAACATCGAACCCAAGGTGGAGGCCATGCTGCAGTCGGTGCTGAACTGCCAGGAAGCCTACGCCCAGGCGCTGCTGATCGACCACGACCACCTCCGGGAAGCGCAGGAGCGCGGCGACGTGCTGGGGGCCCACCGGGTGCTGACAGACGCCTTCAAGACCGACGTGCGGCCCCTGCTGCGCGAGTGGCGCGGCGAGACCGGGCGGCCGGCAGATCCCATCGCCGCGCACCGTCAGAGCGGCTATCAGGACAGGGTCGCCCGCGAACGCGGCACCGTGGACAGCGGCGGCGGCTACCCGGTCAAGGACAGGGTGATGGGGACGTGACGACCCGGTTCGCCGGCGAGCCCCGTCCACGTCCCTCTCCCACCAGGAGCACCCCATGACCACCGCTGATCCCCGAGCCACCTCCCAGACCCTTCCTATCAGCCGCTGGGACGATGCCGATGCGCCCCAGAGCGACGGTCTCGCCGCGCTGACCTACCGCTCGAACCTGCTGGGCGCCGACCGCACGCTGGTCAACATCTATGGCGGGAACACCTCGACCAAGAGCGTGGAGAAAGACCACCTGGGCCGCGACGTGACCGTGCTGTGGGTCAAGGGCAGTGGAAGCGACATCGCCAGCATCACCCATCAGGGCTTCGCGGGGCTGAAGCTGGACGAGGTGCTGCCGCTGTTCGACCGCGCGGCCATGAGCGACGAGGAGATGACGGCGTACCTCGACCGCACCACCTTCGAGCCGGGGCGCCCGCGCCAGAGTATCGAGACTCTGCTGCACGCCTTTGTGCCCGCCAGGCACGTGGATCACACGCACCCGGACGCCATCATCGCCATCGCGTGTACGCCGCGCGGGCCGGAGATCATGCGCGAGATTTACGGCGAGCGCGCGGCCTGGGTGGACTACATCCGCCCCGGCTTCACGCTGTCGCAGCAGATCGGCGCGGCGGTGCGCGAGAACCCGGGGCTGGAAGCGGTGGTGATGGGCAAGCACGGGCTGGTGACCTGGGGCGACACTTCCAGAGAGAGTTACGAGCGGACGCTGCGGATCATCGGCGAGGCGCAGGCGTATCTGGACGCGCACGCCGAGGCCCAGCCCTTCGGGGGGGTGAGGGTGGAGACGGTGGAAGCGGCCCGGCGGGACGCCCTGCTGGTGGCCCTGCTGCCGATCCTGCGCGGCGCCATGAAAGGCCAGCGGCCGGTCATCCTGAGCGTGGACAGCTCGCCCGAGGTCATGGAATTCGTCAACTCGCACGCGGCCGCTGACCTCTCGCAGGTGGGGGCGGCCTGCCCGGATCATCTCGTGCACACCAAGCGGGTGCCGCTGTACCTCGACTGGACGCCGGATCAGGGCCAGGGCGCGCTGATCGCGGCCGTGAAATCCGGGGTCGAGCGCTTCAAGGCCGAGTACGCGGCCTATTTCGAGGAGCACCGGGGCGAGGGCGACGTGATGTTCACGCCCGCCCCGCGCGTGGTGCTCATTCCGGGGCTGGGCATGGTCAGCTCCGGCCCGGACGCGATGGGCGCCGAGGTCTCGCGCCAGCTCTACCTGCGCGCCATCCAGGTGATGAAGGCCGCGAGCAGCCTGGGCGGCTTCATGAGCCTGAGTGCGGCCGAGAGCTACGCCATCGAATACTGGCCGCTGGAGCTGTACAAGCTGAGCCTCAAGCCCGCCCCGAAGGCGCTGGACGGCCACGTGGCGCTGGTGACTGGCGCGGCCAGCGGCATCGGCCGGGCCATCGCCGCGCGGCTGGCCCAGGACGGCGCGCACATCGTCATCGCCGACCTGAACGCGGACGGCGGGCAAACCGTGGCCGACGATCTGCGCCGGGCTCGGGGTTTCCGGCGGGCGACGGGCGTCCCCATGAACGTGACCGAGGAGGCGCAGGTGCAGGGCGCTTACGCCCACGCGGTGCTGTGCTACGGGGGCGTGGACATCGCCGTGAACAATGCCGGCATCGCGTCCAGCGCCCCCATCGAGGACACCAGTCTGGAGATGTGGAACCGCAACCAGAGCATCCTCTCGACCGGCTATTTCCTGGTGGCGCGCGAGGCCTTCCGGCTGATGCGGGCGCAGGGCACGGGCGGGAATCTGGTGTTCATCGGCTCCAAGAATTCGGTGGCGGCGGGCAAGAACGCGGCGGCGTACAGCGCGGCCAAGGCGGCCGAACTGCACCTCGCCCGCTGTCTGGCGGAGGAGGGCGGGGCGGCCGGCATCCGCGTGAACTCGGTGCTTCCGGACGGCATCCTGGCGGGCAGCTCCATCTGGGACGGCCGGTGGCGCGCCGAGCGGGCCGCGACCTACGGCATCGAGCCGCAGGAGCTGGAGGCGTTCTACCGGAACCGCACGACCCTGAAGGTCAACGTGCTGCCCGAGGACGTCGCCGAGGCGGCCTGCTGGCTGGCCTCGCCCGGGGCGGCCAAGACCACGGGCGGCGTGATCACGGTGGACGGCGGGGTACCGACCGCTTATGTCCGCTGACGGGGTGTCCCGGCACATCGCCGTCGATCTGGGGGCCTCGGGCGGCCGGGTGGCGCTGGGCACGCTGCGCGCCGGGCGGCTGGAGGTGGAGATCCTGCACCGCTTTCCCAACGGGGGCGTTCCGGTGCACGGCGAGCTGTACTGGGACATCCTGGGGCTGTGGCGCGAGGTGGTGCACGGCCTGAGGCTGGCGAGCACTCACGGCGACATCGCCAGTGTGGGCGTGAATTCCTGGGCGGTGGACTACGGCCTGCTGGACGCGCGGGGCGAACTGCTGGGGCAGGTGAACCACTACCGCAGCGCCCGGCTGGGCGGGGTGATGGAGCGGGTGCGGGAGCAACTCTCCGACGAGGCGATCTATGCCGCGACCGGCATCCAGTTCCTGGGGTTCAACACGCTGTATCAGCTCGCGGCCGAGCCCCCGGAGCGCCTGGCCCAGGCCCATACCCTGCTGATGGTGCCCGACCTGCTGCACTTCTGGCTGTGCGGAGCCCAGGCGTGTGAGCGCACGAACGCCAGCACCACGCAGTTCTACGATCCGCTGACCGGAGCCTGGCACCGGGAGCTGCTGGCACGGGCCGGACTGCCCACGCACTTCCTGCCGCGACTGGTCGATCCCGGCACTGACCTCGGCCCGCTGAGCCCGGAAGTGGAGCGCGAGACGGGCCTGCGCGGGGTGCGGGTGGTCACGCCCGCCACGCACGACACGGCCTCGGCGGTGGCCGCCGTTCCCGCCCGTGGCGACGGCTGGGCCTACGTGTCCAGCGGCACCTGGAGTCTGGTCGGCGTGGAGGTGGCGCAGCCGGTGCTGAGCGCCCAGGCCCGCGCCCTGAACCTGACCAACGAGGCCGGGCTGGACGGCACGACCCGCCTGCTGAAGAACGTCATGGGCCTGTGGATCGTGCAGGAGTGCCGCCGCGCGTGGGACGCGGATTTTGCCGGGCTCGATGCGGGCGCGGCGGCGCTGCCCGCGGGCGGCCCCCTGATCGACCCCGACGATCCGCAATTTCTGCCGCCGGGACTGGACATGCCGCAGCGCGTGCAGGCCTTCTGCGCCCAGACCGGCCAGAGCGTGCCCCAGACCCCGCCGGAGATCGTGCGCTGCGTGCTCGACAGCCTGGCCCACCGGATTGCGGAGGTACTGGACGCTCTGGAAACGGTCACCGGCCGGAGCCTCCGCACGGTTCACGTGGTAGGGGGCGGCGCTCAGGGCGAATTCCTGAACCGGCTGACCGCCGATCTGAGTGGCCGCATGGTCGTCGCCGGCCCGGTCGAGGCGACCCTGATCGGCAACCTGCTGGTGCAGGCCCGCGCCTGCGGGGGGCTGAAGGACAGCTCGATCCGGGAGGTCGTGCGGGCGTCCAGCGAGTCCCAGACCTTCACGCCGGCTGGGGGCGACAAAGGTGACAGCCGTGAGCGCTTCCGGAGGCTGACGGTCGTGCAGGGCCGCACCGAAAGCTCGCCTTGAACGGCGGTCTGTCCGGCGCTGGCCCAGGGCACAACCACTGGGATCAGCGGGCTACCCGGTCACAGGCGGGCGGATCAGCCGAATTCCCGTTCGGCCGTTCCAGATGCCGTTCTCCGGCCACAGGGACTGGCCCGCCGTCTTTCCTGCTGGATCAGGTTCGCGAGTCCGGGTGGGTCGCTCGAGAAGGCCGCATGTTCAATGGCTGAATGTCACCATGAAACCCTGTCTGGCAAGCGAAATCCCGCTTTACTATGAGAAAAATATGTGCTGCGCTATAAGAAGTTTTTAATTATAAGGGGGGTTCCTTAAATTAAGAGCCCTTAACTATATGGACGACTCCACCCCAGGGCAAAGACGACGTGCCCTGGCTTCCGAGGTCTCCTTGGGGGTCAGGCGGGCGTCTCAAAGTAGGTCTTCTGTGAATTCACCCTTTCTGTCTCCCGCGAACCCCTCTCCGTTCCGATCCGTCCTGACCCTGCCCCTGTTGGCCTGCACCCTGGCCCTGTCGCTGGCGGCCTGCTCGTCCCCCCGGACTCCGGAAGTCCAGACCCCCGGGGCCCAGACCCCCGGTACCCAGACGCCCGCGCCCCGGGCTGGCGGCCGGCCCACCGACGCCGACATCACGACCGACGCGCCGCTGACCAATCTCGTGCTGTCGATCGTGGCGGGAGACAACGCCCTCAGCGGCGCCACCTGGAGCCGGGCCACCAACGGCTACGGCCCGGTGGAGCTCAACAGGAGCAACGGCGAGGCGGGCGCGAACGACGGCCGCACCCTGAGCCTGGGCGGCAAGACCTACACGCGGGGCTACGGCGTGCACGCCGGTTCCCAGCTCAGCTTCTCCATCGGCGGCCGTTGCAGCGCCCTGGCCGCCGACATCGGCGTCGACGACGAGGTGGGGGGCAACGGCAGCGTGGTCTTCCAGATCCTGGGAGACGGGGTCAAACTCTACGACTCCGGCACCATGACCGGGGCCACCGCCACCAAATCCATCAGGGTCGACGTGACCGGCCGCAGCACCGTCACGCTGGTCGTGACCGACGCCGGGAACGGCAACGCCTACGACCACGCCGACTGGGCCGTACCCACGCTGCTGGGCTGCGCCGCCCCGGCCAGCACCGGCAGCCCGGCCCCGGCCGACGCGCTGACCCCCGAGCAGTTCGGCGCGCGCGGCGACGGCGTGACCGACGACACCACGGCCCTGCGCTCGCTGTTCTCGGCGCTGAACAGCGGCACGAAGGCCGCCTCCTTCGGCGCGAACAAGGTCTACCGCTACCGCCGCACCGGCCCGGTACAGTTCGAGGTCATGCGCGACGGCGCGACGATCTACGGCAACGGCGCGACCCTCAAGGCCCGCGACGGCGAGCCCACCGACAACTCCTGGTACACCCTGCGGGTGGCCGGCCCCCGCATCACCATCCAGAACCTGACCATCGACGCCAACCGGGCGGGGCGCCCCGCCATGAGCGGCGTGCAGAACCAGACCGCCTGGTTTGTCGATGGCGGCAGCCGCTCGGTCACCCTGCGCCAGATCCGCGGCCTGAACGCCCCGACGGACGGCCTGTACATCCGTGATCTGGTCAGTCCCGGGCCTGTCAGCGGCACCGCCAACACGCCCACCGACATCCGGCTGGAAGGCGTGGAGATGATGAACTCCGGGCGCAACAACCTCTCGATCGTGGCCTCGCGGAGCGTGTCCGTGATCGGCGGGAAGTTCAACGGGGCGGGCGGCGTGCCCGGTGGCCCCTGGGCCGGCATCGACATCGAGCCCAACCGGGGCAGCGACCTGCAGGGCAACGACGGCGTGCTGATCGAGGGCGCCGAGACCAGCGACAACCAGGGCTCGGGCATTGATGTGGCGCAGCTCGACAACCGCAACATCGTGATCCGCAACCACGCCTCGCACCGCAACGGCACGGCGCTGTTCCTGAGCCCCTCGGGGCCGATCACCGTGGACGGTTTCCAGGCCAGCTCCTACGGCACGCTCACCAAGGCCGGCGTGATCGCCATCGTGCCCTCGGACGCGCCGGGCGCCACCGTGAAGCTGAGCAACCTGCGGGTGAGCAACACCACCGACAGCAAGCCGACCTTCTTCCAGAACTACCCCGGCACGGTGTCGCTCAACGGCCTGCGCGCCGACAACGTGGCGACCAAGACCGTGCTGGGCACCTACAAGCCCACCACCGTCGCCAACGTGTTCCTGAACGGCGTGCAGATCAAGTAACGCGCTTGAATCTCGAGGCAGCGACCCGTCCAGACGCCGGGTCGCTGCCTTCGCGTGGCGCGCCTCAGCGCTCGCCGCGCAGGTCGGTCACGCGCCGCAGCTTGCCGCCCTCGGAGCGGGGCAGGCTTCCCGCCTCGCACAGCTCGCAGCGCACGCTCACGCCGACCAGCACCTTGATCTGACGCTCGATCTCCAGGCGCAGCGCCGGGTGATCGCCGTCGGCCTCGATCCGCAGGGTCAGGTCGTCCATCAGGCCGGTGCGGGTAAGCACCACCTGGTAGTGCGGGCTCACCTGCCCCAGCGTGACCAGCACGGCCTCGAGCTGGGTCGGGTAGACGTTCACGCCGCGCAGGATGATCAGGTCGTCCGATCTCCCCTGGATACCGTCCATGCGGCGCATGGTGCGGCCCGTGGCGTTTCCGCCGGGCAGCAGCCGCGTGATGTCGCCCGTCCAGTAGCGCAGGATCGGCAGGGCGGTGCGGGTCATGGAACTGAGCACGAGCACGCCCAGTTCGCCCTCCGGCAGCACCTCGCCGGTCTGCGGATGCACGATCTCGGGATAGAAGTGGTCTTCCCAGAGGTACGAGCCGCGCTGCTCGGCGTGATCCTCGTTGCTCACGCCGGGGCCGATGATCTCGGAGAGGCCGTAGATGTTGGTGGCCTTCACGCCCAGCGCGGCCTCGACCTCCGCGCGGGTCTTCTCGGCCCAGGGCTCGGCGCCCAGCACGGCGTAGCGCAGGCTGAGGTCATCCGGGCCCAGCCCCCGGCGCGCCAGGGCCTCGGCCAGCACCAGGGCGTAGCTGGGGGTGCAGGCGATCACCTCGGGCTGCAGGTCCTCGATGAGCTGCACCTGCCGCTCGGTGCCGCCGCCCGAGACCGGCACGGTGCACAGGCCCAGCCGCGCCGCGCCGCCGTGGGTGCCCAGCCCGCCCGTGAACAGGCCGTAGCCGTAGGCGTTGTGAAAGACCATGCCGGGCCGCGCCCCCGCCGCGTACAGCGAGCGGGCCACGACCTCCCCGAAGACCTCCAGGTCGTGCTCGTCGTAGGCGACCACGGTCGGCTTGCCGGAGGTGCCTGAACTGGCGTGGATGCGGCGCAGTTCCCCGCGCGGCACGCAGGACAGGCCGAGCGGATAGCCGTCACGCAGATCCGCCTTGTAGGTGAAGGGAAAGCGCGCCAGGTCGTCCAGCGCCCGCAGGTCGCCGGGCGCCACCCCCGCCGCGCGGAACTTGTCGCGGTAGGCGGGCACGCGCTCGTGCTGGCGCTCGACCATGCGCTGGAGCTGCGAGAGCTGCAGGGCGCGGAGTTCGGGGACGGGCAGGGCTTCACGCTCTGGCTGGAACATGGTGGGCTGGAACATGGGGAGAGCCTCCGGGGCGGGGACACGGATGGAGAGCGGCCGGACAGGAGCGGCAGCGGGGCAGTGATGCCGGCAGTGTAGCGAAGCGGGGCGCGGCTCCGGGAGAAGCGCCCGCAGAGACCGACCTATACTCCGCCCATCCCAGGCGCCCGGCGCGGGCCGGCGCTCTCCCCCACTCCCGAGGTGCCCATGACCCTGACCGACACCCAGACCACCCCTGTTCCGGCCGACCTGCCCGCCGACCTGCTGGATCTCGACGCCCGCGACCCGCTGGCCCACAAACGCGCCGAGTTCCTGCTGCCGGCGGGCGTGGTGTACCTCGACGGCAATTCGCTGGGGCCGCTGCACCGTTCGGTGCCGGAGAGGATCGAGCGCGTGCTGCGCGGCGAGTGGGGCGAGGGGCTGATCCGCTCATGGACGGCGAATGCCGAGGCGGCCCTTGACTGGATGGCCCTGCCCGACCGGGTGGCCGCGAAGATCGCCCGCCTGATCGGGGCCCGGCCGCACGAGGTCGCGGTGGGCGATTCCACCTCCGTCAACCTCTTCAAGGCGCTCGCGGCGGCGCTGGCGCTGGTGCCGGATCGCCGGGTGATCCTCACAGACGCCGACAACTTCCCCACGGACCTGTACGTGGCGCAGGGCCTGAACGCGCTGCTGGGCGGAAGGTACGAGCTGCGCCGGGTGCCGAACACCGAGATCGCCGCGCACCTGAGCCTCGAGATCGCCGTGACCCTGCTGACCGAGGTGGACTACCGCACGGGCCGGCGGCTCGACCTGGCGGGCCTGAGCGCGCAGGCCCGTGAACACGGCGCCTTGACCGTGTGGGATCTGGCGCACTCGGCCGGGGCCTTCGAGGTCGACCTGAACGGTGCGGGGGCCGACTTCGCGGTGGGCTGCGGCTACAAGTACCTGAACGGCGGCCCCGGCGCCCCGGCCTTCCTGTTCGTGGCCGAGCGGCACCACGCCGGCGCGCCGGTGGCGCTCAGCGGCTGGATGGGGCACGCCGACCCGTTCGAGATGGCCCGCGACTTCGTGCCGGCGCCCGGCGCCCGCCGGTTCGTGCCCGGCACCCCGCAGGTGCTCAGCCTGAGCGCGCTGGACGCTGCCCTGGACGCCTTCGAGGGGGTGGAGATGGCCGAGCTGCGCGCCAAGTCGCTGTCGCTGACCGACACCTTCATCGGCCTGATGGAGCCGCTGTGCGCGGCCCACGGTCTGATGCTGGTCACGCCCCGCGCCCACGCCCAGCGCGGCTCCCAGGTCAGCTACCGCGCCCCGGACGCCCAGGCGGTCATGCGGCGGCTCGTGGAGCGCGGCGTCATCGGGGACTTCCGCACGCCGGACATCCTGCGCTTCGGCTTCACGCCGCTGTACCACTCGCACGCGGACGTCTGGAGGGCGGTGCAGGGCATCCGGGCCGTGCTGGAGGGGCAGACGCCATGACCGGGAGCGAGCGCGGGGCCGGCGATCACGCCGATTCACACAGTGCTGACGATTACAGCGCCGATCAGCACAGTGCTGATCAACACAGCGCCGAGCGAGCCCACCGGGACTTCACCCGCTCGCTCAGCTACGGCGACTACCTTCAGCTCGACACCCTGAAGGCCGCGCACCGCCCGGTCACGGCCGCCCACGACGAGCACCTGTTCATTGCGGTGCACCACGTCTCCGAGCTGTGGCTGGAACTCATCGTGCGCGAGCTGGAAGCAGCGATGGCCCAGCTCGCCGGGGGCATCACGGACGCCCCGCTCAAGGGGCTGACCCGCGTGGTGCGCGCCCAGGAGCAGCTCACGAACGCCTGGGAAGTCCTCAAGACCATGACGCCGGCCGACTACCTGCAGTTCCGGGAAGCCTTCGGGCAGGCGTCGGGCTTCCAGTCGGCGGCCTACCGGCTCGTGGAGTTCCTGCTGGGCAACCGCCACGCCACGCTGCTGGGCCCACACGAGCACCGGCCTGAGGTTCACGCACGCCTGAGCGCGGCCCTGCACGCCCCCAGCGTCTACGACCTGACCCTGCGCCTGCTCGCGGCGCGCGGCCTGCCCCTCCCGCCGGAGGTGCTGGCGCGCGACCCCTGCCTGCCGCCCACGCCCCACCCGGCGGTGCTGGACGCCTGGCTCACGGTCTACCGCGACCCGGACACCTACTGGGATCTGTACGAACTGGCCGAGAAACTGCTCGACGTCGAGGACAACTTCCGCCGCTGGCGCTTCAACCACCTGACCACGGTGGAGCGCACCATCGGCCTGAGGCGGGGCTCGGGCGGTACCAGCGGCGCGGGTTACCTCGCACGGGCGCTTGGGGTGGTGCTGTTTCCCGAACTCTGGGAGGTGCGGACGAACCTGTAGGGGCCGGGCCTCGCTCTCCTCAGTCTGCAGCGAACCCCTCACCGGAGACGCGGGTGCCATTCGGCGTCACCACGAGGCTGTCCCCGGTTCCCGTCAGCCAGCCCCGGCGCCGGGCATGCCGCAGGGCGCGCCTCGCCTGCCGGGCGCTCCACTCGAAGCGGCGGACGGCGTCGGGAAGTGTGAGGGCCGCGCCGTGCGCCGCCGTGTACGCCAGCAGCTGGCGGGCCGCGACCTGGTCACGCTGCGTTCCGCGCCGGGCCAGGGTCGCCAGGACGCCGTCGAGGGGCGAAAACAGCACGCACAGGAAGAACACGGCGCCCAGCACGCTGGCGATCATCCCGGCGATGCTGGCGTCCACCGCCAGGGCCAGGACATAGCCCGCCACGCTGGAGAGCACCCCGATGAGCAGGCTCAGGCCCAGCATCACCGGCAGCCGGCGGGTGAGCAGGTACGCGCACGCCGGAGGCACGATCACGAACGCGACGATCAGCACGGCCCCCACCGCCTCGAAGGCCCCGACCGTGGTGAACGACAGGAGGGTCATCAGGGCATAGTGCAGCCCCCCCGGCGCGAAGCCCAGGAACCCGGCGAGGCCCGCGTCGAAGGTGGACAGCCTCAGCTCCTTGAAGAACACCCCCACGAACACGGCGTTGAGCAGCGCCAGCGTGCCCATCAGCACCAGGGACTCCGGCACCTCGCGCCCCCAGACGGAGACGAGGTTAAAGGGCGCGTAGGCGATCTCGCCGTAGAGCACCGCGTCCAGATCGAGGTGGGCATTGCGGAAGTACACCGAGATCAGGATCACGCCGATGGAGAACAGCAGCGGAAACACCACGCCGATGGCGGCGTCGTTCTTCACGCGCCCGCTGCGGGTCAGGGCGTCCACCAGGGCGACCGTCAGCAGGCCCATCGCGGCCGCCCCGATCAGGGCGGGCAGGGTGGCCGTCTCGCCCCCGGAAAACCAGAAGGCCGCCACGATGCCGGGCAGCACGGAGTGGCTGATGGCGTCGCTGATCATACTCAGGCGCCGCAGCACCAGGAAGACCCCCAGCAGGCTCCCGGCCACCGCGACCAGGCAGGCGGTCAGGACGATCACCAGGTCGGCGCTCATGGGGCTCCCCGGGCCCGGTCGGGAGTCTGGGTCTGCGGAGGCCCGTCACGCAGACGCCCGTCACGCAGGCCCCGGTCTCGCCGCGCGGACGCCACCCGCTCCCACAGCAGGCCGCGCAGGGGGGCGAAGAGCAGCGACAGGATCATGATGACGCTGATGACGACGATCACCACGGGGCCGGTCGGCAGGTTGGCGGCGGCGGCCGAGACCAGCGCGCCGGTCACGCCGCTCGCCGCGCCGAAGGCCGCGCTGAGCAGCAGCAGCTTCCCGAGGTGGTCCGTCCACTGCCGGGCGGCCACGGCGGGCGCGACGAGCATGGCGGCCATCAGCACCACGCCCACGCTCTGCAGGCCGATCATGACCGCCACCACGGCGAGCGAGGTGAGTAGTGCCCCGACCAGCGGGCTTCTGAAGCCCAGGGTCGCGGCGTAGGCGGGGTCGAAGGACACCAGCTTGAACTCCTTGAACAGCAGCGTCACCGTGCCCAGCGCCAGCGCGGCCAGCACCGCCATCAGCCGCACGTCCGCCGCGACGATGGTGGCGGCCTGGCCGAACAGGAACTTGTCGAGCCCCGACTGGCTGGCGTTGCTGCCGTTCTGGATGAAGGTCAGCAGCGCGATGCCGAAGCCGAAGAAGCTGGCGAGCATGGTGCCCAGCGCGGCGTCCTCGCTCAGGCGCGTGTAGCGCAGTACGCCCAGCATGGCGAGCGCCGCCAGCCAGGCGCTCAGGCCCCCGCCCAGCAGCAGCCACAGGGGCGCCTTGCCCCCGCTGACCAGGAACGCCAGGCCGATGCCCGGCAGGGCCGCGTGCGCCAGGGCGTCTCCCAGCAGGCTCTGGCGGCGCAGCACGGCAAACGCCCCGATCACGCCGCCGGTGATCCCCAGCAGCGCGCTGCCGAGCGCGACGTTGCGCAGGGTGTAGTCCGTGAAGGCGCTCAGGAAGAACTCCAGGCTCATACCGGCGCCGCCTCCCGGAGAAAGGACACCTTGCCGCCGTAGGTGGTGCGCAGCAGTTCCGGACTGAACGCCGTCCCCGTCGGGCCACTCGCCACGACGCTGACGTTCAGCAGGGTCACGTGATCGAAATACTCGCGCACGGTGTCCAGGTCGTGGTGCACCACGACGACCGTCTTGCCCTGCTCCTGCAGGTCACGCATCACGTCCAGGATGGCGCGCTCGGTGGTCGCGTCCACCCCCGCGAAGGGCTCGTCCATGAAGTACACGTCCGCGTCCTGGGCGAGCGCGCGGGCCAGGAACACGCGCTGCTGCTGACCGCCGGAGAGCTGCGAGATCTGCCGCCCGGCGAACTCGGTCATGCGGACGCGCTCGAGGGCCCCCAGGGCCAGCGCCCGTTCGCGCTTCCCGGGGCGGCGGATCCAGCCGAGGCGGCCGTACAGCCCCATGGTGACCACGTCCAGCGCGTCCGTGGGGAAGTCCCAGTCGACGCTGCTGCGCTGCGGCACGTAGCCGATCCGGCGCCGAGCGGCACGCAGCGGCTCGCCGAAGAAGCGGACGGTGCCCGCCGCCTTGGGCACGAGGCCCAGGACGGCCTTCAGGAGCGTGCTCTTGCCGGCGCCGTTCGGGCCGACGATGGCACAGAGTTGCCCGGCGGGCAGGTCGAGGTCGATGTTCCACAGCACCGGGGTCTCCCGGTACGCGACGGTGAGGTCGCGCACGGCCAGGGGCGCCCCAGAGCGCGCGGTGTCCGCCGTGGTCATCGGTTCCCCGCCGGGCGGCCGAGCAGCGCGTCGCTGATGGTCCTTGCGTTGTGCTCGATCATGCCGATATAGGTGCCGGCCCGGGTGCCCGGCTCGCCGGCGGCGTCGGAGTACAGCTCGCCGCCGATCTTCAGGTTCCAGCCACGCGCCCGGGTGGCCTGCACCACGGCCTCCACGGTGCGTTTGGGAACGCTGCTCTCGATGAACACGGCCGGAATCCTGCGGGTGGCGAGGAACTCGGACAGATCCTGGATGTCCCGGGTGCCGGCCTCCGCCACCGTGGAGATGCCCTGGATACCGCGCACCTCCACCCCGTAGCGCCGTCCGAAGTAGCTGAAGGCGTCGTGCGCCGTCACGAGCACGCGTTTGTCTTTCGGGACGCGGTTCATCAGCGCGGTGACGCGGCCGTGCAGGGCATCGAGCTGCTTTCCGTAGGCCGCGGCATTGTTCGCGTAGACCTGTCGGCCGGCCGGATCGACGCGGGTGAGGGCGTCGCGCACGAGGGTGGTGGTGTGCTTCCAGAGCGGCACGTCGAACCACACGTGCGGATCCTGCAGGCCGGCCACGCCGGCAAAGCCGCCGGGCGGGGTGAGGAGCTGGGCCCGGGGCATGGCGTCCGTGACCGCGACGGCCCGGGGGTGGCGCTCCAGCAGATCGACCATCTTGCCCTCCAGGTGGAGGCCGCCGTAGACGATCAGGTGGGCCTCCTGCAGGGCGCGGACGTCCCGGGCGCTGGCCTTGTACAGGTGGGGGTCGACGCCAGGCCCCATCAGGCCGGTGACCTGCACGCGCGCGCCGCCGATCTGCCGCACCAGATCACTGATCATGTTGACGGTCGTGGTGACCCTGACTTTCCCACCGTCCAGCCGCGCCGGGGAGAGGGCATCGACCTTGGCCCGCTCGCTGGCCCCGGCGGCGGAGGCGAGGGCGGTGAAGGCGAGGAGAGCGAGGAGTTTAGGCTGCATATGGTTCATAAGTTAGGCTAGCCTAACTTATGAATGAGGGATTTGGAAGATGCGGATGGGCCGGATAGTCTGCATCTGCCCCTCACGAATCCGACCCTCGGGACACCCTCGGCTCTGCGACGACACCGACCCGGCCCCCAGGGCAGCGCTGCAGGGCCCCATTGACCCCGGCGAGCGAGTCTCACGGGGCCTGACACCAGGTGCCCGGCTACTTCAGATCATCGGCCGGAGTCGTCTGGGCCTGCAGATGCTCGGCCAGGGCGGGCCATCCTGCCCGGATGTGGGCCTGGGCCTGGCGACTGGCCCCGGCCTCCGCGTTCAGCAGGGCCTCCCGGTACTGCGGCAGCCAGGTCTCCCTGGTCAGGAGTTCTGCGACCACCTGGGCATCCTGCATCCGGCCCAGGTGCTCCAGCACCTCCAGCAACGCCTTCGGGGCGGCGCCGATCAACCCCAGCGTGTAGCGGTACCGTTTGAGGTGCTTGCGCCAGTCGTGCCATGGCTCCGGGTCGCCTGTCGCCAGCACCCGGAGCGCTTCTTGTTGCAGAGCTCGCGCGTCCCTGGCCAGAACCCTGCGCGCCCGCGCCCTCCAGCGCTTCGGACGTTTCACCGACCCGGGCTGCGCTGGCAGGGTGATGGCCGAGAACTGGCGCTCCCGGCCAGCCGCCCACGCGGTCTGGAAGGCTGTCACCTCCTTCCTGGGCACGCCGAGCCGGGTCAGGGCCGCTACCAGATGCTCTCCGGCCGCATCGCGGTCACGCACAGGGGCCACGGCGCGGCGCAGCTCCCGCCAGGCCCGGCGAACACGTTTCGGGGCGCTGGCGATCCGGAGTTCCGCCTGCGCCTTGCGGGTCAGCTTGCGGGCCTGGTGAACCGCTTCCGGGTCTCCCGTTTCCAGCGCGGGCCAGATCGTCCCCAGGGTCTTTGCCGTCTTCTTGAAGCTGCTCATCACGCCACCGTCCTCCACCCCACCGTCTTCCACTCAGCCCCCGGTCGCCCGCGCCGCCTCGCGCCCGGCGATCCGCCCGGAGAACAGGCAGCCGCCCAGGAAGGTGCCCTCCAGCGAGCGGTAGCCGTGCATCCCGCCGCCGCCGAAGCCCGCGACCTCGCCCGCCGCGTAGAGGCCCGGAATCGGCTTGCCGCCCTCGCCCAGGACGCGCGAGTGCAGGTCGGTCTCCAGGCCGCCCAGGGTCTTGCGGGTCAGGACATTCAGCCTCACGGCGATGAGGGGCCCGGCCGCCGGGTCGAGGATCGGCGCGGGCCTGGCGACGCGGATCAGCCGCTCGCTGAGGTAGGCCCGCGCGCCCCGGATGGTCGCCATCTGCATGTCCTTGCCGAAGGGCAGCCCGGCCTGGAGGTCGCGGTCGCGCACCTCGCGGCGCACCACCTCGACGTCCAGCGCCTCGTTGCCGGCCAGCTCGTTCATGCCGCGCACGAGGTCGTCCAGCGTCTTTCGCACCACGAAATCGGCGCCCTTGTCCAGGAAGGCCTGCACGGGGGGTGACACTCGCTTGCCCATCCGTCCGGCGACCTTGCGCAGGTCGCGCCCCGTCAGATCCGGGTTCTGCTCGCTGCCGCTGAGCGTGAACTCCTTCTTGATGACCCTCCGGTTGAGCACCAACCACGTATACGGGTAGCCGCTGCGGGTGATGTGGGTCAGCGTGCCCAGGGTGTCGAAGCCCGGGTAGTGGGGCGGGGGCAGGCGCCGGCCACCGGGCGAGAGCCACAGCGAACTCGGCCCCGGCAGGATGCGGATGCCGTGAGCGGGCCAGACCGGGTTCCAGTTGCGGATGCCTTCGGTGTAGTGCCACATGCGGTCGGGGTTGATCAGCCGCGCGCCCGCCGCGTGAACCGTCTGCTGCAGCTCGCCGTCGACGTGCCGGGGCACGCCGGAGACCATGACGTCCGGGGCGGGGCCCAGGCGCTCGGTGGGCCAGTTCTGCCGCACCAGCTTATGGTTGCCGCCGATGCCGCCGGAGGTCACGACCACCGCCCCGGCCGCAAAACTGAACTCGCCGGTGGGAATGCGCGAGCTGGCCTGCCCGCGCGCCAGCCGCGACGCCTCCAGCACCTCGCCGTGCACCCCGCTGACCGCGCCGCGCGTGAAGGTCAGGCCCCGGACGCGGTGGCGGCCATGCAGCCGGATCCGGCCGGCCGCCATGTGGGCGCGCACCCGCCGCACGAAGGGCTCCACCACACCGGGGCCGGTGCCCCAGGTGATGTGGAAGCGCGGCACCGAGTTGCCCGGCCCGCCGGCCCCCTGCCCGCCGCGCTCGGCCCAGCCGACCATGGGGAAGAAGCGCAGGCCCTGGGCCGTGAGCCACGCGCGCTTCTCGCCGGCCGCGAAATCCAGGTAGGCCTGCGCCCAGAGCCGGGGCCAGTGATCCTCGGGGCGGTCGAAGCCGGCGGTGGTGTCCCAGTCGCGGCCCGCCAGTTCGCGCGAGTCGTGGATGCCCAGGCGGCGCTGTTCGGGGCTGTCCACCAGGAACAGGCCCCCGAACGACCAGAACGCCTGCCCGCCCAGGTTCTGCTCGCCTTCCTGATCGAGCAGCAGCACCCGGCGTCCGGCATCGGCCGCCTCGGCCGCCGCGACCAGGCCGGCCAGTCCGGCACCTACCACGATGATGTCCGCGTCCATGTCCCTCCTGCTCCTTCCGAATCGTGTCCTGCCACTATGCCGCACCCGCCGCGCCGGGGCCAGGGCCGCTGTGCAGGAGGCCCTCTCCTGCTCTATCCTGGCCTCCACCCCACCAGGCCGCTGTTCTGCATGGATAACCAGCGGCCCGCCACCCCCCGCACGTCCGGCGTGAACCATGCATCCCCCTCTGCCCGGCAGGGGGAGGATGCCGGCGCACGAGTGTTCCCGCCGACCTTGCCGGGGCGGAACGTGCAGAGGAGAATGGCCCATGCAGAGCGTGACGACGCCCACCCCCACGATCACCGTGAACGGTCAGCCCCGCGAGGTGCGGGACGCGGGAGTCCACACGACCCTGCTGCACTGGCTGCGCGCCCAGGGCCTGACCGGCTGCAAGGAAGGCTGCGCCGAGGGGGAGTGCGGCGCCTGCGCGGTGCTGGTCGCCCGCCCGGACGACTCGGGCGGCACCCGCCTGGACTCCGTGAACGCGTGTCTGGTGGCGCTGGCCGCCCTGGACGGCGGCGAGGTCGTCACCGCCGAGGGGCTGGGCACGCCCGGGCAGCTCCACCCGGCGCAGCGCGAGCTGGCCGTGCGGGGCGGGTCGCAGTGCGGCTACTGCACGCCGGGTTTCGTGGTCAGCATGGCGGCCGAGTATTACCGCCCGGATCGCGTTGGCGGACAGCACGGCGTCCCCAACGGCTTCGACCTCCACGCCCTGAGCGGGAACCTGTGCCGCTGCACCGGCTACCGCCCCATTCAGGACGCGGCCTATGCGCTGGACAGGCCCGGGGCGGGCGACCCGCTGGCCCTCCGATCCAGGCAGCCCGCCCCGTTTCCTCGCCCGACCGTCCTCCATGCCGCCGATGGCGCCTTCTACCGGCCCACCACGCTGCAGGCGACCCTGACCCTGCTCGCCGAACATCCGGACGCCCGGGTGCTCGCGGGCGGCACCGACTGGGGCGTGGAGGTCAACCTGCGCCACGCCCGCGCGCCCGTGACAGTCGCGGTGGACGCCCTGCCCGAGCTGCGTGAACTGATCTGGACGGACGAGTCCCTTTTGATTGGCGCCGGGCTGAACCTGAGCGACCTGGAGCGGCGGCTCGCCGGACGGGTGCCCCTGCTGGAGCAGTGGTTCCCACAGTTCTCCAGCCGCCTGATCCGCAACTCGGCCACGCTGGGCGGCAACCTGGGCACCGCCTCGCCCATCGGGGACAGCCCGCCCGCGCTGCTGGCGCTCGACGCGAGCGTGGTCTTGGTAAGCCTGGACGGCGAACGCGAGCTGCCCCTGGCGAACTACTTCGCCGGCTACCGGCAGACCGTCCGCCAGCCGGGCGAGCTGATCCGGGCAGTGAGGATTCCGCTGCCGCTCTCGCCCCTCACCGCCTTTCACAAGGTCGCCAAACGCCGCTTCGACGACATCTCCTCGGTGGCGGTCGGCTACGCGCTGGACGTGCACGGTGGGGTGGTGCGGCGGGCGCGGATCGGGCTGGGCGGCGTGGCGGCCACGCCCCTGCGCGCGCACGAGGCCGAGGCCGCGCTGGAGGGTCAGCCGTGGACGGAGGCGACCGTCCGCGCCGCCGCCCGGGTGCTGGGGAGGGCAGGCACCCCGCTCTCCGACCTCCGCGCCAGCGCCACCTACCGCGCCGCCATGCTGGAGCAGAGCCTGCTGAAGTTCTGGCACGAGGCGCAGGGCCTGGAGGTGGGCGCATGAGCCTGCACGAGCGCCCGGATGGGGCCGCCGTGGGCGAGGCGATCCCGCACGAGAGCGCGGCCGGGCACGTCACCGGCACGGCGCTGTACACCGACGACCTGGGGGTACGCTTACAGAACCTCCTGCACGCCTGGCCGGTGCAGGCGCCGCACGCCCACGCGAGGATCCTGCGCCTCGACCCGGCCCCCGCCATGAGGGTTCCCGGCGTCGTCCGGGTGCTGAGCGCCGCCGACGTGCCCGGCGTGAATGACGCGGGCGTCAAGGGCGACGAACCGCTCTTTCCAGAGACGGTCAGGTACCACGGCCACGCGGTGGGCTGGGTGCTGGGCGAGTCGGAGGAGGCGGCGCGGCTGGGCGCGGCGGCGGTGGAGGTGGAGTACGGGCCGCTGCCGTCTGTCATCACCGTGCAGGAGGCCATCGCGGCGGGGGCGTTCCAGGGCGCCCGGTCCACCCTGCGGCGCGGCGACGTGGCGGTCGGCTTCGCGGGGGCGGCCCGCGTCTTCGAGGGCGAGTTCGAGATCGGCGGCCAGGAGCACTTCTACCTGGAGACGAACGCCGCGCTGGCGCACGTGGATGAGGCCGGGCAGGTCTTCATCCAGTCCAGCACGCAGCACCCGACCGAGACCCAGGAGATCACGGCGCACGTGCTGGGGGTGCCCAGTTCACACGTCACCGTGCAGTGCCTGCGGATGGGCGGGGGTTTTGGCGGCAAGGAGATGCAGCCCCACGGCTACGCGGCGGTCGCGGCGCTGGGCGCGGTGCTGACCGGGCGCCCGGTGCGGCTGAGACTCAACCGCACCCAGGATCTCACGATGACCGGCAAGCGCCACCCCTTCCACGCGGTCTGGAAGGCGGGCTTCGACGAGGACGGCCTCTTCCGCGCCCTGCAGGTCACGCTGACCTCCGACGGCGGCTGGAGCCTCGACCTCTCCGAGCCCGTGATGGCGCGGGCGCTGTGCCACATCGACAACGCGTATTTCATCCCGCATGTGGAGGCGCACGGGCGCATCGCGCAGACGAACAAGACCTCGCAGACGGCCTTCCGGGGCTTCGGCGGCCCGCAGGGAATGCTGGTCGTGGAGGACATCCTGGGCCGCGTGGCGCCGCTGCTGGGCGTGGAGGCCCACGAGCTGCGTCGGCGCAACTTCTACCAGCCCGGCGAGGCCACCCCCTACGGCCAGCCGGTGCGCCACGCCGAGCGCCTGCACGACCTCTGGGCCGGGCTGCTGGAGCGTAGCGGCTTCGAGGCCCGGCGGGCGGAGGTGGCCGCCTTCAACCGCGCTCATCCGCACACCAGGCGCGGCCTGGCCGTGACGCCGGTCAAGTTCGGGATCTCGTTCAACTTCACCGCCTACAACCAGGCGGGCGCGCTGGTGCACGTCTACAAGGACGGCTCGGTGCTGATCAACCACGGCGGCACCGAGATGGGCCAGGGGCTGCACACCAAGATGCTGCAGGTGGCGGCCACGGCGCTGGGCGTGCCGCTCTCCTCGGTGCGGCTGGCCCCGACCCGCACCGACAAGGTGCCCAACACGTCCGCCACCGCCGCGAGTTCCGGGGCCGACCTGAACGGCGGCGCGGTCAAGGACGCCTGCGACCAGATCCGGGCGCGGCTGGCCGAGGTCGCGGCCGGCACGCTGGGCGTCCACCCGGACGACGTGCGCTTCGCGGGCGGTCGGGTCTTCCCGCTCGGGCACCCGGAGCGTGGAATGAGCTTCCCGGAACTCGTCCACGACGCCTACCACCGCCGCACGCAGCTGTGGGCCGCCGGCTATTTCCGCACGCCAGGGCTGCACTGGGACAGAAGCGCCATGCAGGGCGAGCCCTTCAAGTACTTCTCCTACGGCGCCTCGGTCTCCGAGGTCGAGGTGGACGGCTTCACGGGCGCCTACCGCGTGCGCCGCGCCGACCTGATGCACGACGTGGGCGACAGCCTCTCGCCGCTGATCGACCTCGGGCAGGTCGAGGGCGGCTACCTTCAGGGCGTGGGCTGGCTGACCCTGGAGGAACTGCGCTGGGACGAGTCCCAGGGCCCCCAGCGGGGCCGACTGCTGACCCAGTCGGCCAGCACCTACAAGCTGCCGAGCTTCAGCGAGCTGCCGGACGAATTCAACGTGGCCCTGCTGGAGCGCGCCACCGAGACCGGCGTGGTCTACGGCTCCAAAGCGGTGGGCGAGCCGCCGCTGATGCTCGCCATCTCGGTGCGCGAGGCGCTGCGGGACGCCTGCGCGTCCTTCGGGCCGGCGGGCCGCAGCACCCTGCTGGGCAGCCCGGCCACCCCCGAGGCCGTGTACTGGGCGCTCGACGCCGCCCGGCAGGCACGCGGCGAGGCAGTGGCGGCGGATGACTAGGGAAAGCCCATGACCTGGCGACATGCTCTCAACGCGCTCTACGCCTCCGGGACGCCGGGCGTGCTGGTCACGCTCGCCGCCGTGCGCGGGCACGCGCCGCGCGAGGCCGGATCGAAGATGGTCGTGTCGGCCTCGGAGACCTGGGACTCGGTGGGCGGGGGCAATCTGGAGGCGACCGCCGTGGAGCGGGCCCGCGCCCTGCTCGCCACCGGGGCCGCCGCGCCCGAGCTGCTCACCCTGCGCCTGACCGACCGCGCCGCCAATGACCACGGCCGCCAGTGCTGCGGCGGCGAGGTCACGCTGCTGCTGGAGCCCCTGGCGACCACGCGCCCGCACGTCGCGGTCTTCGGGGTCGGTCATGTCGGGCTGGAACTGGCGCGGGTGCTGGCGCGGCAGCCCCTGCACCTGCACCTGATCGACTCGCGCACCGCGCCCCTCACGCCGGAGCGGCTCTCTCCCCTGGCAGACGCGGTGGCGACCGTCCACGTCCACCACTCGCCCATCCCGGAGATGACGCTGCACGACCTGCCGGCTGGCGCCTCGGTCGTGATCCTGACCCACGACCATGCCGAGGACGCCGCCCTGTGCGACGCCGCGCTCAGACGGCCGGAGCTGGGCTTCATCGGCCTGATCGGCTCGGCCGCCAAGTGGGCGCGCTTCCAGACGCAGCTGCGGGCGGAGGGCCACCCGCCGGAGGCGCTGGCCCGCATCACCACGCCCATCGGCCTCCCCGAGCTGTTCGGGGGGCCCGGGCGCAAGCAGCCGGCCCTGATCGCGCTCGCGGTGGCGGCGCAGCTGATGTCGCTGCTGGGGCGCGCACAGCACGTTTTATCCCCGATCTCTGAAAGGACACCTTGACCCTGCCCTCCCCCACCGCCACCCTCTACCGCGCCACCGTCCTGCACACGCCCGACAGCCCCTTTCTCAAGGCCGACGCCCTGCAGGTTCAGTCCGACGGCGGGCTGCTGGTCGAGAGCGGCGTCATCCGTGCCTCCGGCTCCTACGGCGACGTGAGGGCGGCCTGGCCGGACGCCACCGTGACCGACCTGCGCGGCGGACTGCTGCTGCCGGGCTTTATCGACACGCACGTGCATTACCCGCAGGTGCGCGTGATCGGCGGGCTGGGCCTGCCGCTGCTCGACTGGCTGGGTCAGTGCGCGCTGCCCGAGGAGGTGCGCCTCTCGGGCGACAGTTACGCCCGCGGCGTGGCCCGCGACTTCCTGGGCGGCCTGATCTCGGCCGGCACGACCACCGCGCTGGTGTTCGGCGCGCACTTCCAGGGCGCCATGCACGCCTTCTTTGAAGAGGCCGCCCGCCGGGGCCTGCGCGCCGTGTCGGGGCTGGTGGTGAGCGACCGCCTGCTGAGAGACGAACTGCACACCACGCCCCAGCGCGCCTACGACGAGGGCAAGGCCCTGATCGAGCGCTGGCACGGGGTCGGGCGCGCTCTGTACGCGGTGACGCCGCGCTTCAGCCTCTCGGCCTCAGAGGGCATTCTGGACGCCTGCGGCGCGCTGATGCGCGAGTTCCCGGACGTGCGCTTCACCAGCCACATCAACGAGAACGGGCGCGAGATCGAGGTCGTGCGGGAGCTGTTTCCCTCCGCCCGCGACTATCTCGACACCTACGAGCGGGCCGGGCTGGTGGGGCGGCGCTCGGTGCTGGCGCACAACGTCCATCCATCTGACCGGGAGCTGGGCGTGATGGCCGACCACCGCTGCACGGCCGCCCACTGTCCCTGCAGCAACTCGGCGCTGGGCAGCGGCTTCTTCCCGCTGCGGCGGCATCTGGACGCGGGCGTGCCCGTCTCGCTGGGCTCCGATGTCGGCGGGGGCACCGGCTTCTCGCTGCTCAAGGAGGGGCTGCAGGCCCACTTCATGCAAAACCTGATGGGCGCGGAAGGCGTGGCGCTCTCCCCCGCCCACCTGCTGTACCTCGCCACCCGCGCGGGGGCGCAGGCCCTGGATCTGCAGGATCTCACCGGCGATTTCAGCGTGGGCCGGCAGTTCGACGCCGTGCACCTGCAGCCGGCCCCCGGCACGACGCTGGACACTGTGTTCCGACACGCGGACAGTCCCGAGCGCGCCCTGGCCGCCGCCTTCGCCACCGGCACCCCCGCCGACGTGGCCCGCGTGTGGATCGGCGGCGACGAGGTGCACCGCCGGGGGTGATCAAGTGGGCGAACCCGCGGGGGTGCCGCAGATGACGTCCCAGACAGCAGTGAAGGAGTCGTCCGACGGCGTCATGACACTCTCCGAACCCTCGATGGGTCCCCTGGGGCCGCACTTCCCGGAACCCGGTCACAGCAAACGGCCGACCCGCAGGCCGGCCGCTCCAGGGGAGGATGCGCCTACTCGACGACCAGATCAGCCTTCATGCCCTGAGCTTCATGCTTGCCGACCGGGCAATAGGTCGTGTAGGTGCCGGCCGGGAGGGTGACGGTCAGGCTGGTCTTCTCGCCCGCTTTCAGGACGGCCGAGGAGATCATGATGTCCTTGTCGCCGATCTTGCCGCGGATCGCCAGGGTGTGGGGGAATTTCCCGACGTTTTCCAGATTGAAGGTCACGGCGCCCTTGACCTTCATGTCCGGCATGTCCATGCCCATCGTCCATTCGTTGAGCTTCATGGTGATCTCTGTGGGCTTGGCGACCGCCTGGGCGGCCGGCGCGGCGGCGGGGGTCGTCGTCTGCGCCATCGAGGGCATGCACGCCGCCAGCAGGCCCAGACCAGTGAGGGTACCGATGATCAACCGCTTATCCATGATGCTCCTTCCGGGCTCGGGACTGACGGGCGCCCAGACGTTCCCTCGAAGCAGGACTGAACCTGCAGGAAGAAGAAGCTGAGCCACTGTCCGACCCCTCTATTACACGCCCCGGCCCGCTCACCCGCTATGGACTTTGGTCGGAATACGCCGGACGCCGGTGCAGAGGGACGCCCTCAGTCGGCCGACAGGGCGGCACTCTGTTGGACACTCTGCTGAAGAGGCGCCGGTTCCAGCACGGCCGCCGCCCGCACGCTCACCGGCACCCCATTGAGCGCCGCGTTGCCGGTCAGACTGTCCACGCGCGCCGGGTCGGTCAGGTCGTTCACGCTGACCCCGGCATGATCCTGGGCCACCCCCAGCCTCACGCCGGCGCGCCCGTGCCCGAAGCCGTGCGGCAGGCAGGCCACCCCGGGCATCACGTCGGGCGTCAGTTCGAGGGGCACCGTGACCTGACCCACGCGGGACTCCACGACCACCTCCTGGCCGTCCTCGAGCCCGGCGGCGTCGGCGGGGTTGAGCAGCAGGGTGCAGCGCTGCGGGCCACGCATCAGGCGGGGCGTGTTGTGCATCCAGGAATTGTTGGAGCGCAGCTGCCGGCGGCCGATCAGCACCAGGGGCGGGGTGGACTCGGCCAGCGACGCCTCCAGACGCCCCAGGTCGGCCAGCATGGGCGCGGGCGCGAGGTTCAGGCGGCCCTCCGCGCTCAGCAGGCGCTCCGGCAGGCAGGGCTGCAGCGGGCCGTAGTCGATGCCGTGTGGGTGGGCGCGCAGCTCCTCCAGGCTGGTCTGGTAGGGGCCGTGCTTCAGGCCCAGCTCCAGGCGCTGCTCCGGGGTACTGCCCGCCTTGCCGCTCAGGCGCTGAACCAGGCCGCCGAAGATCTGGAAGTCAAAACGCTGGTCGGCCCCGATGGGAAAGAGCGGCTCGGAGTAGCGGGCCGTGTTGCGCACCGCGAAGTGGTGGAAGATCACGTCGTAGTGCGCGACCTCCAGCCCGGTCGCGGGCGGCAGGATCACGTGGGCGTGGCGGGTCGTCTCGTTCAGGTAGGGGTCGATGCTGACCATGAACTCCAGCCCGGCCAGCGCCCGGTCGAGCCCCGCGCCGTCCGGCGTGGACAGCACCGGGTTGCCCGCCACCGTGACCAGCGCCCGCACCTGACCCTCGCCCGGCGTGGTCATTTCCTCGGCCATCGTGACGTTGGGCAGCTCGCCGTCGAATTCCGGCAGGCCGCGCACCCGCGAGGCGAAGCGGCCGTGGTGCACCTCGCCCCGCTTCGCGCGCATCAGCAGGTCGAAGGCGGGCGCCGGGAACATCGCGCCGCCGGGCGTGTCGAAGTGCCCGGTGACGACGTTGAGCACGTTCACGAGCCACTGGCACAGGCCGCCGAACTCCTGCACGCTCAGGCCGATGCGGCCGTAGGCCACCGCGCGCCCGGCCCCGGCGAAGTCGCGCGCCAGGGTGCGGATCACCTCGGCCGGCACGCCGGTTCGCCCGCTGACCCGCTCGGGCGCGAAGGGCGCGGCGGCCTGCCGAACAGCGTCCAGGCCGTCCGTGAACTCCGCCAGGTGTCCGGGCCTCTCCAGGCCCTCCGCGAAGATCACCTGCAGCAGCGCCAGCAGCAGCAGCGCGTCGGTGCCGGGGCGGATGAAATGGAAGTCGGTGGCGTGCGCGGCGCTCTCGGTGCGGCGGGGATCGAGCAGCACCACCCGCCCGCCGCGCTCCCTCACCCCCTTCAGGCGCTCCCGCATCCCGGGCGCGGTCATGATCGAGCCGTTGCTCGCCAGCGGGTTGGCGCCCAGCATCAGGAAGAAGTCGGTGCGGTCGATGTCGGGGATGGGCAGCAGCAGCGGGTGGCCGAACATCTCGGCGGCCGCGAAGTGGTGCGGGAGCTGGTCCGTGCTGGTCGCGGTGAAGCGGTTGCGGCTGCCGATCGCCTTCAGGAAGGCGCCGGCCGAGAGCAGCGTGCCCGAGTTGTGCACGGAGGGGTTGCCCTGGAAGGTCGCCACCGCGTCGGGGCCGTGACGCTCCCGGATGTCCTGCAATCGGGCCGAGACGTAATCCAGCGCCTCGTCCCATTCCAGCTCCTCCCAGGCCTGTTCTCCGGGCGGCCCCACCCGGCGCAGCGGGCGCCTGAGGCGATCCGGGTCGGCGTGCAGGTCGGGCAGCGCCGTACCCTTGGGGCAGATGTGGCCGCGGCTGAGGACGTCGTCGGGGTCGCCGCGCACGTCGGTCACGCGGCCGCCCTGGACGGTGAGCTGCAGGCCGCAGATGGCCTCGCAGAGGTTGCAGGCGCGGTAGTACACGCCGTCGGCGGGGCTGGTGCTGTGGGTCATGGGATACCTCCGGGACTGCCTCCAGTATGCGCCGGAGCCTGCCCGGTCGGGTGACTCACAATTGAGAGCGGGGCTGGCGTGCAGGGTGGGGCCATGACCTCAGCCTCCCTGTCCCGTGAAATCCAGCTCGTCGCCCGCCCGCAGGGCGCCCCGAAGGACAGCGATTTCGCGCTGGTCGAGCGCGAGCTGGCCGCCCCCGGCGCGGGGCAGGTGCTGGTGCGCAACCTCTTCCTGACGGTCGACCCCTACATGCGCGGGCGCATGAACGACGTGAAGTCCTACACCCCGCCCTTCGCGCTGGGCGAGACCATGACCGGCGGCGCGCTGGGCGAGGTGCTGGCCTCCGGGGTGGACGCCCTGAAGCCGGGCGACCTCGTGCAGCACGACCTGGGCTGGCGCACGCACGCCCTGCTGGACGAGCGGCAGGCCCGCCGGGTCGAGCCGCTGCCCGGCGTCTCGCCCAGCGCCTACCTGGGCGTGCTGGGGATGCCCGGCCTGACCGCCTACGCGGGGCTGCTGGACGTGGCGGCCTTCAAGGAAGGCGACGCGGTGTTCGTGTCGGGCGCGGCGGGGGCCGTGGGCAGCGCGGTGGGCCAGATCGCCCGCCTGAAGGGGGCCTCGCGCGTGGTCGGCAGCGCGGGCTCGGACGAGAAGGTCGCCTGGCTGACCGGCGAGCTGGGCTTCGACACCGCCTTCAACTACAAGGGCGGCCCGGTCGCCCCGAAGCTCCGCTCGGCCGCCCCGGACGGCATCGACGTCTATTTCGACAACGTGGGCGGCGAGCACCTGGAGGCCGCCATCGGGGCCATGAAACCCTTCGGCCGGGCCGCGCTGTGCGGGGCGATCAGCGTGTACAACGCCACGGAAGTGCCGACCGGCCCGCGCAACCTGGGGCTCGCCATCGGCCGGCAGCTGACCCTCAGGGGCTTCATCGTCGGGTCGTACACGCGGCACTACCCGGACTTCGTGCGCGAGGTCGGCGGCTGGATCGCCAGCGGCGAGCTGAAGTACGAGGAGACCGTGGTGGACGGCATCGAGCAGGCCCCCCAGGCATTTATGGGCCTGCTGGAGGGCCGCAACACGGGCAAGATGATCGTCCGGCTGTGAACGGGTGCAGGTTTGAGTCTTGTCCGGAGTGGTGTGGACGGACAGCAGCCACTGGCAGCGCCAATCCCCGCGTGCGTCAAGGGTGACCCGAACCACCTGCACCCCTGTGGCGAGGGGCACCGGATTAAAGGGGTGAACCCCGGAGAGACACCCATCCTCTGGGGAACCGTCCAACGATCCAGCCCAAGTTGCAGTGAATAACACTGTTACAGATTTGCATCGTCGTTATTCTGTCGTCATGTCTGACATCTTCGTGGAGAGGGATCGCCCCTCCCCAGTGGTGAGCAGAACGACCGCCAGTGGCCTGCAGATTCACGGCGTCCAGACCGGCTGGGTGACGCTGAAGGCCGCGCACTACCGGCTGCGTGAACCGGGCGCACTGCGCTTGGCCGCGATCATGGCCGATCCCCGCTGGCTGAGGCCCCGGCCCATCCTGTCGTGGGTCATCGAGCATCCGGAAGGGCTCATGGTGGTCGATACCGGAGAGCGGCACGCGGCGCAGGATCTGGGCCGACATCTCGCGGCTGCCGACCCCCTGACCCGCCTGTTCATTCGCCAGAATTTCAGGATGCAGATCGACCCCTGTGCCGAGCTGGGCGCGCAGCTGCCGGCGCTTGGCCTGTCGGCCCGCGACGTCCGCTGGGTGGTGCTGACGCACCTTCATTTCGACCATACCGGTGGGCTGAACTTCTTTCCGGATGCGGAGACCGTGGTGTCGCGGCGGGAATTTGACGGGCACCGGGGCATGCCGCAGGGCGCAGTCTCCTCCCTCTGGCCGCCGGGATGGCGCCCGTCCCTGATCGAGTATGCCTCCGGGCCGTACAGCGTCTTCCCAGGGCATCATGCCCTGACACGCGCAAACGACGTTCTCTTGGTGCCGACCCCAGGACACAGCTACGGACATCAATCGGTATTGATCCTCGACCACGACGTCACTTACGCCCTGGTCGGCGACGCGATGTTCGACGAAGGCCAACTGCAGCGCCGTGAGGTGGCGGGGATCGTGCAGGACATCCCGGCCAGCCGGCTCAGCCTGGACTTGATCCGGCGCTTCGTCGCCGCCCACCCCACCGTGCTGCTGCCCAGCCACGACCCCGACTCTCTGGGCAGGCTGGCCGAGCGGCGGGTCACCTCCCTCTAGGAGCACCATGCCTGACCTCCGCGACATGTCCGAACTCCGCGATACCGACGCCGATTTCTCCTGTACCCGGACGATTGGCTGTGCCCCGGCGAGCCTGTGGGCGGTCTGGACGGACGTGGCCCGCTGGCCGGCGTGGGACACGCCTCTGCTGGAAGCCCGGCTCAGCGGCGCGTTCGTTCAGGGGGCCGTCGGCGAACTGCTCGACCGCAGCCGGCGAACGTCCCGGTTCACCCTCACCGAGTGCGTGCCCCAGACGTCCTACGCCTATACGGTTCGGCTTCCGGGCGGGGCCCTGCAGGTGCGCCGGGCCATCACCTCCACGTCCACCACGCCCCTGTCCCTGAGTTTCCGGCACCATGTGCGATTCACCGGACCGCTGGGCCGGCTGTGGGCCCGGGCGCTGGGACGTTCCTTCCGTCAGGTGCTGCCCGAGGTGATGGACAATCTGGTTCGCCTCGTCGAGACCGGAGAGCCGGTGTCTAATGGAGGTCATGTCTGATCCCACGACCGCTGGTCTTCGCCAGCATGGCAAGCAGGCCATGCGGCTTGCCCTCGTGGGGATCGCCCGTGACCTGCTGAACACGGAGGGCCTGGGCCGGCTATCCACCCGGCGGATCGCGCAGCAGGCCGGGACGTCGACCACCGCCATCTATTCTCTGTTCGGAGGAAAAGACGGCCTGATGGAGGCGTTGTATCTGGACGGCTTCGACCGGCTGGAGGCGGCGCTGCGGGCAGTGCCCACAGGCGGAACCGACCCTCCCCTGCAGCGGATCGTGGCACTCAACCGCCAGTACCGCGCCTTCGCCCTGCAGCATCCGCAGGACTACGCGGTGATGTTCGAACGGGGCATTCCCGGTTTCCAGCCCACAGCGGCCGCCCAGCTCCGTGCCTGGCAGAGTCTCCAGCCACTGATTCAGCGCATCAGGGAAGCGCAGGCGAGCGGGGCGCTGCTCCATCACCCGTGCGAGGATCTGGCGATGAAGCTCTGGGTGGCGACGCACGGCGTGGTCAGTCTCGAACTCGCAGGCTACTTTCCAGAACGTCTGGAAGCGCAGGCGATGCATGACCGACTCATTCAGGAGCTGCTGGGGCCGGAGGCGGCAGACACAGGGCGGTGAACCGCTCGTCCGGGAGGTGCTCAGGCCTTCAGTCAGGGGGACAGGGCGATGGACGCGTGAGGAGGTTTTTTCCTCGTCTTGACACCAGTCGTGATGACGACTATATTCCGGCTGGCCCGCTGAGGCCGGAGGCCACGCCGCATGACCCGCTCCACCGACATACCCGCCGCAGGCTCCACCCTGGAACACGACGTCTATCTGGCCCTCCAGCGGCTCTCGCTGCGCCTGCGTGACGAGACCGAGGAGGTCTTCAAGGCGCAGGGCCTGAGCAGCACCCAGTTCAACGTGCTGCGGATCCTGCGGGGCGCCGGCGACCAGGGCCTGACCTGCGGCGAGATCGGCGCGCGGCTGATCAACAAGGATCCCGACGTGACCCGCCTGCTCGACCGCATGGAGAAGCATGGCCTGGTCGAACGTGCCCGCAGCGAGCAGGATCGCCGGGTGGTGCTGACCCGCCTGTCCGGCCGGGGCCGCGATCTGGTCGGCCACTTCGACGGGCCGCTGAGCGAACTGCATGGGCGACAGTTCGCCCACCTTGAGCCGGAGCAGCTCCAGGCGCTGCTCGCGCTGCTGCAGGGGGCGCCGACGGCATGAAGGCCCCTCCCGCCATTTATTCGTTCCCACGTCTATCGTTCTCACACCCAGGAGGCCCACCATGACCACCCAGACCGTCGCCCGCCCCCACCCCGCCTCCTCCGTCCAGCGCCTCGACCTCGCGCTGACCGTCCTGCGCGTCGTCATCGGCCTCATCTTCATCGCGCACGGGTTCCAGAAGCTGTTCATCTTCACGCTGCCCGGCACCACCGGCGCCTTCGCCGGGATGGGGGTGCCGCTGCCCGCGCTCGCCGCCCCGGCCATCGCCCTGATCGAACTGCTCGGCGGCGCCGCGCTGGTCGCCGGGCTGTTCACCCGTGTGGCGGCGGGGCTGCTCGCACTGAATATGCTGGGAGCGATCCTGCTGGTCCACCTGAAGGCCGGGTTCTTCGGGCCGAACGGGCTGGAATTTCCGCTCGCCCTGCTGGCTGCCAGCGTCGCCCTCGCCCTGACCGGGCCTGGCCGCTTCAGCCTCGACGCCCTCCGCTTCTCACGCCGCTGAGCACCCCAGGGAGGCACCGCCATGACCCAGTTCCAGACTCCACCCGCCCGCCTGCCCAAGACCCTCTCCATCGGCCCGGTCGAACTCAGCGTGAGCGACCTGCAGCGCAGCGTGGCCTTCTACGGGCAGGCGCTGGGGATGACGGTGCTGGAACAGTCCGGGAACCGCGCCACGCTCGGCCAGGGAACCACTCCCCTGCTGCGCCTGCGCGGGCATCCCGGCGCCCGCCCCGCCCCGGCCAGCGCGACCGGCCTCTACCATTTCGCCGTGCTGCTGCCCAGCCGCGCCGACCTGGGGCGCTGGGTGCGGCACGTCGCGGCGCTGGGGATCCGGGTCGGCCAGAGCGACCATCTGGTCAGCGAGGCCTTCTACCTGAACGACCCCGACGGCCACGGCATCGAGGTCTACCGCGACCGGCCGCGCGGCGAGTGGCGCTGGAACCTGGATCAGGTGCAGATGGCGAGCGAGCCCATCGACATTCCCGGCCTGCTCGCCGAGCCCGGCGCCGACCAGCCCTTCACGGGCCTGCCGGACGGCACGGTCATGGGTCACGTGCATCTGCGGGTGGGCGACGTGGCCGCCAGCGAGCGCTTCTACCGCACCGTGCTGGGCTTCGACGTGGTCGCCCGCTGGCCGGGAGCGCTGTTCGTCTCGGTGGGCGGCTACCACCACCACCTGGGCCTGAACACCTGGCAGAGCGCGGGCGGCCCCCCGGCCCCGGAGGGCAGCGCCCGCCTGGAGGGCGTCCATCTGATCCTGCCGGCAGCGGCTGACGTGGACGCTCTGGCCGGGCGGCTGCAGGCGGCGGGCCTGGCCTTCACTCAGAACGCTGGGCGGCTGGACGTGGACGACCCCGCCGGAAACCGCCTGACCTTCACGGCCGGAGCGGCATGAACGCGCCGTTCCACCTGACGCGGCCGCCGCGCACGCCCGCACCCGGTCGGGCACCCACCCTGATCCTGCTGCACGGGGTCGGGGCGAACGAGACCAGCCTGCTGGGCCTCGCGGCGCAGCTCGACCCACGCTTCCAGATCATCTCCGTGCGCGCCCCGCTGGAGCTGCATCCCGGCGGATACGGCTTTTTCCACGTCCAGTTCACCCCTGAACCCGTGATCGTGGCCGAGGAGGCGGAGGCCAGCCGGCAGGCGCTGGCGGAGCTGATCCCGGCGCTGGCAGCTGAGTACGGCCTCGACCCGGCACGGATCTACGTGCTGGGCTTCTCGCAGGGCGCGATCATGGGCGCCAGTCTGGCCCTCTCGCGCCCAGAGCTGGTCGCGGGTCTGGTCATGCTCTCGGGGCGGATCCTGCCCGAGGCGCGGCCCACCTTCGCCGCCGGCGCCGACCTCGCCCGCCTGCCGGTCTTCGTCGGCCACGGCGTCCACGACGCCAAGCTGGGGATCCACCACGGCCGCGCCAGCCGCACGCTGCTGTCGGAACTGGGCGTGAGGCTGAGCTACCACGAGTACGAGATGGGCCACGAGGTCAGCGCGGCGGAGATCGCCGACCTGAACGCCTGGCTCGCGGCGCGGCTGGCCGAGGGAACCGGCGCCGTCCCCCAACCGGTCTCAGCGCCGAACCTGGAGGGGGGGCGCCCCGAACAGCGCTGAGCGCAGCGCCTCCCTGGCCGCGTGCAGCGCAGCGTCCAGCTCCGGGCCACGGGGGGCCGCCCCGCGCAGCCACACGGCCCCGCCGGCGGTGCGACCGGTCGCCAGCCGGCCCAGGACGGCCGGAAAGGATCCGACCTCTCCCCCACCCACGAAGACGCCCGACGCCGCGTAATCCTGCTCGCCCCAGATGCCCGGCGCGCGGGTGTGCTCGGCGGGTCTGAGGGTCTGGCGGTCGAGGAAGACGCGCCGACCCGCCACCTCGACCTGCGTGCGGCTCTCGAAGGACGCGAAGGCCAGCCGCTCGCCGCTCCGCACCCGCCCACTGGCCAGGGTCTCGGTGACCCCCAGCTCGGCGCCCGCCTCCAGTTCGGCCCTCAGGGTCTGTCGGAAAGCGCTGCCCGCAAAGGGGAGGGTGCGTTCCGGGTAGAACTCCAGCCGGCCGCCCTGGGCCACCGCGAAGTGGATGTCCTGGGTGGACGCGCGCCCGTCCGGGGAGGGCTGCACCCGCGTGGCCGACTGCGTGAGCAGCAGCGCCCGCGCCCCGGAATCCACCCGCACCCGGATCTCGCTGTGGTCGCCGCCCAGCACGCCGCCCGTGGGGTTGACGATGAAGACCATCAGCGTGCCGCAGGGCAGCGTGAAGGGCCGCACGATCATCAGCGGCGCCTTCTGAAGTTCCGTCAGCAGCGCGGTCTGGCCGCGCCGCACGCCGAAGTGCAGGTGCAGGAGGCCGGTGCGCGTGCGGGCCAGCAGGCTCAGACGGCCGCCCCCTGAAGCCCGGTTCTGGGCGGCGGCACGTCCAGAAACAGCAGGTCGTGCTCGATCCAGGCGATCACGTCGGACAGCCCGTCGCCCGTCTTCAGGTTGGTGAACACATAGGGGCGAAGCTCGCCCCCAACGGTTCGCCCGGCCCGCGCGTCGGCGTCCATCACGCCCAGGTCGGCGCCCACGTGCGGCGCCAGATCGGTCTTGTTGATGACCAGCAGGTCGCTGTGGCGGACGCCGGGGCCCCCCTTGCGCGGCACCTTCTCACCGCCCGACACGTCCAGCACGAAGATCCAGGCGTCCACCAGTTCGGGCGAGAAACTGCTGGCCAGGTTGTCGCCCCCCGACTCGATGAACAGCAGTTCGAGGCCCGGATACTCGGTCTGCAGCGCCCGCACGGCCTCCTGATTGAGCGAGGCGTCCTCACGGATGGCGGTGTGCGGACAGCCGCCGGTCTGCACGCCCCGGATGCGCCCTGGGCTCAGGGCGGCGGCCTCGGTGAGAATGCGCTGATCCTCGAAGGTGTAGATGTCGTTGGTGATCACCGCCAGCTCGTAGCGGTCGCGCAGCTCGCGGCACAGCGCTTCGAGCAGCGCCGTCTTGCCGGAGCCGACCGGGCCGCCGACGCCGATCTTCAGGGGGGCCAGGGGTGGGGTCATGGGGTCTCCTCCAGGGGTCGGGGGACGGATTCGGGGCTCTGAGCTGTGAGCTATGGGCTGTGAGCTATGAACAACCTAACTTTTTCATAGCTCATGACTCATGACTCATCGCTCAGAGCCTCAGGTCTGGAACAGCCGCGAGTCCAGCCCCGGCTGCTCACTCGCCGCGAGGTCGAGCAGCGGCGTGAAGCCGGCGAGGTCGCCCGGGGTGGCGCTCAGGGCGGCGTCGATGCAGGTCTGTGCGGCCACGGCGCACTGCGAGGCACAGCGCTGCGCGTCCAGCCCGCCCAGCCGCATCAGGCGCGTGGCGGAGGTCGCGCGGCCCAGCAGCCACGAGCTGACGTAGGCGGTGACGGCGTCCGGCCTGGAGACGCCCAGCGCGCCCGCCAGCGCCCCGAACGTGACCGCGTGGTGGCGGGTCGGCGGGAGGGTCGCTCCGACCTCCGGCCACAGGTGCAGGGCGGCGCGGCGCAGGCTGGCGCCGATCCGGGTGCTCGCCTCGCGTGGCCCCTGTACCAGCTTGAGGTCGTCCAGCAGCGCGTCCAGCTCGGCCAGCGTGCCCACGTCCGCTCCCCAGGCCAGCGCGCAGGCGGGGGCGTCCTGGGGGCCCCAGCCGTGGGCGAGCTGCCCCTGCAGGAAAGCGGTGAGGTCGGCGGCCGAGCGCACCTCGCCGCGCGTGGTCAGGGTTTCGAGGCCGTCGCTGAAGGCGTACGCGCCCGTGGGAAACGCGGAGTCCGAGAGCTGGAGCAGCCTCAGCAGGGAGGCGGGTGGCGGAAGGCCGATGGCAGAAGGCAGGGTGCTCATCCTTCGTGATCCCAGGCGGGGCGGCCGTGGAAGGGGCGGGTCTCGCGGGTGAACGGCACGCCCAGGCGCGTCAGCAGCAGGTTCAGCGGCGCGTCCCAGAGGGCCAGAAACACACCGTCCCCGGCCGTCACGAAATCGCGGTGCAGGTTGCCGACGGCGTGCGCTACTGCCGCCGCTTCCAGCATGGTGCGTGGCCGGACGACCGCCACGTCCTCGGGAGCTGCAGCAACGACGTACGACACGTCCCCACGCACCTCCAGCACGGTGCCGGGAGTGAGCACCGTTCCGGTCGGCAGGGCGAGCAGCAGTTCCGCTCCGTCGGGCGCGCTCAGGCGGCGGCGCACCCGGCGGCGGTCGGTGGCGGTCATGGGCACGGGGACGACGGCGCCGGACACTCCTTCTGGCGTGGTGGACACGCCGAGCAGCGGGCGGCGCAGGTGGGAGAGGCGGGTCATGGGAGGGATGGCCTGTACGCTGGGCAGAGTGAAGAGGCGTCGCAATGAACTCTGAACAGGTCAATCAGGATGACAGCCGGGTGGAGGTGCGGGAAGGGTTCTGGCCGTCGCCGTCCACACGGGCGTGAACGCGCGGCAGTGCCAATTTGGCGAGTCACGGCGTTTCGTCCGCGGGCGCGTACGCCAGACAGGCCAGCACGTCCTCACGGGTCAGATTCGGATAGCCCTCCAGAACGTCCTCCACCATGTCCCCGGCAGCCAGAAAATCCAGTACGGTTCGCACCGTGATTCTCGTGCCGCGCACGGTGGGGCGGCCGCTGCACACGTCCGGGACAGTCACGATACGTCCATGCAGCATCTACGCCCCCCGCACAAAGTCAAACCACGCCGTCAGCCCCGTCCCCCGCTTGCTGCTCAGCTCGATGACCGGCACCCCCGGCCGCGCCCGGTCGATGTTCTCACGGCATAGGGCCAGGTCGAAGTCCACGGCCTGGGCCAGATCCATCTTCGTGACCACCACCACGTCGGCGGTGTTGAACATGGTGGGGTACTTCAGCGGCTTGTCCTCGCCCTCGGTGGTGGAGATCAGCACGGCGCGGGCGGCCTCGCCCAGGTCGTAGGAGGAGGGGCACACCAGATTCCCGACGTTCTCCAGGAACAGCACGTCCAGGGAGCCGAGGTCGAAGCGTTCCAGCACGCCCCGCACCATCGCGGCGTCGAGGTGGCAGACCGTGCCGGTGACGATCTGCTCCGCCTGCACGCCCCACTGTCGCAGGCGGGCCGCGTCGTTGTCGGTGGCGAGGTCGCCCACCGCCACGCCCATCCGAAGTGAACCGCAGAGGTCTCGCAGCGTGCGTTCCAGCAGCGCCGTCTTGCCCGCGCCGGGGCTGGAGACCAGGTTGATGGCCCGCACGCCCGCCGCCTGGAAGGTCTGCCGGTTCAGCGCGGCCGTCTGGTCGTTGGCTTTGAGGATGTGCTGGCGCACGGTGACGATGCGGGGGGCAGCCGATTCAGGTGTCGTCATGTGAGCTCCTTTCCGGCTTCAGTCGAAATCAATATCTCGGTCTGGTTGCGGGCTTCTGTCACGCTCAATCAACTTCTCAACCTCGGCGAACTCCTCGTCCGTCAGTCCGGGTGCTGGCAGTTCGGGTGCTGGCAGTTCGGGCGCTGCTCGGATCAGTTCAGAGCCCGTCAGCCCAGGAACCAACTCCACCTCATCCAGCTCCAGTTCGTCTCCCTGGAGCAGCATCGGCGTGGGCAGACCGCAGAGGGGGCAGCGCAGGCCGCGTGTCAGCTCCAGCTCGACGGCGCCGTGGGCCCTGCACTCGCCCACGCCGGGCACAGTCACGATGCTCAGGCGGGCGCCCTCCAACCCGGTACCCAGGGCGCAGGCGGGAAAGGCTGCCTGTAGAGCTTCCGGCACCACGCTCGACCACTGGCCGATCCTCACGGTCAACCCCTGGGCCCGCGCCGCGCCGTGTTCGCGCAGCACGTCGTTCGCCACGTCAATCAGCGCGAGGGCGATGGAGGCTTCATGCACGGGGGCTCACGGCGCCCTGCGCCCCTTCTCCCCCAGCCGGTGGATGCTGGTCACCTCGCGCACCATGGGCTCCCTGTCCGCGCCCCACATGGCCCGCAGCCGGAAGACTTCCATCACGCGCTCTTCCATCGTGCGGGTCAGCCAGTAGTCGCGCTCGGGCGGTTCCTCACCGAGGCGGTACTTGTGAACGGTCATGACGCGTTTCGTCATTCGCCCAACTCCTCCAGATCGGCCAGATCTCGCACACGGCCAGTCGCTCGTTTGTTGGTTCTCAGGGTGTCCAGATCGAGAACGGGAGCGGTGCAATCCGCGAGTTTGAGCATGACCCGCCGTGGGTAAGCCTCTCCAAACGACACCCCGTCGAGTGTGGTCAGCAGATCAATGCGATTGGGCTCATAGCCCAACTGGATGACCATGTTCTCCGAAAGAAAATCTGCTTGCGTCAGGCCCAAGCTGCCCATCCCAAAATCCTGCAGGGCGGCCACGATCCTCTCGGCGTTCCCGGGTTCGACCTCGACCCACACGTCCAGATCCCTGGTGTATCGCGGGTGGCCGTGCGCCGCCAGCGCGAAAGCTCCGGCCACGATGAACCGCACCTCTCGCTCCCTCAGCGCTTCCAGAAAATCGCGGAAGTCATCGGGAAAGTGGGTCATGCGGACAGTCTAGCAGGGGTGGTTTTTGTGCGCCTTGCTGTGCTGGTCGCACTTTCCTCTCAGAACAGGAAATACTTCTGCGCAAGCGGCAAGTCGTCCAGCGGCTCGCAGGTCACCAGTTCGCCGTCCACGCGCACCTCATAGGTCTCGGGGTTGACGTGGATGTCGGGCGTTCCGGCGTTCAGGATCATGTCCGCCTTGCCGATGGTGCGGGTGCCCTTCACCGCGCTGTAGCGGCGGCCCAGCTCGGGCAACCCTCCCTCCTCCAGACTGACCGCCGAGACGAAATGCAGGCAGGTCGCGTCCATCCCGCCCCCGTGGGCGGCGAACATGGGGCGCGGGTAGACGGGTTGCGGCGTGGGAATGGAGGCGTTCGCGTCGCCCATCTGCGCGGCGACCACCAGGCCGCCCTTGAGAACAAGCGCGGTCTTGGCCCCGAAAAACGCCGGTTTCCAGAGCACCAGATCGGCCAGCTTGCCGACCTCCACCGAGCCGACCTCGTGTGCGATGCCGTGGGCGATGGCCGGATTGATGGTGTACTTGGCGACGTAGCGCCGCGCCCGCAGGTTGTCGGCGCGGGAGTCGCTGCCCAGGCCGGGAATCTCCAGCGGGCCGCGCTGCCGCTTCATCTTGTGGGCCGTCTGCCACGTGCGCGTGATGACCTCGCCCACCCGGCCCATCGCCTGCGAGTCGCTGCTCATCATGGAGAACACGCCCAGGTCGTGCAGCACGTCCTCGGCGGCGATCGTCTCGGGGCGGATGCGGCTCTCGGCAAAAGAGACGTCCTCGGGAATCCGCGGCGAGAGGTGGTGGCACACCATCAGCATGTCGAGGTGCTCGTGAAGCGTGTTCACCGTGAACGGCATGGTCGGGTTGGTCGAACTGGGGAGCACGTTCGGCAGCCCCGCCACCCGGATGATGTCCGGCGCGTGCCCGCCGCCCGCCCCCTCGGTGTGGAAGGTGTGGATGGTGCGCCCGGCAAAGGCCCGGATGGAGTCCTCGACGAAGCCCGACTCGTTCAGCGTATCGGTGTGGATGGCGACCTGCACGTCGTACCGTTCGGCCACACTGAGGGCGGCGTGGATGGCGGCGGGCGTGGTGCCCCAGTCCTCGTGCAGCTTGAGGCCCAGCGCCCCGGCGCGGATCTGCTCGGCCAGCGGAGGCTCGGTGCTGGCGTTGCCCTTGCCCAGCAGCCCGAAGTTCAGCGGCAGACCGGCGAGGCTTTCGAGCATCCGCCAGATATGCCACTCGCCCGGCGTGCAGGTGGTCGCGCTGGTGCCCGCCGTGGGGCCGGTGCCGCCACCGATCATGGTGGTCACGCCCGACTCCAGCGCCGCCCAGCACTGCTGCGGCGCGATGAAGTGGATGTGGGTGTCCACCCCGCCGGCGGTCAGGATGTGCCCCTCGCCCGCGATGATCTCGGTGCTGGCCCCGATGGTCAGCCCCCGGCTCACCCCGTCCTGGGTGCCCGGATTCCCCGCCTTGCCTATGGCCGTGATTCGCCCGTCTTTCACGCCCACGTCGGCCTTCACGACACCCCAGTGGTCGAGGATCAGCGCATTGGTGATGACCAGATCGGGCACGTCCGGATCGGCGCGGGTCGCGGCGCTGCTCTGCCCCAGCCCGTCGCGGATGACCTTGCCGCCGCCGAACTTGACCTCCTCGCCGTAGGTGGTGTGGTCGCGCTCGACCTCGATCAGCAGGCCCGTGTCGCCCAGCCGCACGCGGTCGCCGGTGGTCGGGCCGTACAGGTCGGCGTACTGGCGGCGGGTCACGCGCATGGGCAGCCTCCTGCGGGGGGGCAGAGGGCCAACAGACCGGTGCGGGGTCTCACTCCGCCCCTTCGAATCCCTGCTCCCGTGCCCGCTGTAGCGCCGCCGCCTTCATTCCCTCGGCGTCCAGTTCGCCGCTCACCAGGGCGTTCATGCCGTAGACCGTCCGGGTGCCGCCCAGCGGCACGAGTGTCACGTCGCGCTCCTCGCCGGGCTCAAAGCGCACGGCCGTGCCGGCGGGGATGTCCAGGCGCTGCCCGTAAGCGCTGTCGCGGTCGAAGTGCAGGCCCGCGTTGACCTCGAAGAAGTGGAAATGGCTGCCCACCTGGATGGGCCGGTCGGCGGTGTTGGCGACCCTCAGCGGCGTCACGGGGCGCCCGGCGTTCAGCTCGATCTCGCCGTCCTGCAGCAGGTACTCGCCGGGCACGACCTCGCTGCGCCCGCCCCGGATGGGGTCGTGGATGGTCACCAGCTTGGTGCCGTCCGGGAAGGTGCCCTCGACCTGGATGTCGTGGATAAGCTCGGGCACGCCGTCCATCACGTCGTCGGCGCTCAGGATCGTGGCGCCCCAGCCCATCAGGTCGGCCACGCCCCGGCCATCTCTGATGCCCTCCAGCACCTCGGCGGTGATGAGCGCCACGGCCTCGGGGTGGTTGAGCTTCAGGCCCCGCTCGCGGCGGGCGCGGGCGACCTGAGCGGCCGTGAAGATCAGGAGTTTGTCGCGTTCGCGTTCGGTGAGTTGCATGGCTGGGCCTCCTCACCGCCGCCTGGAAGGCCGCGCAGCCCCAGGGACGATTCCCCATTGTGAGGGCAGACTGGAACCTTCTCTACCCCAACGGAGCGTCAGCCCCCGGTGCGCTGCAATGTCAGGACGCTCAGGCCGTAGGGCGTGCGCTCATCTGCGGCCCGGTCGCAGCGGGCGGTCTCCGTCCACGCTCCGGTCAGCCCGGCAATAGAGCGCGTCCTCTTGCAGAGTTTCCATAGGTCCATAGCGCGGAGCCACGACACCGGTCGGCATCAGCGAGGGAGGCGCAAACACCAGTTGGTCTGGTGCTTTCTGGTACTGCGAAGGTTCGGCTGTATGCCTCTGGTGAACACTCCGGCGCTGCCTGCCGCGCCGAATCTGACCGGACAGAGCGGACTCCCTGCGCCTCAGGGGGTGCTGGACGCCGCCTTCACCCGCTCGGGGGCTGGGGCTGTGGTCGCGGACGCTGGAGAATCGAGGGCGTCGGCAATCCGCTCCAACGCGGCGGCGATGCGCTCCTGCGTCTTGGGCCTGGGTTGAGACTTGGACTTGGGCGCGGCCACCTCATCTTTATTTTTCTTCATGAGACACAATACTGCTCAGGATTACATTTTCTGTAACTTCGGCTGCGGTGAAGTACTCCAGGCTGGGAATGCCCTGCCAGCCGGCCAGCCTCATCACTCGAGCACACGGTTTCCCTCGATCTCCGCGGCGGAGAACCGAGCACGCGTCAGGTCAAGAATGAGGGGGAGTGCCGACGAGAGGTGTGGTCGGGGAGCTGCTCGGGGAGCTGCGGCGCCCCCGTGCGCCTGACCCTCGCGGCCGGCCGCATCGCCTGCCCTGATGGGGCGCCGGTAGTCCTGCTCGATCCTGTCCGGCTGATGCGGTCTCGGATTCGTTCGCCACCCTGGACAGGCTCCTGTGGCGACGCTCCGCCACGCCGCCAGTCCGTGTCCCCCTTCATGTGGTTGGCCGGAGCGCTGGGTCGGCAGTGACGTGAGGGGGGCGCGCAGCCGACGCTGGGCGGCCTGCTGTCCGGATCGGTGGGCGCGTTTGTGCTCCAGGGCCACCGGAATACCGGCTCCGGTCTGCGCTCTCCAGGCGGCGCGGCGAACCGCCTGGGACACCTGGCAGACCGTGGCCTGACCCGGCCAAGGCACAGTGTTCCGCGTGCCAGGCCCGCCATGCCGCGGCCACCTCGTGATCTGCCCGGCACCTTCCTCTCTATGACGTCCACCGCCCTGCCCGCACCCCCCGACCTCGCCAGCGCCTTCCAGGACGTCCGAACCGCCCTGCACGCCGGCGACCCGGCGCACCTTGACCGCTGCTGGGACGAGGTGCTGCAGGCGCTGTGCACCGTGCTTCCAGGCGTGCAGCGCGCGTCCCTGGCGATCCGGAGCGGCTCGCACTTCAGCGTGCGGGCGGTCGCCGGCTATCCGGTTCACCTGCGCGGACTGGCGCTGCCCACCTACACCGAGCGCGCCTGGTACGGTCAGGGCGACGACCTGTGGCGGCGGGGGGTGCCGCGCAGCCTCGAGGGTGAGGCGCTGCACGCCCACCTGGCCGCCATCGAACGGATGTTCCCGCCCCTGGCCCACTTCGAGACGCTGCGGGCACAGGCCAGCCTCGCCGAGCTGCGCTGGAATGTGCTGCTGCCCATCGCCCTGGACGGTCAGGTTCGGGCCCACCTCAACCTCGACGGCTTCACCCCACACGGCCGCCCGCCGTCCCTGCCACCCGCCCTGGGCACCTGGCTGGGCAGCCTGCTGGAGGAAGCTCAGGCACAGGCACCGGGACTGCTCGAGGAGCACCATGCCCTGCGGGTGATCGCTCACCTGGGCGAGACCCTCCGGCCCATACAGGATCCTGAACTGCTGCTCACCACCGGGCTGCACGAGACGGTCAGCGGCTTCGGGGCGGCCGACGCCTTCATCAGCGACGGCCTCCATCTGGACGTGCTGGGCCGCCGCCTGCGGGTGCCCGCTCCCGCCGACGAGCAGGGCTTAGCGGAGGTGCTGGGCACCCTGGGCTTCGCCTCGCCCAGCACAATTTCCGAGGTCTGCGGGCCACGGCTGATCGGGCTGATCTGGACGGGCCCGCCGCGCCCTCAACCGCTGGCCTCGACCGCGCTGCGGGGCGTGGCTGAGCGGGTTCACTATGCCACCATCCGCGCCACTGAAGAAGTGCGGCTCCGTGCGGCGCGCAATCACGCGCTGGAGATGGTGGGCGTCGTGCTGGAGGCGCGGGATCTGGAGACCCGCGGCCATACCCAGCGGGTGGCGGGACTGGCGGGCCGGCTCGGCGAGGCGCTCAGACTTCCGCCGGATCTGCTCGAAGCGCTGCACCTGGGGGCGCTGCTGCACGACCTGGGCAAGATCGCCCTGCCGGATCAGGTGCTTCTTAAATCCGGCGCCCTGAACGAGGCCGAGTGGACCTGGATCCGCCGCCATCCTCAACTCGGGTACGATCTGGCCGCCCGGCTGCCCAGCCTGCCGGCCGAGGCGCTGGACGTGATCCTCCATCACCACGAACGCTGGGACGGCTCCGGCTACCCTCATGGGCTGGCGCATGACCGGATCGGGTATCTGGCCCGGCTGTTCAGCGTGGTCGACACCTATGACGCCCTGACCAGCGTGCGGCCCTACAAAGCCGCGTGGAGCCCGCAGCAGGCCCGGGAGGAGCTGCGCAGCCAGAGTGGACGTCAGTTTGATCCGCAGGCCGTGGCCGCCTTCCTGACCCTGGATCTGGACGCAGAGTGATCGGCAGGGGGTGGTCGGCGCGGCGCCTTGACCCGGTGGGGGCCACACCCCCCCCGGGGAGCTTTCCGCTGAACGCGTCGCGTGGGATTGACGCGGCCCTCCTCCCTGACCCGCACGGCCGATGCCACCGTGCTGACGACGTGCTGGCCGGGCCCCACTGGGCTGTGCGCCCGCGACCAGGTGATGGTGCCCGGAGTTGCCTCTGTGCTGAAGCGGGGCGGCAGAGCGCTGTAGGGGATTCGGTGTGAGCTTCTTCAAAGACCTGCCCATGACGCACTGTGCCGATCTTCAGGTATGACTTCTGCCGTTCTGACGGTTCCGGCTGCTTCACACCTCCCCCCTCTGCAGGCGCCGCGTGGAGCGTTCTCGGAAACCCACGACCGCTGGCCTTTTCAGGAGTGCCTGTGCTACCTGATCACCCAGCAGCTCACAGGGCGCCTGACGCTGCACCCGTCCGGGGTCACGCTGCACCTGAACGGCGGCAAGCTGGACGCGGTGCAGGGCGACCGGGCCCTGGGCGCCGTTCTGCTCGAGCAGGGTCTGGTGCACGAAGAGGCGCTCAGAACCGCGCTCACGGCAGGCGGGCTGCTGGGACAGACGCTTCTTCGGATGCGCGTCCTGACCGCTTTGCAGTTGAGAACGGCCCTGCGCCTTCAGGCGAGAGCGGCCCTGCCGCGCGTCCTGGGCAGCCGACCTGAACGCTATGACTTCGCACCCGGCCTGCCGCTGCCGGTACCCAGCGCCGCCATCCCCGGAGGGGACGTACTGGCCGAGGCGCTCACCGCTCAGGGAACGTTGCCTCTGGACAGTGTCTTTCAGCTGGCAGGCGTTGTTCAGCCGGTGACCGTCACCTCGGAGGCCTGGGCGCTGCTGCGCTGGGTTAATGGTCGGCGTTCCCTGCAGCGGGTGGTGCACCTCAGCGGGCTGGAGGCGGAAGCGGCGCAGGTCGCCGTGCGGCAGTTGATCGAGCAGGAGCTGATCGAACAGGGCGCCATCAGTGGCCTGAAGTTCATCGTGCCCCGGATCAAACCCGCCTCCAATGTGCGCCAGCCGCCGGCCGGCATCCGGGGCAACCTCTTTCTCCGGCATCTGGACGGTGTGCAGGACGTATGGACTGTGATCCAGAAGCTCAACTTCCCCCAGGAGGAAGCCGTCTCGCTGCTCACATCCATGTACCGCGACGATGTGCTGGACATCGTGCACGGCCGTCAGGAATTCCAGCGCCTGCTGGAACAGTACTGAACTTCAACAGGGCCGGGTTCAAGAAGCCGGGCCGAGCCGGGCAGCGGCGGCGCCCAGGAGGAGGAAAGACAAACCACGGCCTCAAGGAGGGGCACGCGGCATTGGCTGGAGGTCTGCTCCTGCTCGTCAGGCACGGCATCATCAGGCATCGCCCACCCACGAACCAGGGATCGTGCCGCCCGTCTGAAGGCTGGAGGGGCTGAACTGCACCTCGAGCCAGCGCATCGCCGCGTCCATCTGATCCGGCACGACCCATGACCGGCGGGGTCGTTCGGAATGGCCCGTTGCGCCCGCACCACCTCCGTCCTGTGCGAGGTGCCCTCACCCGGATCGGGATGAGTGTCTGCCGGTGCTGCGTCATCGGCTTCCCCATGAAGTGGAAGGGGCTGTGGATCACCATCCATGAACCCCTCACGATTTCAGCGAAGTCCAGCGCATCAGCAGGAGTGAGGCACATGGGTGCCACAGCCGGGTGGGCTGGGATCAGTTTCAGTTCAGGCCCGCCGCGCACCCGTAGAGGCCAGTGCCAGGCTTCAGGGCGATGTCGGCGTTGTACTCGCGGCTCCCGGCCGGTTCTCAACCCTCTGGGTGCACTTGAGGTCACTGCAGAGTGAGCAGCGGAGGGTCACCACCCCAGGGGAGATTTCGTCCAGACGCTCGAGCACCTGCCAGCACCCGTAGGGCGTCAGGTTCACGCTCTCGCCGATCAGGATCATCTCGTCGGTGTTCAGGCTCACCACCACCGTCCCCCGGCGATCTCCCATCATGTCGAGGATCCGGGACGCTGGAAATGACCGAGATATCATTTACTATTAATGAATTGAGGAGCAAGAGGAAGTAGTAAGGAAACATACAGACCGGGTGTGCTGAGGTGATCTGTAAGCCCCGTTATGTCTATACCTCTTCTGACAAGCCAGTGGTCGGCACCTCTCTCCAACCACTTGGCCCAACACGTTGTAAAGGTCATGGCTTCCTCTTCGATGGCCAGGAAACGGCGTCATGCCAGCTTCACGCAGGACGGAACAGTCATCCTGGAGCACCAGACTCATCGGGTTCCTTCGCACCAATCAGTGCTGTCCCCGGTGCCCACTCAGCCTTCAGGCCGGTTCAAGCGTCAGGAAGCTCAGGTCATACCGGTTGCGCTCATCGGCGGGGCGCTCGCGGCGGGCGACTTCTCTCCATTCGCCAGGCAGCTCGGGAAACCAGGTGTCGCCCACGATCTGCGCGTGAACGAGCGTCAGCTCCACGCGGTCAGTCTGAGGCAGGTACAGCCGGTAGATCTCCTCGCCGCCGATGATCATGACCTCGGGCACGTCTCCGGCGGCGTCCAGGGCAGCATCGGGAGACGTCACGACGGTGCAGCCCGGCGCATGGTACCCAGGGTTGCGGCTCAGGACGATGTTGTGCCGCTCCGGCAGGGGACGCTGAAGCGAGTCGTAGACCTTGCGGCCCATGACCACCGGCTTGCCCAAGGTCAGCCGTTTGAAGTGGAAGAGGTCGGCGGGCAGGCGCCAGGGCAGGTCTCCATCCTTCCCGATCACGCGGTTTTCGGCCATCGCCACGACGAAGGTGAGGCGTGGGCTCACACGGCAACCGGGGCCTTGATCCGCGGGTGCGGATCGTAGCCGGTGAGGCTGAAATCGCTGTATATGAAGGCGTCGATATCCTTCACGTCCGGATTCAGGTGCATGGTCGGGAGGGGACGGGGCTCACGCCCCAGCTGCTCGCGGGCCTGCTCAAAGTGGTTGCTGTACAGGTGGCAATCGCCGCCCGTCCAGATGAACTCGCCGGGTTCCAGGCCGCAGACCTGCGCGACCATCAGGGTGAGCAGGGCGTAGGAGGCGATGTTGAAGGGTACGCCCAGGAACAGATCGGCGGAGCGCTGATATAACTGGCACGACAGCCGCCCATCCGCCACGTAGAACTGAAACAGGACATGGCAGGCGGGAAGGGCCATCTGCTCGATCTCGCCCACGTTCCATGCCGAGACAATCAGGCGGCGGGAATCTGGATTGGACTTGATCTGCTCGATGACCTGCGCGATCTGGTCGATGTGTTGGCCGTCCGGCGTGGGCCAGCTGCGCCACTGCACCCCGTAGACCGGGCCGAGTTCGCCGTCCGCCCCCGCCCACTCGTCCCAGATGCTCACGCCGTTGTCCTTCAGGTAGGCGACGTTGCTGCTCCCCTTCAGGAACCACAGCAGCTCGTGGATGATGGACTTGAGGTGAACCTTCTTGGTGGTCACCAGCGGAAAGCCCGCCTGAAGGTCGAATCTGAGCTGGGCGCCGAAGACCGAGCGCGTGCCGGTGCCGGTGCGGTCGGTCTTGACGGCGCCGTGTTCGAGCACCTGGCGCATCAGGTCGAGGTAGGACTGCATATGGAGACCAGTGTAGGAGACGGCGAGCAAGTCGGACTCGGCCTGCTCAGCCCACCCCGCCCAGTGCGTGCACCGTGTCCCGGGTCTGGGTGTAGAGCTCCCGGTACAGCGAGTACAGGCGGTCATACTCGGGCTTCAGGGCTCCATTGGGCTCCACCCGTTCGCCGGGCCTGACCCAGGTGTTCAGGTCATCCCGCTCCAGCACGCCGGCCGCGAGCCCGGCCAGGAAGGCGTCGCCGTAGGAGGCGCCCACCGTGACCTGCGGCACCTCCTGCGCCAGCCCGCAGATGTCCGAGACGATCTGCAGCCAGGTGTGGCCCCGGGTACCGCCCCCCACCGCCACGACCCGCCGGATGTCGGCCCCCAGGTCGCGGAAGGCCTCGAGGTTGTGGCGGACGCCGTAGCCGACCCCCTCCAGCGCGGCTCGGAAGAGGTGTTCACGGGTGTGAGAGAGGGTCAGCCCGGCGATCACGCCGCGGGCGCGCGGATCGTTGATGGGCGTGCGCTCGCCACTGAAGTAGGGCAGCAGGAGCAGGCCGTCCGCGCCGGGGGCGAGGGCCGCCGCCCCGGCGAACAGGGTGTCGTAGGCGGCGGCGGTCTCGTGCTCCTGGGCGAACTCATCCACGAACCAGCGGGTCAGCGAGCCGGTGGTGCCCATGCCGGCGGCCAGGTTGACCTGCCCCGGGAACGCGCCGCCGACCGACCACACGCGCGGGTCGGGCGTGGGGGCGTCCTGCACGAGGATGAAGAAGGTCGAGGAGCCGTACATGACCATCAGGTCGCCGGGCTGCAAGGCGCCCACGCTGAGGCCCTCGGCGAGCGCGTCCACCGTGCCCACGGCGACCGGCGTGCCCTCGCGCAGCCCGGTCTCGGCCGCCGCCTGCGCGGTGACGTGGCCGGCGACCTCGTCGCTCCAGGCGAGGCGGGGCAGGACGTCCAGGCGCCGGTCGCCCAGCACGGCCGCCGCGTAGCGGTCGGTCCAGGAGCGCGTGCGCGGGTCGTACAGCGGCATGGTGTGGGCGCCGGTGTGGTGGTCGATGACGTGCTCGCCGGTCAGCCGGAAGGTCAGGTAACTGCTCGCGGTGGTGAGCATCGCGGTTCGGGTCCAGACCTCCGGCTCGTGTTCGCGCAGCCAGCGCATCTTGGGGCCAATCGCCTGGCTGGTCAGCGCCATGTGGCTGTGCGCGAAGATCGCGTCGGCGCCGATCTCGGCCTCCAGCGCCTCGATCTGCGCCTGGGCGCGGGTATCGATGCCGTACAGGATGCCGGGCCGCAGGGGGGTTCCGGCCCCATCCAGCGGCAGCAGTGTCGGGCCGATGGCGCTGCAGGCGACCCCTGCCACCCGCCCGGCCGTGCCCGGTTCGGACAGCAGCTCCCGCAGGATGGCCTGCACGTCGGCCCACCACACGAGGTCGGCGTCCTGCTCGACGTGCCCGTGGTGCGGCATGTCGATGCCGTGGGGCACCGTGTGCTGCCGCCGAATGGCGCCCGACAGATCGACCAGCACCCCCTTGCTGGAATAGGTGCCGACGTCCACGCCGATCAGCAGGTCTCGGCCCGTCTCAGCCGACATCGATCATCACTTTCATGGACGCCCGCTTCTCGCGGTCGGCGAACTCGAAGGCCTCGGGCGTCTGGCCGAAGGCGTAGCGCTGCGTGACCAGCGCGTCCAGGTTCACGGCGCCGCTGGCGACGAGCCCGATCGCGGCCGGGTAGCAGTTGGCGTAGCGGAACACGCCCCTGAGGGTCACCTCGCGGCTGGCGGCGCCCACGATGTCCAGACTCACCTCGGGATCGGGGGGCAGGCCCACCAGCACGGCGACGCCGCCCGGCTTGGGCGCGCTCATGCTCAGGCGGGTGGTGGGCAGCGAACCCGCCGTCTCGAAGGCCACGTCCACCCCGCCGTGCGAGAGCGGCAGGCCGCCTTGCGCCGCGCCCAGCTCGCGGATGAAGGCCAGCGCGTCGCCGCTGCGGGCGTTGAAGGTGTGGGTCGCGCCGACCCGGCGGGCGAGCTCCAGGCGGAAGTCTTCCAGATCGACCGCGATGATGGTCGTGGCGCCCGCCGCCCGCGCCGCCATGATCGTGGTGCAGCCGATGGGGCCGGCGCCCAGCACCGCGACCGAGTACCCGGGGCGCACCTCGCCCTTGCGCGCGGCCCAGACGCCCACCGCCAGCGGCTCGAGCAGCGCCGCCGCGTCGTCCGAGACCGAGTCGGGCACCGGGAACACGAAGTCGTCGGGCCACAGCACGTACTCGCTGAGCGCCCCGTCCACGGGCGGCGTGGCCATGAAGGTCATCTCGGGGCAGAGGTTGTAGGCACCGGACTTGCAGTAGGCGCAGCGCCGGCAGGGGTAGCCGGGCTCCAGCGCCACCCGGTCGCCGGGCCTCACGCGGGTCACGCCCGCCCCGACCGCGTCTACCACGCCGCTGACCTCGTGGCCCAGCACGAGCGGCCCCTCGACCACGAAGCGGCCGATGCGCCCGTGGGTGTAGTAGTGCACGTCGGAGCCGCACACGCCGATGCGCCCGACCCGCACGCGCACCTCGCGGGGGCCGGGGGCGGCGACCTCGCGGGTCTCCCAGGCCAGCGTGCGGTGGACGGTCAGGACGGCCGTTTTCGAGGAGACGGAGGTCATGGTCTATTCTCTCCTCTGCTCACCGGCATTGGACTCACCAGCACGTGTACCCCCCGTCCACGACCAGGGTGTGCCCGGTCACGAAGCTCGACGCGTCGGAGGCGAGGTACAGCACGGCCGGGGCGATTTCGGCGGGCTCCGCGAGGCGGCCCATCGGGGTTTCCTTCAGCCAGGTGTCGCGCCACTCGGGCGTCTCCAGGCCGCGCCGGGTCAGGGGCGTGGCGGTGTAACCGGGCGCCACCGCGTTCACGCGCACGCCCCGGCCCCCCCACTCGCCCGCCAGCGAGCGGGTCAGGTGGATCACGCCCGCCTTGCTCGCGTTGTAGCCCGCCTGCGGCTGCGGGTGGTTCGAGATCATCCCGCTCATGGAGGCGGTGGAGACGATGGCGCCCTTACCGCGCGCGAGCATGGGGCGCCCGAATTCGCGGCAGCACCAGAACACGCCGTCGAGGTTGACCCGCATCACGGCCGTCCAGTCCTCGTCGGGGGTGGACTCGGCGGGCGTGTTGCGCACGATCCCGGCGTTGTTCACCAGGATCTCCACGTCAGGCAGCCGGGCGGCGAGCGCGGCCACCGCGGCCGCGTCGGTGACGTCGAGCACCTCGAACGCGGCGCCGATGCCCTGGGCCGCCTCGGTGCCCACGTCGGGGTTCAGGTCGGCGATGGTCACGCGGGCGCCGGCCTGGGCCAGCCCTCGGGCGATCTCGAAGCCGATGCCCTGGGCAGCGCCGGTCACCACCGCGTGGCGGCCGTCGAGGCGGAACAGGTCGAGGATCTGGGGGGGAGTGGGGAGCTGGGTCATGGGCGAGTCCTTGTGGTGGGGCCGGAAGCTGGGCCGGCCGGGGAGAGGGGCGGAGCGGACTCAGGCGGGCGGATCAGATGGGTTCGATGGAGCCCTCAGGACGGGGTCTTCACGCCGCCGGACGCCCGCACCGCAGACGCCGTGGGGACGTCGCGGGCGAGGCGCTGCAGCGCGCCCAGCGGGCCGTCGCTCTGCAGGCTCGCGCGCGCCGCGAGGTAGGCAGCCCGGAACCGGGCGCTCTGCCCCAGCTCGCCGAACACGGCCCGCAGCTCCAGGAACGCGCCCGGCTGCCGGGCCTCACGGCGCACCGCGCCCTGCAGCTCGGCGGCGCGCGGGTCGCTCAGCGCCGGGAAGCGCCCCCCGTCCACCGCCTCGATGTAGGCCGCCCAGGAGGCGACCACCAGCGCGCAGCGGGCGATCTCGCCGCCGGCGTCCAGCTGCGCGCGCACCACCGGCAGCAGGAAGCGGGGGATGCGCTCGGAGGCGTCCACGATCAGGCGGGCCAGGGTGTCCCGGATGGCCGGGCTGGCGAAGCGCTCGATGAGCTCTGCGCGGTAGGCGGCCAGGTCGATGCCCGGCACCGGGCGCAGGGTGGGCGTGGCCTCCCGCGCCATGTAGCCCAGCAGGAAGTCCACGAAGTCCGGCTGCCCGCAGACCTCGTGGACATAGGTGGAACCGGCCAGCAGGCCCAGGCAGCCCATCGCCTGATGCGAGGCGTTGAGCAGCCGCAGTTTCATCAGCTCGTAGGGCTCGACGTCCGGCACCAGCTGCACGCCGACCGTCTCCAGCGCGGGCCGGCCCAGGGTGAAGCGGTCTTCCAGTACCCACTGGGTAAAGGCCTCGGCCACCACCGGCCAGGCGTCGTCCACGCCGAATTCGCGGGCGACCTCCTGGCGGGTCTGCTCGGTGGTCACGGGCGTGATGCGGTCGACCATCGAGCTGGGGAAGGCGACCTCGCGGGCCACCCACTCGCCCAGTTCGGGGTCTTTCAGGCGGGCGAAGGTGGCGAAGGCCTGCCCCGCCACGTGGCCGTTGCCCTGCATGTTGTCGCAGGACAGGACGGTGAAGGGCCGCAGGCCGCGCTCCCGCCGGCGCCGCAGCCCCTCGGTGACGTAGCCGAAGACCGTGCGGGGCACGGCCCCGGGCGTCAGGTCATGCTGGAAGTCGGCCCCCGAGGGATCGAACTCGCCGGTGGCGTTGTCGGTGCCGTAGCCGCCCTCGGTGACGGTGAGCGAGACGATCCGCGTCTCAGGGCTCGCCAGTTTCTCCAGCACCGCCTCGGGATCGTCGGGCGCGAACAGGAACTCGTGCAGGGCGCCGATCACGCGGGCCTCGGCGTGGCCGTCGGGCGCGCGGGAGACCAGGGTGTAGAGGTGATCCTGCGCGGCCAGCACGTCCCGCATGCGGGCGTCGCCGGGCATGACGCCCACGCCGCAGATGCCCCACTGTGCCGATCCAGCGGCGTCCGCACCCAGCAGCCGGTCGAGGTACATCGCCTCGTGCGAGCGGTGGAAGCCGCCGACCCCGAAGTGGACGATGCCGGAGGTGAGCGCGCTGGGATCGTACTGGGGCACAGCAACGCGCTGATCCAGGGTGGACAGGGCCGCACGGTTGAGTTTGACGGTCATGGGGACTCCGGACTCCGGGAACGTGGAACGGGCTGGGCCCGGGAAGGGTGTGCGGGGCGGGCTCCCGGAGCCGCCTATTTCACGGCCCCGAAGCTCAGACCGCGCACGAGCTGGCGCTGGGCGATCCAGCCGAAGATCAGCACGGGCAGCACGGTCAGGGTGGCGGCGGCCGAGAGCTGCGCCCAGAAGAGCCCCTGGCTGGTCTTGAAGGAGCCGATGAACACGCTCAGCGGCGCGGCGTCCGAGTTGGTCAGGTTCAGGGCGAAGAAGACCTCGTTCCAGGCGAAGATCAGGCACAGCAGCGCGGTGGCGAAGATGCCGGGCAGCGAGAGCGGCAGCGCGATGTTGAAGAACTCCCGGCTCACCGAGGCGCCGTCGACCTTGGCCGCCTCGTAGATGGCCTGCGGGATCTCGGTCATGTAGGAGTGCATCATCCAGACCACCAGCGGCAGGTTCATGGTGGTGTACATCAGGATCAGGCCCGGCAGGGTGTCGAGCAGCCCCAGGTTGCGGTAGATCAAGAAGAGCGGGACGATCACGCCCACCGCCGGCATGAACTTGGTGCTCAGCATCCAGGTGAGCACGCCCTGGGCTCGCCGGGTCGGGTAGACCGCCAGCGCGAAGGCGGCCGGCAGGCCCAGCGCGAACGCCGCCAGGGTGGAGCCCAGCGCCGCGATCAGGCTGTTTCTCAGCGCCGGGAAGTAGCCGCCCAGGGCCTTCTCGAAGTTCTCCAGGGTGGGCGTGAAGACGAACACCGGCGGGGTGGCGAAGGCCTGGGCCTCGGTCTTGAAGGCGGCCAGGATCATCCAGACGAGCGGAAACAGGAAGGCCAGCGCGATCAGGTAGGTCAGCGCGGTGAGCAGGCCGTTGCGCAGCGCGTGGCGCTGGCTGGTGGGGCGGGGAGCGGCCGGTTTCGGAGCGGCGGGGCGGACGGTCGGCAGGGTCGTCATGTCAGCCTCCCAGGCTCGACTTGCTGCGGCTCATGAAGCGCAGCAGGTACACCGCCAGGATGTTGGTCAGCACCACGGTCAGCACCCCGGCGGCGCTGGCCAGCCCGATGTTGTACTCGGCAAAGGCCTTCTGGTAGATGAAGTAGGGCAAATTTGTGGTCGCCAGCCCCGGCCCCCCGGAGGTCGAGCCGTAGATCTCGCCGTACACCTGAAGCAGCGCGATGGTCTCCATCAGCACGACCACCTGGATGGCCTGCGACCAGTGCGGCAGGACGATGTGCTGGAACTCCTGCAGCGGCGAGGCGCCGTCGAGCCGCGCGGCCTCGAGCTGGTCGTCGGGCAGGCTCTGCAGGCCGGTGAGCAGGATCAGCATGGCGAACGGCATCCATTCCCAGGTGATCATGGCGATCACGCTGCCCATCGGATACTGCGCCAGGAAATCCACCGGCTGCAGCCCGAGCCGTAGCGTGACCCAGGAAAAGAAGCCCGAGACCGGGTTGAGCAGCATGTTCTTCCAGATCACGGCCGTGACGATGGGCATGACCAGGAAGGAGCTGATCATGACGGTGCGGAGCAGCGCCCGGCCGGGAAAGTCGCGGTTGAGCAGCAGGGCCATGGCGCCGCCGATGATCAGGGTCAGCAGCAGCGTGCCCAGCGCCAGCACCAGGGTGTTGACCACGATGCGGAAGTTCTCGGGATTGGTGAGCAGGTTGGCGTAGTTCGCCAGTCCCACGAAGGGCCGGTTGTCCGGCTCGACCAGGTTGTAGCGGAAGAACGAGTAGTAGACCGTCATGAAAAACGGCACCTGGGTGGTCGTGATCAGGTACAGCAGGGCCGGCCAGATCAGCGCGGCGGGGGTCAGGCGCAGCCCGCGTTTGGGCGTGGGCGCCGTGGTGGTCACCGTGGTGGGTGTGGCAGCGACGGTCATGAACTTCACCTCCGGCGGGGAGCGGGAAGAAGGCGGGCGGGAGGAGGGGGCCAAGGCACGCCTCCCTCCTCCCGCCCGCGTACGGCTCCGGGCTTACTTCTGGTAGCCGCCTTCCTTGGCGGTCTTATTGGCGGCGTCCTGCGCCAGCTTGAGGGTCTGGTCGATGGTGGCCTGGCCGCTCAGGGCGCCGGCGAGGTACTGGCCGACCTGAGTGCCCAGCGCCTGGAATTCGGGGATGGCGACGTACTGGATGCCGGTGTAAGGCACGGGATCCTTGGTCGCCTTGGTGACGTCGGCCTTGGTGATGGAGCTGAGCACCAGCGAGCTGAAGGCCCCGGCCGCCTTCTTGTAGTTGGCGTTGTTGTAGGTACTGGTGCGGGTGCCGGGGGGCACCGAGGCCCAGGTGCCCTTGGTCTTGGCGACCAGCGCGATGTACTCGGGGCTGGTGGCCCAGGTGATGAACTTGAAGGCCGCGTCCTCCTGCTTGGTGGACTTGGGAATGGCGAGGTTCCAGCTCCAGTACCACGCGTTGCCGCGCGGCGTGGTGCCGACCGGGGCGTTGGCGAAGCCCACGCTCTTGACGATCTTGGAGGAGCCGGGGTCGCTCAGGAAGCCGGCGGCCACGGTGGCGTCGACCCACATCCCGCACTTGCCCTGGCTCATCAGCGTCAGGTTCTCGGTAAAGCCGTTGGAGGTGGCGCCGGGGGGGCCGTACTTCTTGAGGGTGTCGACGTAGAAGGTCATGGCCGACTTCCAGGCCGGCGTGTTCAGCTGGGCCTGCCAGTTGTTGTCGAACCAGCGCCCGCCGAAGGTGTTGACCATGGTGGTGAAGAAGGCCATGTTCTCGCCCCAGCCGGGCAGGCCGCGCAGGCAGATGCCGTACACGCCGCTGGCGGGCTTGTGGATCTTGGCGGCGAAGCCCTGCACCTGCTGCCAGGTGGGGTTCTGCGGCATGGTGAGGCCGGCGGCCTTGAAGAGATCCTTGTTGTAGAAGGTCATCGAGCTTTCGGCGTAGAAGGGCACGGCGTACAGGTTGCCGTTCACCGTGAGCGCCGTGCGGACGCCGGGGATGATGTCGTTGACGTTGTAGCTCCTGGCGATCTCGGCGTTCTTGGCGAACATGGGGGTCAGCGGATCGAGCCAGCCGTTCTTGGCCCAGATCGGCACCTCGTAGGCGCCCACCGTGGCGACGTCGAACGATCCCGCGCCGGAGGCCACGTCCAGGGTGATCTTCTGGCGCAGTTCGTTCTCGGGCAGCACGACCCACTTGACCGTGATGTCCGGGTACTTCTTGTTGAACTCGGGGGTGAGCCCCTGCATGGTCACCATGTCGGGGTTGTTCACGGTGGCGATGGTGATGGTGGAGGCGGCCAGGCCCGTCGTGGCGACGGCGGCGGCGGTCAGGGCAAGGCTGAGCAGCAGGGGACGTTTCATGGGTGTTCCTCCGGGGCCGCCCAGGGGCTGACGGCGTGAGCACGGCGCGGGGCAGTCGCTCCGGGCACACAGCCGTGCCGGGCGGGCCAGGTGGCCGCTCCACCTGAACACTCTTGAAATGGTCTCGTGGCCATCAGTGAACCACACCGGGCCGGCGTTGTCTAGTGAAACGGTGAAAACACTGAACCCGGTTCAATGAGCTCGTGACCACCTTCACGTGGTTTGCGCGCCTCCATAGCCTACACTGGCGCCATGCCCACCATCCAGGACGTCGCGCGACTGGCGGGCGTCTCCCCCACCACCGCCAAGCGCGCCCTGCGCGAGCCCGACAAGCTCACGCCCGAGACCCTGGGCCGGGTGCAGCAGGCCATCGAGCAGCTCCACTACGAGCCCGATCAGCGCGCCGGCAGCCTGCGCGGGGGGCAGAGCACCACCATTGGCCTCATCGTGGCCTCGATCCTGGAGCCGTTCTTCGCCCAGTTCGCGCGCACCGCCGCCCACGCGCTGGCCGGCGCCGGCTACACCCTGATCATCTCCGAGAACGAGTACTCCGCCGCGCGGGAGCTGGAGGAACTGCGGCGGCTGTACGGGCAGCGGGTGGGCGGCATCATGCTGCGCCCCGGCTACGGGATGGACAGCGGCGACTACCTGGCGCGGCTCTCGGCGCGCGGCACCTGCGTCGTGCAGTACGACTACCGGCCGCCCCACAGCCCCTACCCCAGCGTGACCCTGGACAACCCCCGCGCGATGTCCGAGGCGGTGGGCTACCTGCATGGCCTGGGCCACCGCGCGATCGCCGCGCTGGGCACCTACCACCCGGTCATCCACCCCGAGGAGCGCAGCCGCACCTTCCCCGAGGCCATGAACGCCCTGGGCCTGAGCGTGCCCCCCGAGTACCAGCGGGTCACGCTGCTGACCGAGGACACCGCCTACGCCCTGACCCACGAACTGCTGGCCCTGCCCGCCCCGCCCACGGCCCTGATCGCGCTGACCGGCACGCAGGCGGTCGGGGCCTACCGCGCCATCCGCGAGCGGGGCCTGAGCATCCCGGCGGACCTCAGCCTGATCACCTTCGACAACTACCCCTGGACGGCCCTGGTCGAGCCGCCCATCACGGTGCTGGAGCAGCCGGCCGCCGACATGGCGACCGCCAGCGTGCGCCGGCTGCTCGCGCAGCTGGAGGGCCGCCCCGCGCCGGCGGGGGCACACGAGACCTTCCCGGCCCGGCTGATCGTGCGGGGCAGCTGCGCCGCGCCCTCGCTGGGGCTGGTCTCCAGCCGGTGAGCGGCCGGGACTTCGCGGCGGCTGTCCAGACGCCTGTCCAGATCCGGCGGCGGCGCGCCCGCGGGCCCTCTAGACTGAGCCTGTGACCCAGGCCCATGACCCCGCCTGAGCCCTTCAGGACGCCCGCGCCCCGCCTCTATTACGGCTGGGTGATCGTGGGCGTCACGGTGCTGGCGCTGCTGCTCGCGGCCGGCGCCCGCTCGGCGCCCGGCGTGTTCCTGCTGCCCATGGAAGAGGGTCTGGGACTGAGCCGCGCCACGCTCTCGTTCTCGGTGGCGCTGGGCCTGCTGGTCTTCGGGCTGGCCGCGCCGCTGGCCGGCCGCCTGATGGACGTGTTCGGGCCGCGCCGGGTGGCCACCGCCGGGCTGGGGCTGGTGGCCCTGAGCTTCGGCCTGAGCACCCTGGCGCGCTCGGCGCTGGCGCTGCACCTGAGCTGGGGCCTCATGAGCGGCCTGGGCACCGGGCTGGTGGGCTCGGTGCTGGGCGGCGTGGTGGCGACCCGCTGGTTCGTGCGCCGGCGCGGGCTGGTGGTGGGCCTCTTCGGCGCGGCCACCAGCGCCGGACAACTGCTGTTCATCCCGCTGCTGACCGCCTCGGCGGGGAGGGTGGGCTGGGCGGGCGGCACGCTGGTGATCGCGGGGCTGGCACTGGCGCTCGCGCCGCTGGTCTGGGCGCTGCTGCGCGACACGCCCCAGGGGGTGGGCCTGCAGCCCGACGGCGACACGCACGCCCTCCCGGCGCCCCCCCCGACCCCCGATCCCGGCGTGATGCGCCGGGCGCTCCGCAGCCGCGACTTCTGGCTGCTCTCGGCGACCTTCTTCGTGTGCGGCTTCACCTCCAACGGGATCATCGGCACGCACTTCATCGCGTTCTGCAGCGACGTGGGCCTGAGCGCGGGCTTCGCGGCCGGGATGCTGGCGCTGATGGGGGCGTTCAATTTCGTGGGCACCCTGGCGAGCGGATACTTCACGGACCGGGTCGATCCGCGCGCCCTGCTGGCGCTGTATTACGTGGTGCGCGGGCTGAGCCTGGCGCTGCTGCCCCTGCTCTCCCCGGGATTGGCCTTTACGGCCTTCGCGGTGCTGTTCGGCCTGGACTACATCGCCACCGTGCCGCCGACCACCGCGCTCACCGCCGACACCTTCGGGCGGGCGAACGTGGGCACGGTCTACGGCTGGATCTTCTGCGCGCATCAGGTCGGCGCGGCGCTGGCCTCCTGGCTGGGCGGCGTGGTGCGGGATGCCTCGGGCACCTACACGCTGGCCTTCCTGGCGGCGGCCGCGCTGGCGGTGGCGGCGGGCGTGCTGGCGCTGGGCATCCGGGCGCCGGCGCGGCGGGCCGCGCGTCCCGCCTGAGGCGCGCTAGCGTGCAGCCATGACGGCGACCCTCCCGGCACCCGCCCCCTTCACGCCCGAGCAGGCGGAGGTCGTGGCCCACGCCGCCCAGGCCATCGGTGAGCACGTGGACGCCTGCGAGGCGGCGCAGGACGTGACCCCGGCGGCGGCCCGGGCGCTGCGGGAGAGCGGCTACACCCGCCTGACCCTGCCCACGGCGTATGGCGGCCTGGGCGCGACCCTGAGCACCTTCGCCCGGGCCCAGCTGGAGCTGGGGCGCCGGGGCGCCAGCCTCGCGCTGGTGCTGGCGATGCACGGGCACGTGACGGGCGCGGCCTTCCAGGGACGCACCCTGCCAGAGCCGCTGCTGGAGGGGCTGGCGGGGGCCGGCCGGCGGGGCGAACTGCTGAACGCCCTGGCGAGCGAGCCGGAACTGGGCAGCCCCTCGCGCGGGGGGCGGCCGCGCACCGCCGCCACGTGGCAGGACGGACAGTGGTGGATCACCGGCCGCAAGACGTGGTCGACCGGCGCGCGGGCGCTGAGCTGGGGGCTGGTGAGCGCCGCCACCCCGGACGGTCAGACCGGCCGCTTCTGGATCGACCTGCAGGGCGCGGGCGTGCGCGTGGAGCCCACCTGGCAGGGCGCCCTGGCCCTGCGCGGCAGCGGCAGCCACGACCTGATCTTCGAGCAGGCGCCGGGGGCGCTGTACGCCCCACCGGGCCCGGCCCACCCGGCCAGCGGCGCGTGGTTCCAGGCGGCCGTCGCCGCGACCTACCTTGGCGTGGGCGAGGCCGCCCGCGACGCCCTGATCGCCTACGCCCGGAACCGGGTGCCGACCGCCCTGGGCGAGCCGATCGCCACGCTGGGACGCGTGCAGGAGAGCGTCGGGCGCATCGGGGCGGAGCTGCTGGCGGCGCGGTCGCTGCTGCTCCACGCGGCGGCGGCCTGGGACGGAGCCCCGGGCGAGGACGCCCTGCCGCTGCTCGGCGCGGCGAAGGTGGTCGCCACGAACGCGGCGGTGAGCGCCACCGATCAGGCGGTGCGGACGGCGGGCGGCGGCGCCCTGACCGGCGCGCTGCCCCTGGAGCGCCTGCTGCGCGACGCCCGCGCCGGGCTCACCCACCCGCCCGGCGACGAGCCGGCGCTCACGTCCTATGGCCGGAGCCTGCTGAGCGGAGCCGCAGGGCCACCTGTGTAGCGGAGGCCACAGGGCAATAGCTGGAACGCCTACTTTAGGCTTCCCCCATTCCTGCACCCGGCTTAAGAAACCGGAAAATAGGCGTCAGATTCGGCCCCTAGACTGGCGATATGTCTGTCTTCCTGCACGCGCTGCGCACGGCGCTTCCCCCCCACGCCTATCCGCAGGCGCGCATCCGGGACATGATCAAAGCCCAGCCCGAACTCGACCGGCTGGGCCAGCGGCTCACCACCTCCATCTACAACCACTCCGGCATCGACCAGCGGTACTCGGTGGTGCCCGATTTCGCCCTCGCGCCGGACGAGGCGCCGGGCCTGTTCCTCGATCCGGCGACCGGGCGCATGCTGACCCCCTCGACCGGGGAGCGCAACGCCTTTTATATCGAGCACGCCACGCCGCTGTTCGTGGGAGCGGCCCGCGCCGCGCTGGAGGCCAGCCCGCACCTGCAGGCCCGCGACATCACGCACGTGGTCACCGTGTCGTGCACGGGCTTCTTCGCGCCGGGGCCGGACTACGCCATTGTGCGCGCGCTGGGGCTGAGTCCGCAGACGCAGCGCTTCCACGTGGGCTTCATGGGCTGCTACGCCGCCTTCCCGGCGCTGCGGATGGCCCAGGCCTTCTGCGAGGCCGATCCGGACGCGGTCGTGCTGGTGGTGTGCGCGGAGCTGTGCACCATCCACATGCACTCCGCCAACGACGCCGACACCCTGATCGCCAGCTCGGTCTTCGCCGACGGCGCGGCGGCCGCGCTGGTCTCGGCCCGGCCGCCCGCCTCCGGCACGCCCGCCCTGCGCATCGACGCCCTGGGCACCACCCTGACGCCCGAGGGCGTGGGCGAGAAGGACATGGCCTGGACGATCGGCGACCAGGGCTACGACATGGTGCTCAGCACCTACGTGCCCGAGATCATCGAGGCGAACATCCAGCCGGTGCTGCTCTCCCTGCTCGAGCGCGACCGCGTGCTGGCGGGCGCACCCACCGCGCAGGTGGAACGCTGGGCCATCCATCCGGGCGGCCGCTCGATCCTCGACAAGGTGCAGGGCAGCCTGAACCTCAGCGACGAGCAGCTCGCCCCCTCGCGGGAGGTGCTGCGCCGCCACGGCAACATGAGTTCGGCGACCGTGCTGTTTATCCTGCAGGACGTGCTGGAGGCGGCCAGCGACGGCGAGCGGGTCTGCGCGCTGGCCTTCGGGCCGGGCCTGACCGTGGAGTCGGGGCTGTTCACCGCCTGCACCGGCCTGGACTGATGGGGCTGAACTGATGGAACAGGTGGGCACAGACCGCCGGGTGACCCGTGAGGGCTCCGGCTGGGCCGGCTGGGGAGAGCGCGCCGCCGGGCTGCGCGAGCTGATGGACGATCCGCACGCCGACCCGGCGGCGCTGAGCCGCACCTACGCCAACTTCGACCGCGTGAACCTGGTGGTGTCGGGCTGGCGGCGGGTGTACACGCGTGACCTGCGGCCCCGGCTGATCCGCCCCGGCGGCGCCCGGCTGCTGGACATCGGCTGCGGGGGGGGCGACATCTCGCGGCGGCTGATGGCCTGGGCCGCCCGCGACGGGCTGCAGCTGCGGATCGTCGGCCTGGACGCCGACCCCCGCGCCATCGCCTTCGCGCGGGCGCAGCCCACCCCGCCGGGGCTGACGTTCCGGACGGCCATGAGCGGGGAGCTGCGCGCGGGGGGCGAGCGCTTCGATGTGGTGGTCTCCAACCACCTGCTCCACCACCTGCAGCCCGAGGAATTCCGTGCGCTGCTGGCCGACACCGAGGCGCTGTGTAGCGGTCTGGCGATCCACAGCGACATCGAGCGGCATCCCCTGGCCTACGCGGCCTTCCGGGTGGGCACGGCGCGGGGGTTTGGCGGCTCGTTCATCCACGTGGACGGCCTGCGCTCGATCCGCCGGTCGTACACGCACGCGGAGCTGGCGGAGGTGGCCCCGCCCGGCTGGGAAGCGCGGCGGCAGTTCCCCTTCCGCAACCTGCTGACCTGGCGCGCGCCGAATGGGACGTAGGGACATGCTGGACGTGGCTGTGGTGGGCGGCGGGCCGGTCGGGCTGTACCTGGGGCTGCTGCTGACCCGCGCGGGCCTGCGCGCGCAGGTGCTCGAACAGCGCCCGGCGATCAGCCCGCACTCGCGCGCCGTCGGGCTGCATCCGCCCGCGCTGGAGGCCTTCGACGAGCTCGGGCTGGGGAGCGAGATGGTCGCGGCCGGGGTGCCGATCCGCCGGGGCGTGGTGCGCGGCCCCTCCGGGCTGCTGGGCGAATTGAGCTTCGAGGGCGTCTCGGCGCGGCATCCCTACGTGCTGGCCCTGCCGCAGCGCGAGACCGAGACGATCCTGGAGGCCCACCTGAACGCCGCCCACGGGGACGCGCTGCGCCGCGGCGTGCGCGTGCTAGAGGTGCGGGACGGCGGCCCCCACGTCTGCCTGCAGGTACAGGACGGGGAGGCGGCCCCGCGGGAGCTCCGCGCCCGCTTTGTCGTGGGCACCGACGGGCGGCGCAGCCTGATCCGCGAGGCGGCCGGGCTCTCTTTCCCGGGCGGCCCCTACCCCATGACCTACCTGATGGGCGACTTTCCCGACACGACCGCCTACGGGGCGAGCGCCGCGATTACCCTCAGCGCGGGCGGCGTGGTCGAGTCCTTCCCGCTGCCGGGCGGCCGGCGCCGCTGGGTGGCCCAGACGCCGGCCCTCAGGAAAGGCGCCGCGCCCCACGAGCTGACGGCCCTGCTCGCGGCCCGCACCGGCCTGCATGTCCCGGCCGGGGACTGCACCATGCTCAGCGCTTTCGAGGTCAGGCGCCACCTCGCGCCGCGCTTCAGATCAGGCCGCGTGCTGCTGGCCGGCGACGCCGCGCACGAGGTCAGCCCGATCGGCGGGCAGGGCATGAACCTGGGCTGGCTGGACGCCCGCGACCTGGCGCCGCGTCTGGTCAGGGCGCTGGCCGGCGACTCGGCCCCCCTCGCGGAGTACGGCCCCGCCCGGCGCCACTCGGCGTGGCAGGCGGCGCGGCAGGCCGAGCTGAACATGTGGCTGGGCCGCCCGCTGGCGGGGATTGAGGGAACCCTGCGCGCGACCCTGCTGCGCGCCCTGCTGGCCGGCTCCGCCCGCGCGGCGCTGGCCCAGGCGTTCACCATGCGCGGGCTGTAAGCCCAGGGGCACGCGGGGAACTTCAGTTTCTCGGCCAGGCCCCCGCGGACGCCGGACTTGCCATGATGTGCTGTGAAGTTCCGGCTCCCGAAGTCCAAGGCGCTCCAGCCCCGCCCGGGTGGGCTGCCGTAATGGCCCGTCTCCTGATCGCCTCGCAGCCCATCGCCGGGCACCTGTACCCGCTGCTGCCGATTGCCGGGGAACTCGTCCGGCGCGGCCACGAGGTGCGCTGGTACACGGGCCGCAAGTACGCCGCGCGGGTGCGGGACACCGGCGCCCGTTTCGAGCCCTTCACGCTGGCCCGCGACTTCGACGATGCGGCCTTCGGGGCCGCCTTTCCCGGCCGGGACGCCCGGTCGGGACTCCGGCAGGTGCAGTTCGACATCCGCCACATCTTCGTGGGCGGCATCGAGGACGGTCTGCGCGATCTGCAGGCGCTGGCGCGCGAGTGGCCCTGGGACGTGACCCTGGCCGATCAGACGCTGAACGCGGCGCTGCTCCTGGAGGAGCTGGGCGGGCCGCCCTGCGCGCTGCTGGGGGTGCTGCCGCTGGGCATCCACAGCCGGGACGCGGCCCCCTTCGGGCTGGGGCTGGCGCCGCGCGGCGGGCGGCTGGGCCGGGCCCGTAACCGGGCGCTGCGCTGGGCCACCCAGGCGGTCGTGTTCGGCGACTCCAGCCGCGAGGTCGGCGCCCTCTACCGCCGCCTGGGGCTGCCCGCCCGGCCCTTCGAGCCGCCCACCGCCCCCAGCCTGATGCTGCAGGCCACCGCCCGCGCCTTCGAGTACCCGCTGAGCGACCATCCGCCGCAGCTGCATTTCATCGGGCCGCTGATCCCGCCCACGCCGCCGGGCCTGATCCTGCCGGACTGGTGGGGCGACGTGACCGGCGCCCACCGCCCGGTGGTCGTGGTCACGCAGGGCACGCTCGCCACCGATCCGCGTGACCTGATCCTGCCGGCCATCCGCGGCCTGGCGGGCGAGGAGGTGCTGGTCGTGGCGGCCGGGGTGCGCGACCCGGCCCTGCTGGGCGCCCTGCCCGCCGACGCCCGCACGGCGCCCTTCGTACCCTTCTCCGCCCTGCTGCCGCACGCCCGCGTGTATGTCAGCAACGGGGGGTACGGCGGGGTTCAGCAGGCGCTGCTGCACGACCTGCCGGTGGCCGTGGCGGGCACCACCGAGGACAAGTCGGAGGTGGCGCGCCGGGTCGAGGTGGCTGGGGTGGGCCTGCGCCTGGGCACCCGCTCGCCGCGCCCGGAGCAGGTGCGCGCGGCCGTGCTCAGGCTGCTGAACGACCCCGCGCCCCGCCTGAACGCCGCCCGCCTGGGCGCGGCCCTGCGCGCCCACAATGCGCCGCGCGAGGCCGCCGACCTGCTGGAGGTGCTGCTCCGCACGGGGGGGCCGGTGCTGACTTCACCGGGGGGGGCGGGCTAACTGGTGGGTCGCCTGAGCCGCCCCAGCCGCGCCCGCAGCGTGCGCTGCAGCATGACCGGATAGGCGTGCAGCAGCGCGGTCACGGCCAGGTGCCAGCCGGCCGTGCCCCAGGCCCGCCTCGCCACCGCCCCGGCCGCCACCCCCAGCCCCAGGGCGCCCAGCAGCAGATGGTTCGTCTCCGCCTCGCGGGTGGCGCGCTCGTAGCGGAGCAGTGAGGCGCGGGTACCGTCGAAGCCCAGGGCGCCCTGCCGGAAGCGCTCCCAGCCGACCGCGCGCAGCAGGCGGCGGTAGGGGTACACGCCCAGCCGCTGGTACAGGGGCGCCTCCCAGGGCCTGACCCGGAACCAGCGCCCACGCAGCTCCGGCTCCAGCGCCGGCAGGGCGTCCACCGCCCAGCGCATCAGCGGGGCGTGCAGGGCCACCGCGAACAGCGGCCCCCGGAACGCCGTGAGCCGTCCAGTCAGGCCCGCCACGCCCAGCGCGCCGGCTAGGCCCGCGGCCAGCCGCCGGCTCACCTGTGGGGACGGCCGCTTCATCGGCTCCGAGCATAGCCCGCACGGTCGGACTCAGCTTGAGGCTCTACCCTGCGGGGATGAAGGCACGGCTTTGACCGCCCCCGACCTCCTGCGGCTGGCCTGGCGAGGGCTGAGCCGCCGGCCGGCCCGCTCGCTACTCACCGCGCTGGGGCTGGCGGTCGCGCTGGGGGGCATGGTGGTTTTCCTGTCGCTGGGCGAGGGGCTGCGGCAGGTCTTCACGCAGCAGTTCCGCTCGGTCGGGCCGGACGTGCAGGTGTCGCTGGACGGCACCTCGCGCGGGCTACTGCCGCCCCCGACGCTGGACGAGGCCAGCGTGCAGGCCGTCCGGGCTCTGGCGCTAAAGCTGGGCGCCACGCAGGTCACGCCCGTGGTCACCCTGATCCGTCAGTCGCTCGATCCGGCGCAGAGCGCGGTGTTCTACGGGGTGCCGGCGGTTCAGGGCATCGGGGCGCTGTTCACCGGCGTGCAGGCCGGACAGGGGCGCCTGCTCGCGGCCGCCGACGAGGGCCGGGCGGTGGCGGTGCTGGGCGCGCGGGCCGCGCGGAACGCGGGCGTGGGGGTCGGCGGCCGGGTGGACGTCCTGGGCACGCCCGTGCGGGTGGTGGGGGTGCTGGCGGCCGGCCAGGGCCTGACCGACACCTTCACCTTCCTGCCGCTGGGCACCCTGCAGCGGGCCGGGCACGTGCCCGGCCGGGTCTCGCTGGTGGCCCTGACCCTGCGCGACCCGGCCCAGGCGCCGGCGGTCGCGGCCCGCCTCGGGGCCCAGCTCCGGCTGGACGCCCAGACGCGCGGCGACGTGCTGGCCCTGGTGGGGCGGGTGCTGCGGATCACGGACGTCGCGCGCTTCGGGCTCTCGCTGGTGGCGCTGATCGTGGGCGGGCTGGCGGTGGCGAACACGGTCGCCATGGGCGTCTTCGAGCGGGTGCGCGAATTCGGCACGCTGCGGGCCATCGGGGCCCGGCCGGCGTTCGTGAGCTCCCTGGTGCTCGTGGAAAGCCTGCTGCTCTCGGGGCTGGCCGGCGTCGTCGGCCTGCTCGCGGGGTGGGCCGGGATTGCAGGGATCAACGTCTACACGCGCGGCCTGGCGGGCATCGACGCCGCCGCGCTGACCGGCCGACTGGCGCTGCTGGCGCTGGGCGTGGGCGTGGTCATGGGCCTGCTCGCCGCCCTGATCCCCGCGCGGCTGGCAGGCCGGCTGCCCATCACGGAAGCGCTGGGGCGCCTGTAGCCCCCGCGGGTGGTGGTCAGGGTCTGGACAGGACATCGCCCCCGGCTCCGGTGACAATGAAGCCATGACGACTCCCGGCGACATCCCCGACCCCCCGCCCGCCCTGTCCCTCAACCTGGATGATCTGGTGGCCCGCGCGAGGGCCCTGATCGTGCCCGGCCAGCGGCGGATCCTGGGCATCACGGGCGCGCCGGCCGCCGGAAAATCGACCGTCTGCGCCGCGCTGGCCGCCGCGCTGGGCGAGGACGCCGCGGTAGTGCCGATGGACGGCTTCCACCTGGCCAACGGGGAACTCGTGCGCCTGGGCCGCCGGGATCGCAAGGGCGCGCCGGACACCTTCGACGCGGGCGGGTACGCCGCCCTGCTGGACAGGGTGCGCCAGGAGCGCGAGAGCACCGTCTACGCGCCGCTGTTCGACCGCTCGCTGGAGGAGTCCATCGGCAGCGCGGTTCCGGTCTTCGCCCACACGCCGCTGATCATCACGGAGGGCAACTACCTGCTGCTGGACGGCGAGGCGTGGCGCCGGGCGCGGGCCGCCATCGACGTGGTGTGGTACCTCGACCTTCCGGACGAGGTGCGCGTCGCCCGGCTCGTGCGCCGGCACGAATCTCACGGCCGATCCCGGGACGAGGCCGTGGCGTGGGCGCAGCAGGTCGACCAGCGCAACGCCGAGCTGATCGCCGGAACCCGGAACCGCGCCGACCTGATCGTGCAGGTGGGGTCGTAGCCCACGGGGGGCGCGGGCCGCCTTTCGATCCCGTCATCCGGTCAAGTCACCTACACTCAAGACCGTGAAGCGGACGACCCGGGCCACCCCGCAGCGCTGGCTGCTGGCGGCGCTGTGCCTGCTCGCGTCCCTCGCGTTCACGCTCCGGACGGCCCGGCCCGTCGGTGCCGTGGGGCCGTGGATGTCCCAGAGGGTAGAAGTTGACCACCCCGCAGCCCACCACGCGCCCGGTCAGCCCCCGGCCGTTCAGGGCGACCGGCCGGAGCCGGCGGGGCACCACGCGGCCCACTGCCCGTTCTGCTCCACGGCGGCCTTCGCGCTCGCGCCGCCGGGCACACCACATCTGCCCAGTCGCCTGGACGCCACGACCAGTCCCCAGCGGCCCCGTGCTCAGGTCAGCCGCACGCTGCCGGGGCCGGCCGATGCCCGGGCACCGCCCACCCGTGCCTGGCCGCTGTCGTAGCGCCAGACCCTCCGCCGTCCCACTGCCGAGACCACTTCCGTGAGGGGGAGCGGCGTCCCCGCGCAGTGGTGCCCGCGGGTTGCCTGGCCCACCCTTCCTCCAGCCTTCGAGGTCGACATGAACGTCTTTCGTGCCCTGCTGTCCTTGTCCCTGGCCGCCCTGCTGCCCGTCGCCGCCGCCCACGCCACTGTCCGCACGGAGGCGGGCCTGACCGAGAGCAAGGTCGGCGCGAGCGAGACCTACCGCCTGAACGTACCCACCGAGAAGGAAGTCGCGACCACCCAGATCCGCCTGATGGTTCCGGCCGGCGTGACGCTCAGCCGCTTTCAGGTCACCCCCGGCTTTACCCGCACCGTCACCAGGAACACGGCTGGCCTGGTCACCGAGGTCATCTGGACGGGCACCGTCGCCCCGATGGAATACGCCCGATTCTTCTTCCAGGCGAGGAACCCGGAGGTGGCCGGCGAGCTGGTCTGGAAGATCTATCAGACCTACAGCGATGGCTCCGTGGTGGCCTGGGACGACACTGACCCTGCCAAGGGGCCGGCCAGCAAGACGACCGTGAAATAAAGCCTGTCGGCGGTGGGCTGCCGCCCTGAGCCACCCCTCTTGTCTCCGGAGGTTTGCCCATGAAACACCTGATCGTTCTGCTGCTGCTCGGCGCCCTGTCCGGCGCGCTCGCCCACACCGAGGTCACGGTGCTCGCGCCCCTGGCCGGCGCGGCCGTGGCTGCCCCCGCCGCCGTGAGCCTGCGCTTCAGCGAACCGGTCAACCTGCGCTTTTCCATGTTCCGGGTGATGAAACTACCCGCCGGCCAGACCCCCGAGGCCGCCGCGAAGGCAGCGCTGGCCCTGAAGGCCGGTGCCCCGCAGCTCCTGACCCTTGGAACCGTCCCCAGGGGCATGGCGGCGCAGCTCCGCCTCCCCGTCAAGCCCCGGCTGGCACCGGGCGCGTATCTGATCGCCTGGTCCGTGCTCTCGGACGACGGCCATCCGGTGGTCGGCCATCAGGTCTTCCAGGTCAGATGAGGCGGGGGCCAGATGGGCGGGTTCAGATGAGCAGGGCGACGTGAGCGCGGCGACGTGACCACCCTGATGCTCGCCCGAGCCCTGCTCTACCTGGGGCTGGTGCTGCTTCTGGGCGGGGTCTTCGCCCGCCGCCGGCTCACCCCGGCCCATCCGGGCGGGCGGGTGCTGGCCGGGGGGCTGGCGCTGCTGGGCCTGGGCGTGGGGCTGAGCGTGTGGAGCACCCTGTCTGCCCTGGGCTTCACGGCGCCCGCCGACGCGCTGGAGTACCTCACCCAGACCACCTCCGGTTGGGCCCTGGTCGTCGTGCTGATCGGCGCCGCGCTGATGCTCTCGGCCGAACTCACGGCCTCGTCCGCGGCGGTGCTGCTGGTGGCCGCCGGAATCACGCTCTGGGGACTGGCGGGCGCGGGCCACGGCAGCGCCCATGGGCCGGGCGTCCGCCTGCTGCACGCCGTCCACGCGGGCGCCATGACCGTCTGGCTGGGCGGGGTGCTGGCCCTCGCGACCCTGCCCAGCGCGGACGCCCGCCACGCGGCGCGCTTCACGCCCATCGCCACGGCCTGCGTCCTGACCCTGGGCTTCACCGGCATGGTCGCCACCCTGGAGCACGCCGGCCGGCTGTGGGGCGTGTGGGACAGCGGATACGGCCGGGTGCTGATGGTCAAGCTTGCGCTGGTGGCGCTGGCCCTGGTCTCGGCGCTGCTCACCCGCCGGGCCTTCGCGCGGGCCGCGCCGGTTCGCCGGGTGCTGGCGCTGGAAGTCGCCCTGCTGATCGCGGTGCTGGGCGCCACCGCTACCCTGGCCGGCACGCCGCCCCCGGCCGAGGGCCAGATGCCGATGGAGATGGACGGGCACTGAGAGGGCCAGGCATCGCGGTCAATGGGCACCGAGGAGAGGAACGGCCCACTTCATTCCGGGCCTGTTCCCGCTCCCTCCAGAAGGACTGATCCCGGACTCAGACTGGAGGGCCACCGGAGCCCCCATCACGCCTCGCCTGCGCTGAACGGTGTCGAGGTGGCCCGGCGGTCGGAAAACCTCGTGGTGACCGCCGGGCCGTGGGAACCCCTGTCCACACGATCCTGGATGGCTTCCACAGTCTGGAGATCGCGGGGCCCGGACTGTGCCCTCTACCTCATGTCCGGCCCGCGACGTGACTGGCGACGACACGGCGGTCAGGTGCCTGGAGACCCCACCTGCCCCACCGGCGGCGTTGACAGCGGCCGACCGGCCGACTATGCTGAATTATGACTGATCAGTCATTCATTTGATTGATTGATCAGTCACAAGGAGGATCGATGAACGAGAACCTGCAGGCGCAACTGACCGCCACCAAACAGCAGCACATCCTCGACGCCGCCGCGCGGGTTTTTGCCGAGAAGGGCTTCCACGCCGCGAGCATCAAGGACGTGGCCGCCGCCGCCGGGGTCGCCCACGGCTCGATCTATACCTACTTCGAGAACAAGGAGGCCCTGCTGCTGGGCCTCTTCGACCTGATGACCACCCGCACTCAGGCAGAGGTCATGCCGCTTCTGCAGGCCGAGTCCGACCCGCGCGCTTTCCTGCGCGCCGCCGTGTATCACCCGCTGGCCGCCCTCACGGGAGGGCGGGCCGAGCTGTTCCGCATCGTCATCTCCGAGGCCCTGGTCAACCGGGCGTTTGCCGAGCGGGTGCGGACGCAGCTCCTCGATCCCATGGTGCTCGCCGCCGCCGGCATCCTGGAGCGCACCGTGTTCGCGGGCGCGCTGCCCCCGCCGGACATGGCACTGCGCGTGCGGGCCGTGACCAGCCTGATGCTGGGGGCCATCGTGCAGCGCGTGCTGTACGACGACGTGCTGGAAGCGCACTGGGACGACTTTCCCGACCTGCTGACCGACGTTCTCCTGAGCGGCCTGACTGGAGAACAGACATGACCCACCCCAAGACCCTGTCCACCGCCGACTACCTGACCGCGCCCCTGCACACCCTGGAGAGCACCGACATCACCGCCCCCGCCTTCAAGGCCAACCCCTTCGGTTTCTACGCGCGGCTGCGCCAGGACGCCCCGGTGTTCCCGGTTCAGCTCAAACTGGGTCGCCTGCAGCGGGCCTGGCTGGTGACGCGCTACGCCGACGTGGGCGCCCTGCTCAAAGACGACGACACCTTCGTCAAGAACCCCCGGAACGCCATGACGCCCGAGCAGCTGCGCCAGTCCCCGACCGCCAACCTGCCCGGCCCCTTCAAGGCGCTGCAGCGGAGCCTGCTGAGCCTGGACGGGGCCGACCACGACCGGCTCAAGGTGCTGGTGCACAAGGCCTTCACCCCGCGCACGGTGGAGGCGATGCGAAGCTCCGCCCAGGCGGTGGCCGACGAGGCGCTGGACGCGGCCCGGCGCCGCGGCTCGGCCGACCTGATGGGCGACCTCGCGCTGCCGGTGCCCCTGACGGTCATCGGGCACATTCTGGGCGTGCCCGAGCGCGACCGGGGCAAATTTGTCACCTGGACGAAGGCGGTGGTCTCGCTGGGCGACCGCAACCCGCTGTTCGTGATCCCCACCCTCCTGAGCTTCATGCGCTACACCCGCCGCCTCATCGCGCAGCGCCGCGCGGTGCCCGCGGACGACCTGATCTCGGCGCTGGTGCTGGCGCAGGATCAGAACGACGCCCTGAGCGACGACGAAATCCTCTCGATGATCTTCCTGCTGCTCTCGGCCGGGCACGAGACCACCGTGAACCTGATCGGCAGCGGCGCCCTGGCCCTGCTGCAGCACCCGGAGCAGCTGGAGCGGCTGCGCGCCGACCCGGCGCTGATCAAGCCGGCCGTGGAGGAACTGGTGCGCTACGCCGCGCCGGTCGAGCAGGGCACCGAGCGCTACGCCGCCCACGACACCGAGTTCGCGGGCGTCCGCATCCCCAAGGGCGAACTGGTGATCGGCATCCTGGCCTCGGCCAACCGCGACGCCTCTCAGTTCGAGGCCCCGGACACGCTGGACATCGGGCGCACGGGCAACCGGCACCTGGGCTTCGGCCTGGGGATGCACTACTGCCTGGGGGCGCCGCTGGCCCGCCTGGAGGCGCAGATCGCCCTGAACACGCTGGTGCAGCGCGCCCCAAAGCTGAAGCTGGCCGTGCCTGCCGCCGACCTGACGTGGCGCCGCAGCTTCGTCGTGCGCGGACTGGAACGCCTGCCGGTCACGCTGTGACGCTCAACACCTCGCGGGCCGGGCAATTGCGGCAGGGCTTGTGGACGCTGCTGGTCACGCTGCTGACGGTGGGCGGCATCATCCTGGCGGTGACACGGCCCGAGTGGCTGACCGGAGCGCTCCAGGCCGCCGTTGCCAGCGCCGGCTCGGCCGCGCCGGTGGTGTTCGTGCTGCTGTGCATCGTGACCGCGCCGCTGCACCTCAACAGCGTGGTGGCGGCCCTGTCGCTGCTGATCTGGCCGCTGCCCACCGCGCTGGCGCTGTCGTTTGTCGGCAGCCTGATCGGGTGCGTGCTCACCGCCTACCTGCTGTCCAGGGCGGGCGGCGCCGCCCTGCGGCAGCGGGCGGGCTGGCCGCGCTGGCTGGAGAACCTGACCGCGCGGGTGGCCCGGCACCCCTTCCTGATCGGGATCCTGGTGCGGCTGGGGCTCGGCTCCGGCCTGGCGCTGGAAGCCTTCTATCTGCTGAGCGGGTACACCCGGCGGCAATACCTGGCCGCCACCATTCCCGGAGTGGCGCTCTGGACCCTGCAGGCGCTGCTGGGCGTCACCCTGCTGCGGGCCCTGCTCCAGACCGCCCCGGGCCTGGCCGGGCTGGTCGCCCTCGCCCCGCTGCTGCTGGTGGGCGGCGCGGTGGCTGTCCGGCGCCTGCGAAAGCGCTGAGCGCCGACGCGCTGCTCCTGATCCCTGGCAGCGTCCTGTAGGCCACCCCGATGGTACCCGGCGTGACGCTACCGCACCCCCGGCGCAGATCCGCGCCGCCGGAAGAACGCCAGCCCCCACGGCTGAAAGGAGACCACCCATGTCCAGCACAGTCACCTCCGGCAGCCCCCTCCGTTCCCTGGCCCTCGGCACCCTGCTTCTGGGCAGCCTGCTGCTCACGGGCTGCATGCCCCGGGCCGCCGCCCCCACGCCGGCCAGCGCCGCCTGCCTGGCCCCGCCCGAAGTGCAGACCACCAACCAGGGCGTCAAATTTGTCCGCACGCCCGATGCCTGCTTTGCCAACCTGCCCGACTGGCCCTACGCGCCCAAATATCTGGAGATTGACGGGCTGCGGCAGGCCTACATCGACGAGGGGCCGCGCGACGCCGCCCCCATCCTGCTCCTGCACGGCCAGCCGTCGTGGTCATACCTGTACCGGTACATGATTCCCGTGCTGGTCAAAGGGGGCCACCGCGTCATCGCCATGGATCATGTCGGCATGGGGCGCTCGGACAAGCCCACCGCGCTGGAATACCACAGCTATCAGAACCACCTTGGCCGCCTGGACACGTTCATCCAGAGACTGGAGCTGAAGAACCTCACGGTGTTTATGCAGGACTGGGGCAGTGTCCTCGGCCTGGATCTGGCGAGCACGAAGCCCGACACCTTTGACCGCATCATCCTGGGCAACGGTGGGTTTCCGGATGTCAAGGAACCCTACGCGGTGCCCAAGGATATCGGCGCCGCTGTGGCCGGGTTCCGGCGGACGATCAGCATGGTGCCACCGCAACAGCCCGCCCTGGTCGACGAGAAGGGGAACTCCACCATTCCTATCGGCAACCGTGACGAAGGTGATCCCTTTGGGGACTGGATCGCCTACGCCATGTATGCCGAGGACTTCCAGCCCGCCAGCTTTATCGAGGCCCTGACCTACCGGCCGCTCACGCCCGGGGTGCTGGCCGCCTACGCCGCCCCCTTCCCCAGCCGCGTCCTGATGGCGGCCCCCCGCACCTTCCCGAGCCTGGTCAACCAGACGGCCGGTCGGAACGAGGCCGTCATGGCAGGACTGAAGCGCTACGACAAACCCTTCCTGACGATTTTCGGCGCCAACGAGCCCGCCCCGCCCCTGACGTGGTTCATCGACAACGTTCCCGGGGCCAGGGGGCAGGCCCACCACCGCTACCCGGATGCCAGCCACTTCCTGCAGGACGACCAGGGCGCCGACATCGCCGCGCGGATCAACCGCTTCATCGCCGCCAATGCCTTCTGAGACCTCATCTGAGGCAACTCAGGCGCGAGGAGACCGTCCATGACCACCACTCCATCCGCCCCCGAGGCTCTCCCGGCCATCCTGTCCCCCCAGGCCCGCGCCCGGATCATGGTGGGGGTGGTGCTGGCGGTGCTGCTCGCCTCGCTCGACCAGACCATCGTGGCCGCCGCCGGGCCCCGCATCCAGCAGGCGCTGTCGGTCACGCCGGCACTGTACGCCTGGCTGACTATCGCGTATCTGGTGACCAGCACCGTCACCCTGCCCGTGGCGGGCAAACTGGGCGACCTGTACGGGCGGCGGCCGGTGATGCTGGGCGGGATCGCCGTGTTCGTCCTGGGATCACTGCTGTGCGGCCTCGCCTGGAACGCGGGGGCACTGATCCTCTTCCGCGCCCTGCAGGGCCTGGGGGCCGGCGCGCTGCTGGCGGGCACGGGGGCCACGGTGGCGGATCTGTACCCGCCGCTCGAACGCGCCCGCGTGCAGGGGCTGCTGGGCGCCGTGATCGGGGTGTCGAGCATCCTGGGGCCGCTGGTCGGCGGCGCCCTGACCGACGCCCTGTCGTGGCCCTGGGTCTTTTTCGTGAACGTGCCGCTGGGGCTGCTGGCGCTGTGGGTGATCTGGGCGCGGCTGCCGGGACGGGCCACCGCGCCCTGGCGCGGGCCGGTCGATGTTCCCGGTGCGCTGCTGCTCACGCTGGCCGTGGTTTCGCTGCTGCTGGCGCTGAGCCTGGGGAAGACTGCCCCCGCGCCGGGCGAACTGGCCTTCGCCTGGACGTCGTGGCCGATCCTGACGCTGCTCACGACCTTCGCAGCGGCGCTGGTCGCCTTCCTGCACGTCGAGCGCCGCGCCGCCGACCCGCTGCTCGACCTGCGACTGTTCCGCGACCGTACCTTCGCGCTCGGGGTGAGCGCCGTGTTCGTGCTGGGTGCCAGCCTGCTCACCACCGGGGTGTTTCTGCCGCTGTTCCTGATCAACGTGGTCGGCGTGTCCGCCACGGCCGCGGGGCTGTCCACCACGCCGCTGATGTTCGCCCTGATCGCCAGCTCGATTCTTTCGGGCCTGCTCACCACACGCCTGGGCCGTTACAAATCCGTGATGCTGGGCGGGCTCGCCGTGTTGTTCGTGGGCTTCGTGCTGCTCGGCTTCACCCTGAGCCCACAGTCGAGCGCCCTGGAGGTCTCCCTGAAGATGATCGTCGTCGGCATCGGCTTCGGGCCGGTGGTCTCGCTGTACACGCTCGCGGTACAGAACGCCCTGCCACCCGCGCAGACCGGAGTGGCGACCTCCAGCGTGGGCTTTTTTCAGCAGCTGGGCGGCAGCGCCGGGCTGGCGGTGCTCGGCGCGGTCTTCGCGGCCAGCCTGAGCGCGAACCTGCCTGACCTTCCCACGGACGGCGCTGCTGTGCGCGAGGCGTACACGTCTGCCGTCTCCACCGTGTTCCGCCTCGGCGCCCTGATCGTGGTGCTGGGCGCAGCGGTGACGGTCTTCTTGCCCGGGCGTCCGTTGCGTGCCGGCGCGGCGCTTCCCCAGGCGCCGGTGCCCTGACGCCTCCCAGGCGGGGGTGGCGAGGCGCCCGACGCGGTGGCTGGAGGGCAGAGCGGGCACGGATCGGGCCAGAGCAGCCGGCCAGATCCGCACCCAGGATCCTCGCTCCGCAGGGTCTTCAGGACGCCGGCCTCACGGCCCCGTCGCTAAACGGGGATTTCCGGCGTCGTGATCGATACGTTGCCGGGATAGACGTCGTAGGTTACATCGACCGTCTGGGCCACCCTCACCTGCATCCGGGCCCGGGCGATCGAGGCCGTGCCGATCGTCAGCTTCTTGAAGCGGACGCCGTCCAGGGTCTGCTTCTGGCGGTCGAAGCCGAACCAGCCCACCCCGTAGCGCACCTTGATCTGCGCGCCGGCCGGGGCCTGGAAGAAGGCCGTACCAGAGGCGTTCCAGAACCATTCCACCGTCCGCCAGTCGCCGCTCTGTACCCGTTTCGTCCTGATCATGTGTGTCCCTCCCCCGAGGATCCGCGCCCGCATGGCGCGTGATGGCGGCCGCTCGCCGGCCAGGACGCCCCCACTCCCCGGCGTCCCTGGGAGCAGCGTGCGCCTGGGGCCGTGATCGGGCCATGAGCGGAGCGGGACAGGACGGGGCAGGATGGAGGTGGAGGGGCACGTCCGGGCTGTTCGCAGCAACGCCCCAAAGCCGGCAAGCGGGGGGCGGGGTGCTGCCAGCTCGGCCCGGGGCCCGAGCTGGACTCAACGGGGGGCGGGCTCGGGGGGCCAGACCGCGGCCGGGCGGCCCAGCAGGTAGCCCTGGGCCCGCTGACAACCCAGGGCCCGCACCGCCTCCAGCTGGGCCTCGGTCTCGATGCCCTCGGCCACCAGTTCGAGATTCAGGCTCGACGCGAAGGTCTGGAGGGCAGGCAGGAACATCTGCGCCTCGGGCTGCGTACCCAGGCTGGCAATCAGGTGGTGATCGAGTTTCAGGACGTCGAAGGGCAGGTGGAGCAGGCGCCCCAGGTTGGATTCGCCCGCACCGAAGTCATCCAGCGCCAGGTGGACGCCCATATGCTGCAGGGCCCGGAACTGCCCCAGCACGGCCGGCAGGTCACTCAGTTCGCCCCGCTCGGTCAGTTCGAGTTCCAGCGCGCTGGCCTCCAGGCCGGCCTGCTCCAGCGCGCGCTCCACCGACTGGGCAAAGTCTGGCCGGGCGAACTGCAGCGGAGAGACGTTGATGGCGACCCGCAGCCTGGGGAAGCCGCTCCGGTGCCAGGCGGCCAGCTGGGCACAGGCCGCGCCCAGCACCCACTGCCCGAGTTCGATGATCAGGCCAGACGCTTCGGCCGCCGGAATGAAGAGGTCTGGGGGCACGGGAACGCCTCCTTCTGGAAACCAGCGCAGCAGCGCTTCCAGGCACATGACCTCACCACTCTTCAGGTCGATCTGCGGCTGGTAGTGGAGCTGAAATTCACTGCGCTCCAGCGCGTCCCTCAGGCCACTCGTGACCAACAGGCGGGTCTGCGCCTCCTGGGTCATGCTGGGCCGATACCGCCGCCAACCGTTCTTCAGTTCCCGCTTGACCTGATACATGGCCAGATCCGCGTTTTTGAGCAGGTCGTCAGGAGTCTGTCCGTCCTCCGGGAAGAGGCTGATGCCCGTCGAGCCCGTCACGAAGAGATCCTGCCCGGCCACCGGGAAGGGCCGCTGCAGGGCGCGGTTCAGGCGCTGCGCGATGGCGCCGGGCTGCGCTTCGTCCATGACCCCGGTCAGCATGACCGTGAACTCGTCCCCACCGATGCGGGCCAGCAGGGGGTCGTGTTCGGCCGCGCTCCGCAGCTCGCCGCGCAGGGCGTCCGCGATCTGCATCAGCAGCGCGTCCCCGGCGTCATGTCCGAGGGTGTCGTTGACCGCCTTGAAGCCGTCCAGATCCAGATACAGCAGCGCCAGCGGGGTGCCGTCGGAGATGGCCTGGGCCAGCCTCGCGCTCAGACCGGCCCGGTTGGGAAGACCGGTCAGGGCGTCATGGTGGGCCAGATGCGCCATGCGCTCGGCCGCCTGCCGCTGCCGCTCCGCTTCCCGCTGCGCCTGCTCGGCCTGTGTGCGGGCCAGCAGGGTGGCGAGCTCCTGCGCCTCGTGTTGCCGGACGATTTCCGCCCGTTCCAGGGCGAGGGTCAGACTGCGCCCCACCGCCCGGAACACCTCGCGCTCGCGCACCGTCCAGTCCTGTGCGCGCTGGATGCCCATCCCCAGCAGCCCGTGCGGCCCGTCGCCCACGAAACACGGATAGAAGGCGCCGGCGCCAAACGACTCTGAATTCGAGACCCCCTCCCGCGCCGCTTCCCAGCCCGGCACCAGCACCAGTTCACGCGTCCGCATGACTTCCGCATAGCTTGGCGCATCCACCGGAATCCCGGCCGAGAGCACGGCCGTGACCTCGGGCGCGAAGTCGTCCGACCACACCCGGGCTTTCCACAGCTCTCCCTCCAGCTCGTAGTAGACGGCACTGATATCGGCCAGGGTGGTGCGCAGCACGTTCACCGCCTGACGGGCGAGGGCCAGGATATCGGTGGCGGTCGCCGAGGCTTCCGTGAAGGCGACGAAAGCGTCCAGGGCCGCGCGCTCCTCCTCGAGCCGGCGGGCCTGCTGGGCGCGCTCGAGCGTCAGACCCAGGCTGCGCACCGTGGTCTCCATCACCGCCTGATCGGTGCCCGACCAGCGGCGCGGCGCGAACAACACGAAGGCCATGACGCCCACCGGTTCGCCCGCCTGCAGCACCGGCAGGGTGGCGATGGTACTGATGTGGGCGACCCGCTCAGGCGGGGTGTCCCGGCCCTGCAGGTATTCGTCCTGGTACAACGGCCGCCGGCTCGTCCAGGGGATGACCAGACTCTGGGGCGCCTCGAAGTCGAAGCCCGCGTCCATCAGCGCCTGCAGCCCGGAATCGCGCACGGCGCCGGTCTGCACCCGGCTGACCCAGCGGCCATCGGCCAGTTCGTAGTAAATCGCGTAGCCCTCGGGCAGCATCGACAGCACCAGCGCCTGGGCCTGGCGAATCAGCACGTACGGGTCGCTGCCGGGGCTCAGCGTCCGGGTGATGACCGAGAATCCTTCCAGGGCCCGGGTGCGCGCGGCGAGCTCATGGCTGCGCTCGTACAGCTGCCGGGCGACGTGGGTCCGCTCGAAGGCCAGACCCAGGCTGCGGCCGACCGCGCCCACCAGGGCGCGGTCGGCGGCCGTCCACTGCTGGCTCCGCCGGGTTCCGACCACCAGCATGCCCGTCGGCCGGCCTTTCACGAAGTAGGGATAGAACGCCGCCGCACCGTAGGACTCGGCCCCGACCACACCCTCGCGCCCGGCGTCGTAGCCCTCGACAAAGACAGGCGCCCGGGCCTGCACCGCGGCCAGAAAGCTCGGGGTGCTGGCGGCGTGTCCCGCCCGGGAGATCTCGGCCGCCTCGGCGGGGATGTCGGCCGACAGCTCGCGCGCCTTCCACCTCCCGCCGTCCAGTTCGTGATAGGCCACGCTCAGCTCGGGCAGGGCCGTGCGCACCACCTCGATCGCCCGGCGTGCCAGCCGGGACAGGTCGGTCTCAGTGCCCACCGCCTCGGTCAGGGCGGCGAAGGCCTGCAGCGCCCGGGTGCTCTCCTCCACCCGGCGTTCCTGACGCCCGCTGTGCTCGATCCGGCCCAGCGCCAGCGCGCACTGGGCGCTCAAGACCCGCAGGAAGGTGCGCTCGACCTCCACGAAATCGTGCGCCTGCAGGAAGTCCAGCACGATCACGCCCAGCGCCCGACCGTCCAGCACCATCGGGAGCACGGCGTTGGCCACCGTGGCCCGGCCGCCGGTGCGCCGCTCCAGATCCGGGTAGGCCCGCTTCAGGTCGTCACTGTGCTCGAAGAACAGCGGGGTGTGGCTGCGCAGCACATCCGAGGTGGGGGTTCGGTCTCGCAGTGGCCCGTCCTGCCATAGGGAGGCGACTTCCCCCTGCCCGAGGGCCGCAGTGGCCTGAAGCCGGCCTTCGGTCAACAGCAGCACCGTGCCGGCCGCGGCCCCCAGCGCCTGCAGGGCCGGCGACAGGATGACCTCGAAGACCTGGGTGGCCTGGGTGGTACCGGCCAGGGTTTCGGTGATGTCCTGCAGCTGACGCAGCAGCTGGATAGCGGGCAGCCCTGCTCCGGGGACATACTCCTGACGAGGTGACGACCGGTCAGCCACGGCGGCCAGAGGCGCCCCTCAGATTCGCTGTGAGCCGACAGCCGCCCGCAGGCAACGGGGTGGTGGGGTGCAGTTGGATGGTGGGGCCTGTCGCGTGCGCAGCAGCCCTCACTGTGCCGCAGCTGACGGCAGGCGCCGCCACTTACGGCCGGCGGGGCCCGATCTCAGTTCAGACATGCTGGCGACTCCTTGCTTGAGGCTTGTTCAGACAGACGTGGCCTTGAAGTGGAATGTCTTCCGACCATGCTAGCGGCCTTTCAGCACCTGCGACATGAGCCGGGCTTCATCGGGCACCCGTGTCAGGCGGCTGGCCTGCAGGCCGGGTGCGATCGGCGCGGGCGCAAAGGGCGGTCAAGCTGAGTCCACCTCTCCGATCTGCAGCGCCTGGTGACGGCCTCGCCGCCTCCGGTGGGCCCAGGCGGCGCGTCTCACAGCAGCGTTCGACAGCGTCCAGAGCGCAGGTGATCCAGTCATACCCATTCCGAATGCCACCCATTCCGTGGTCTGAATGCAGTGAGCTCCGCAGGCGAGGAACATCCAGGAAGGAAGTGGGGGTTCTGGAATGGAGCGGCAGGCCGTATGAGGCGCTGCCCGGTCACCGTCTGCTATCACAGAGGCCACGCAAGGAGACCGCCATGCCCAGACCCGACCGCACGCCCTCCACCTGGCACCTCACCCCCGAGCAGCGGCGCACCGTGCTGGGCCGGCGGCTCTCGGAGCTGCGCGCCTGGAAAGACCGTGCCTCCCACGACCTGAGTGGGTGGACGTTCACCTTCCCCGGCGACGCCCCGCGGCCCCTGCGGCTGGGCGAGGCGTGGCCGCGCATCGACCCGGCGGTGGCGGGCGGCCCGGTGCGGCTGGAGACGACCTTCACCGTGCCGGCGGGCTTCGGGGACGCCGAATTGGAGCTGGACGTGGGCGGCGAGGGGCTGGTGCGCCTGTCCACGGGCGGGGCGGGCGGCCTGAACCCGCACCACCGGCGCTTCGCGGTGGACGCGCGGGCCGGTGATCCGGTCACGGTGACCGTCGAGGCGGTGCCCAAGGGCCTGTTCGGTACCCACCACGCCGGCGCCGGGCTGCGCGTGGCGCGGCTGGCCCTGCCCGAGCCCGACGTGACCGCGCTGGCCGACGATCTGGAGGCGCTGCTGGGGGTGGCCGCCGGGCTGGAGGAGGAGCGCGTGGCGCCGCACCTGCTGAGCGCCGCCGAGGACGCGCTGGCGGGACTGCCGTGGACATCGGCGCCGGGCGCCTACCTGGGCCGCCCGGAGGCCGCCGTGGGCGCGGATATGGGCGGGCTCTGGAACTCGCCGCCGCCGACGGACGCGCTGCCGCTGGCCGCGGAGATCCTGGCCGGGGTGCGCGCCGCGCGGGCCGCCCTGCACGCCCGCCTGGACGCCCTGCGCGCCACCTTCCCGCCCGCCGGGGCGCTGGCGCTGAGCGGGCACGCCCACCTCGACCTGGCCTGGCTGTGGCCCATCGCCGAGACCCGGCGCAAGGCCGAGCGCACCTTCGAGACCGTCCTGGGCCTGATGGACGACTTCCCGGACTTCACCTTCAACCAGTCCTCGGCGCAGCTCTACGCCTGGATCGAGGAGGAGCGCCCCGAGCTGTTCGCCCGCATCCGGGAGCGCGTGCGAGAGGGCCGCTGGGAGGCCGTGGGGGGGATGTGGGTGGAGCCCGACTGCACCATGTCCGGCGGCGAGTCGCTGGCCCGGCAGTTGCTGTACGGCCAGCGCTACTTCCAGGAGAAGTTCGGCCGGCGCAGCGCGGTCGCGTGGCTGCCGGACACCTTCGGCTTCACGGGCGCGCTGCCGCAGCTGCTGCTGCAGGGCGGTGTCGACGGCTTTTTCACCACCAAGCTGTCGTGGAACGAGACCACCGCCTTCCCGCACGACCTGTGGTGGTGGGAGGGCCAGGACGGCTCGCGGGTGCTGGCCCACACCTTCAAGAACGACGTGTACGGCGCCGAGGCGCTGGGCAGCTACAACGGCGACATCGCCCCCGCCCACCTGCTGCGCGTGAGCGGCCACGACCGCGCGGCGTCGGCCCCCGGCTGGGCCGGCCGCGCGCCGGAAACCCTGTTCACCTTCGGCCTGGGCGACGGCGCAGGCGGCCCCAGCGCGCCCATGCTGCGGCGCTACGAGCGGCTGCGGGCCTTTCCCGGGATGCCGGCCCTGCGCCACAGCCGGGTGGACGACTTCTTCGGCACGCTGCCGCGCTCGGGGCTGCCAGTCTGGGTGGGTGAGCTGTACTTCCAGCTGCACCGCGGCACCCTGAGCACCCAGGGCCGGGTCAAGAGGGTGCACCGCCAGCTCGAGGCGCGGCTGGTCGAGGCCGACGCCGCGCTGGCGCTCGCCCGCTGGGACGGGCAGGACGTGTCGCGCGCCCACGCCGAGCTGGAGCGGCACTGGAAGACCCACCTGCTGCACGAGTTCCACGACATCCTGCCCGGCAGCTCGATCCGCGAGGTCTACGCCGAGGCCGAGCCGACCCTGCAGGCGGCGCTGCGGGGCGCGACCTGCGTGCGGAACGGCGGCCAGACTGGCCCTGGAGACGGCTTCACGGTCTGGAACGCCTCGCTCTTTCCCCGCCCCCTGCGGGCGCTGCTGCCGGCGGGACTGGCTGGCCTGGAACTGGGAGGCCTGGAGCTCACAGGGCAGCCCGTCGCCACCCAGGACGTGGAGGACGGCACGCTGGTGGTCGCCCCCGAGGTCATGGTGCCGCCGCTGGGAAGCGTGACATTGGAGGCTGGGCGGAGCCGCGCCCCAGCGGAGCCGGGGGTCACCCTGGAGGAGACGCCGGAGGGGGTCTGGCTGGGCAACGCCCTGCTGCGCGTGCTCGTCACGCCGGACGGCCAGCTCTCCCGGCTGGTCACGGCGGGCGGGCGCGAGGCGCTGGGGGCGCAGGGGCACCGGCTCGTCGCCTTCCGCGACCTGCCGCGCGCCTGGGAAGCCTGGGACGTGAACCCGGACACCCAGGACGCCGCGCTGGGCGAGGCGCTGGGCGCGGGCGAGGTCACGGTGCTGGAGCGCGGGCCGCTGCGGGCCTCGGTGCAGGTGAGCACGACCTGGCGCGACTCCACGCTGACCCAGACGATCCGCGTGACCGCCGGCAGCCCGCGGGTGGACATCCACACCCACGCCCGCTGGCAGGAGCGGCGCACGCTGGTCAAGGCCTTCGTGGACGTGAACGCCCGCAGCGAGACGGCCACCTTCGAGACCGCCTTCGGGGCCCAGCGCCGCCCCACCCACCGCAACCAGCCCGCCGACGCGGCGCAGTTCGAGGTGCCCGGCCACCGCTTCGCGGATCTGAGCGAACCCGGCTTCGGCCTGGCGCTGCTGAACGACGGCAAATACGGCCACTCCGCCTACGGCAGTCAGCTGGCGCTGACCCTGCTGCGCGGCTCCCTCTACCCCGACCCCCTGGCCGACGTGGGCGAGCATGAGTTCACCTACAGCCTGCTGCCCCACGGCGGCGACTGGACGCAGGGCGGGGTGCTGGCCGAGGCCACCGACCTGAACAGCCCCCTGGTGGTGAGGGCGGGAGCGGGCCGGACGCCGCCGCCCCCCCTTTCTCTGGAGGGCGTGACGGTCGCGCTGGGCACCCTGAAGCCTGCCGAGGACGGGCAGGGGCTGATCCTGCGCGTCTACGAGCCGTACGGCGCGCGCGGCGACCTGCACCTGGAGACGGGCGAGGGAGTTCAGGTCAGCCGCACGAACCTGCTGGAAGACGAGCTGGAGGGGGCGCCCCTTCTCCCCCGGGACGGCCGCTGGACAGTGCCGGTGCGCCCCTTCGAGGTGCTCAGCTTCCGGCTGCGGAGCGAGACGTCCGGCTGACCCGGCCCGCTCAGGGCGCGTACGAGAGGCGGTAGATCAGGCCGTTGCCGTCCTCGGTCAGGAACAGTGCGCCGTCGGGGGCCACCTGCAGGTCGACCGGGCGGCCGGAGGTGGCAGCGCCGTTCAGGAAGCCGGTCAGGAAGTCGCGGGTCTCGCCGGTCTGCGGATCGACCGTGATCACCTTGTAGCCCGACTTCGGCTCGCGGTTCCACGAACCGTGCAGCGCGACGAACATCTGGTTGCGGTACGCCCCCGGGAAGGCCGTGGCGGTGTAGAAGGCCATCCCCAGCGGCGCGGCGTGCGCGGTGGTGGTGGCGAAGGCCGGCTGGGCCGCGTCGCAGGCGGCCTGATCTTTCCGGCCAAAGTCCTTGTCCCAGACCTGCTTGGCGCCCTTCTGCAGCGGGTAGCAGTAGGGCCAGCCGTAGTTCGCTCCGTCCCTGAGCACGTAGAAGGATTCGGGCGGGATATTGCCGCCGGCCAGGTCGCGGCCGTTCGCGGTGGCGTACAGGGCGCCGCCGAACCATTCCAGGCCCACGGCGTTGCGCAGTCCGGTGGCGTAGGGGCGGCCGTTCTTGCCGTCGGCGTCGTAGACCCACACGGCGGCGCGCTTCGGGTCGCTCTCCTCGCAGACGTTGCAGGTGCTGCCCGCCGCCACGTACATCCGGTCGTCCGGCCCGAAGACCAGCGTGCGCGAGTAGTGCTGCCCCTCCGGCGGCAGATCGACCACCTTCTCCGGGGCGGCCGTGGCCTTCAGGTCGCCGTCCCTGTAGGGAAAGCGCACCACCCCGTCGGTGTTCGCCACGTACAGGTAGCCCCCGTGGAAGGCCAGCCCGTGCGGCTTGTACAGGCCGGCCGCGTAGACCTGCCGGCTGTCCGGCTGGCCGCTGCGGTCACGGTCGGGCAGCACGCTGACCTCGCCCGACTGCGTATCGGACACGAAGAGGTCGCCGTTGGGCGCCAGGGCCATCAGGCGGGGTTTCTTGAAGCCGCTGGCGTAGATCTCGGCGCGGAAGCCGGCGGGCAGCGTCAGGCCCGCGTTCGGCTGGTCGGTCGCGGGCCGCTGGACGATGGCGCACGAGGCGAGGGCGCCGGCGAGCAGGCCGCCCAGCAGGATCAAGCGAGGGCCACGGGGTGAGGTCATGGCTCAGGAGACCCGAGGCAGATGAGGCAGGACGGGCGAACGCCTTAAGGCTGTCTGGGAAAACGTTCCGGCACTTCGGGGGGCCGGAACCCGGCAGGGATCAGGGGGGTCTGGGCGCCCGTGGTTCCAGGCCACGGTCGGCGGCGGGGCTACGCCCTCCGCTCCGTCCGGGCCGCTGGATTCCCCCCGCCACGTCCCCGCTGGCGGCCCTCCGCCCCGTGATTGAGGGGAACCCTCCACCCCGAATGCCGGAAACCGTACAACTTCATGCATTGCTCATTCGTCTTCGGGATTAAGCTCCGGTCAGTCACAGACCAACAGCTATCCCGCGCCACGTTTCCCCACGTGCCTGCCTCGCCGCGTGCCCTCACGCGGAACAACCTAAGGAGTCCCCATGCGTAGTCGATTCTCCGGTGGAGCCTGGATCATGGCGGCGTTGTGTCTCGTGCTCGGCACCGCCCTGGCCCAGAGCGCCGGCAACGAAGCCCCGCGCCTGACGCTCAGCTACGGTCAGTTCGGGCTGGTCTATCAGATGTTCTCCATCACCATCGCCACGATGGGCGCGGGCTTCCTCTTCTTCGTGCTGGCCCAGCAGAACCTGGCGCCCCGGTATCGTCCGGCGATGGTCGTCTCGGCCATCGTGGTTGCGGTCGCCTGCTACCACTACTTCCGCATCTTCAACTCGTGGAACGAGTCGTACCGGCTGGTCGGTGAGGTTTATCAGGCGACCGGCGTGCCGTTCAACGACGCCTACCGCTACGCCGACTGGATCCTGACCGTGCCGCTGCTGCTGGTGGAGGCCGTCGCCGTGCTGGCGCTGGCGAGCAACATCGCTTCCGGGATGATCTGGCGCCTGGCCCTGGCGGCCTTCGTGATGATCGCCACGGGCTATCCGGGCGAGATCTCCAGCGACACCGGCACCCGGCTGTTGTGGGGCACCATCAGCACCATTCCCTTCATCTACATCGTCTACACGCTGTTCGTGGAGCTGGGCCGCTCGTTGGAGCGCCAGCCGGCGCGCGTGCAGGTGCTCACCCGCAACCTGCGCCTGCTGCTGTTCGCGTCCTGGGGCTTCTACCCCATCGCCTACCTGCTGCCGCTGCTGCTGGGCGGCGGCCTGAACGCCAGCGGGATCGTGGCCGTGCAGGTCGGCTACAGCCTCGCGGACATCCTCGCCAAGGTCGGCTTTGGCGTGCTGATCTACTTCATCGCGCTGGAGAAGACCGCGCACGACCGGGCGACCGCCGACCCGGCGCTGGGCACCCCCGCCCTGGGCACCGACTGACCAGACCCACCTGGGCCGGCCCGCCCGGGTCGCCTCATCCCCCTCTGCGCCGCTTCCGGGAGACCCCATGACGACCTCACCCCTCCTCTCCTCCGTGTCTGTCGCCGTCCGGCGCTGGCCCGGGCTTGTCGGCGCGCTGCTGATGGCCCTGGTCGGGGCCGCCCTGGCGCTGGACTTCTTCCGCAGCGACCTGCTGGGGCCCCACCTGATCGGCCTGCGGCTGATCTACGCCGGGCTGGCCGTCTTGATCGTCGGATACCTGTGGCTGCTCAGCACGGCGCCGGTCGGCACGGTGCAGGTGAGCACAGCGCCTCGGAACTAGCCCGACGACTCCGCAGGCGTCCGGCTCCCTGCCAGACGCCTGTGTGCTGCTGTGGCCGCCAGACGGTGGCCGGGGCCCGCGCGACCCGGCTACACTCGGGGAGAGAAGGGTGGAGACTCCAGTCTCCTGCGCCACCGGCCTGGGGGCCAGACGGTGGCCCCTGCGGGGTCATCCTTGATCGTGATTGCCATCTGTACCTTCCGGCGGCCCGAGGCCCTGAGCCGGCTGCTGGATCACCTGAACACCACCGCCCCCGTGCTGGAGGGCCGCGCCCGGGTGCTGGTGGTGGACAACGACCCGGCCGCCTCGGCCCGGGAGGCTGTGCATGGCCGCGAGCTGACCTTCGCCCACGAACCCCGGCCCGGCGTCGCCCACGCCCGCAACCGCGCGCTGGCCGAGGCCCGCCGCCTGGGCGCCGCGTGGCTGGCCTTCCTCGACGACGATGAACTGCCCACAGAAGGCTGGCTGGACGCCCTGCTGGGAACGCAGCGCGAGCATCCGGCAGACGTGGTGGCGGGCCCGGTGGTCGCGCAGCTGAGTCCTGAACTCGAATGGGCGCGGCCCTACCTGACCCGGCGCCGTTACCCGTCGGGCACGCCCGTGTCCTACTGGGGCGCGGGCAACGTGCTGCTGCGGCTGGACGCCCTGGAGAGGGTCGGAGAGTTCTCGCCCGCCTATTCGTCGGGCGGCGAGGACACCCATCTCAGTGCGCGCTGTGCCCGCGCCGGACTGCGGATGGTCTGGTGCGACGAGGCGCTGGTCTCTGAACCCACCGACGCCAGCCGCGCCAACCCCGAGTGGCTGATCGGCCGCTCCCGGCTGGCCGGCGAGATCATCGCCCGGGTCGAGCGCGAACTAGGCGCGTCTCTGCTGCGCCGCCGGATCAACGGCCTGTTCCGCATCGTCGCCGGTACCCTGGCCCTGCCCGTCGCCCGGCTCGTGGGCCGGGGGCTCAAGGTCGAGATCTTCCGCGCGCGCGGGGAGGGGATGTTGCGGGGCTGAGGACGTCTTCCGGCCTCGCCGCGTAGTCTGGTGGCCGAGACCGGCCAAGTCGAGCCTCTGCCGCCATACAGATTCCGTTGATCTCCGTACCATCCGGGAAGGTGCTACTGATCCATGCGTAAATGAGTAGCATAGGGAGTGACGATTTCCTTTTGGCGGCCTAGCCATCTCACGCGTGCCCAACAGGAAGAACGGCGTCTGGCCGCCCAGTCCGCCCTCACCGACCCCAACCGCACAACCCGCGACCTGGCCCAGCAGTTCGGCGTGGCCGAGGTCACCATCCGAGCGTGGCGTGCTCGGCTGCGGCGCGATGGCGCGGACGCGCTGCGCGCGTCCCGCGCCACCGGTCGACCACAGCATCTGACCGCCGCGCAACAGGACGAGATCGGAGCCATGATCGACGGTGACCCCCGGTCGCACGGCTTTGAAACCAGCGGCTGGACAATTCCGAAGATTCGCCATGTGATCGGCGTGACCTACGGCGTGTGGCTCGATCGGGCGCACCTCTCCCGGATCCTCCGACGCTGGGGATTCACGTATCAGCGGCCCGCCCTGCGGGCCGTGGAACGCCACGAAGACGACATCGCTACGTGGGTTCGTGTCCAGCGGGAGGCCTTGGGGAAAAAAAATCGCTGAGGGCGCGACCGTGGTGTTTCTGGACGAAAGCGGCTTCAGTCTGAAAACGACGAAGGTTCGCACCTGGGGCCGGTGTGGGCAGACACCCATCATCCCCACCAAGCTCCGCTGGGAACATCTCTCCGTGATCGGGGCCATCACGACAGGGGGACAGTTCCTGCACCACACGCACCGCGGCGCGGTGCGTTCACCCGGCGTCGTGACGTTCCTGGAACATGTGCTGCGCCATGTCGACGGCGAGGTGATCGTGGTGCTCGATCGCGCCATGATCCACCGGTCGAAGGCGGTGCAGGCGTTCGTGCAGGTGCACGAACGCCTGTCGTTGCTCTACCTGCCGCCGTATGCGCCGGAATTGAACCCCATCGAATTGATCTGGGCCGATCTCAAACGGAATGTGGTGGGGAATTTCTGCGCGATGTCGGTGGGCGAATTGAAGAAGCGGCTGGCGGTAGGCTGGCAGCGCATCCGGCGCAAGGCCCTGCCCCTTGCGTTCATTCGTGGAACGCCCTTTTCTGCCTCGCTACTGACTTAAGCACGGATCAGTAGATGTTCCTCCAATTCCAGGGGATCCGTCCTTTCTCTCCCTCCAGTCGGGTTCACCCCGTTCCAGGTCACGGGCTGAACCGGAGGCCCTCTCAGGCTCTCGTCTTCGCCGGCAGGAGCCTGCTCCCCTTCCTTTCTTCTGTCCTGTCGAGCCGCTGGGCTGAAGTTCTCTGTCCAGTCGGCACTCCGCTGGGCTAAAGAGTGTGTCTGCCCTCCGTCCTGTTCTGCTCACGGCCCCGTGTAACCTCTCTTACAGTCACGGGGAGGGTTAGTGAGCGCATACTCACTTATGGCCCGCCCCCGGCAGATCACCGACGAACAGATTGTGGACGCTGCGAGGAGCGCCTTTCTGGAACAGGGGTTCGGGGCCACCACCGCCGAGATCGCCCGCCGGGCCGGGGTGTCGGAGGGCACCCTCTTCAAGAGATTTACCAGCAAGGAGGAACTGTTCGAGGTCGCGGTCGGCCTGCGCGACTACGGGCAGTGGCGCGCGGCCCTGCTCGGCCTGGTCGGTCAGGGCGAGGTGCGCCGCAATCTGGAAACCACCGCCCTGGCGATCCTCAACGAGTCCGGGCAGCTGATGCCCAATCTGGTCGCCATGTTCTCGCGCGGCTACGACCCCAGCCACAACCCGATGCTGGATCGCCTGGACGACCCCGTGCGCCGCGACGCCGACGTGCTGGCCGAGTACCTGCGCGCCGAGACCCGGCTGGGCCGCCTGCGCCCGCACGACGTGGACGTGACCGCCCTGACGCTGATGGGCGCGCTGACCCACTACATCCACCGCGAGCACATGCTGCCGCCCCAGGGCCGCGAGGTGCTGGACGACGGCCGGATGGTACGCGGGCTGCTCGACGTCCTGTGGCCCGGCCTGGCCCCCTGAGCGGCGCGCCCCTCCCGGCCCGCCGCGGAACCGACCCAGTCCCCGGCGCGTATTCCCCCTTCGTAAGTAAGTGCCCACTCGTTATCCCCACCCCACCGAGGTCGCCTGCCATGCCCCGAGCCCGTCTGTCCCGCCCCGTCTCCACCCTGCTGAGCCTGGCCCTGCTTCTCGGGCCCGCCGCCGCGCAGACCGCCCCCCCGGCCCCGGTCACCAGCCCGGCTCAGCCCACCCCAGCCCCGGCCAGCCCAGCTCAGCCCGCCGCCGAGCCCGCCTCCCTGACCCCCCTGCTCGAAGCGCTGCGGCGCTCGCCCGGCTGGCGGTCGGCCGACCTGAGCTACCGGGCGGCGCAGCTGGCCCTGGACAGCGCGCGCACCCGCGCCGGACTCTCGCTCACCGCCGGCGCCGACGGGGGCCTGACCCGGCTGCCCTGGGACACCGGGCAGTGGCAGGGCAACGCCAGCGTCACGCTGGGCGCCACCCTCAGCGTGCTGCCCTGGGCGCCCGCCCTGGAAGGGGTGCGGAGTGCTCAGCGCGCGCTCGACGCGGCGGCGGTGGAGCTGCGGAACTCGCGCGCCACGCTGACCACGCAGCTGCTGGAGGCCTACGCCAACGCCCGGTCGGCTGCCGACGCGCTGGCCCTGGCCGACGCCCAGCTCTCGCTGAGTGCCCGGCTGCTGGAGGTGGCCCGCGCCCAGCGCGCCCAGGGTCTGCTCACCCAGGAGGCCCTGCTGGAGCGTCAGGGCGCGCTGGAGGGTGCCCAGGCGGGGCAGGCCCGCGCGGCGCGCGGCGTGGCCCTGGCCGCTCAGGCGGTCGCCCGCGTGCTGGGCACGCCGGTCACGCTGCCGGCGCGCGCCGCCGAGTTCGCGCCGCTGCCCGACACCCAGCCGGGGCAGGATCTGGCCGCCCTGCTGGCGCGTGCCGACGGGCGCCGCCCCGAGGTCGCCCGCGCCCGCGCCTCGCTGGCCGACGCCCAGGCGAACCTCTCGGCCACCACGCTCGACGCCCGGCTGCCGGATCTCAGCGCCAGCGTGCGCGCCGGGCAGCTCAGCGACGGCCAGGGCGGCAGCGGCCGGATCCTGAGCGGCAGCCTGAACGTCAAGACCGGCGTGCTGGGCGCGCAGCTCAGCGTACCCCTGCGCGACACCAGCGCGGTGCCCAGCGGCGTTTCGCTGTCGCTCAGCGCCTCCATCCCGATTCTGGGGGGCGGCAAGGGCACGGCGCTGGCCCAGGCGCAGCTCGGCGTGACCCAGGCGCAGCTCGGGCTGGACAGCGCGCGGCAGAGCGTGGAGCTGGACGTCCGCACCCGTCTGGGCGCCCTGCAGGACGAGCAGGGAGCGCTGCCGGCGGCCCAGACCGCCGTGACGGGCGCCCAGACCGCCCTGGACAGCGCGCGCGCCCGCCTGGAGGCGGGGCTGGGCACCGCGCTGGACGCCCTGCAGGCCGAGGTGGGGCTGCTGCAGGCCACCCAGGCCCTGGGCGCCCAGCAGCGCGGCGCCGCGCTCGCCGCCCTGAAACTCGCCGCCGCCACCGCCGACCTCGACGCGCTGCTCACCACCCCTGCCCCCCTGCCCACCAGTCCCGCGCCCGCCGGAGGCCGACCATGAATTCCATGCTGACCCGCACCACCCTGACCCTGCTCCTCGCCTTGACCGTCTCCGGCGCCGCTGCCCAGTCTGCTGCCCAAGGCGCGACCCGCCTGACGCTCGCGGAGGCCGTGAGCCGCGCCCTGACCAGCGGCGTGGACGTCACCACCGCCCGCGCGAACCTGCAGAAGGCCCAGGCGAACCTGAAGTCCGTGCGCGCCGACCCCACCAGCGTGATCACTACCCTGACCCCGGCCGAGCAGGACGTGGCCCTGCAGACTGCCACCCTGGAGGGCACCCGCCTGAACGTGGTGCAGGCGGTCGTGACCCAGTACCTCACGGCCTACGAGACCGCCGAGCGCGTCACGCTGAACGCGGCGCAGGTCGCGCTGGACGAGCGCAGCCTGACCATCGCCCGGGCCCGGCTGGCCGCGCGGGTCGCCACGGCGCTCGACGTCAGCCGCGCCCAGAACTCGCTGAACACCAACCGCCAGGAGCTGCAGAGCGCCCGCGACGGGCTCCCGGTGCAGGAGGCGGGGCTGGCCCGGCTGCTGAACCTGCCCGCCGGCACCAACCTGACCCTGGCTGCGCCCCCCGCCCCGCCCAGACTCGGCGCCTCCCTGGCGACCCTGCAGTCCGGGCTGAACACCCGCCTGCCCACGCTGGTGCAGGCGGCCAACGGCGCCGGCCTCGCGGCCCTGCAGGTGCGGCTGGCCGACAACGACTACACCCCGGCGCGCACCCTGCAGGACGCCCGGGTGGCCGCCCAGAACGCCCAGCGCAGCCTGGACGACGCCTCGCGCGCCGCCCTGACCACCGTGCGCGACGCCTACCGCACCGCCCAGGACGCCCAGGAGCGGGTGGCCCTGGCCCGCGAGAGCCAGGCCAACGCCCAGACCAGCCTGACCCAGGCGCAGGCCCGCCTGAGGGCCGGCACCGCCGCCGCCGTGGACGTGCAGCAGGCCCAGGTGCAGGCCCAGCAGGCGGCCTTCAGCGTGACGCAGGCCGTGAACGGCGTGTGGCGCGCGCTCTCGGGGCTGGGCGCGGCCTCCGGGGTGGACGTGACGGGGCTGGCGAGATGAGACCGGGACACGCCGTTCTGCTGAGTGCCGCCCTGGGGCTGGGGCTTTCCGGCTGCACCCGGCCCGGCGGGAGCGCCCAGCAGCCCGGGGAAACGCCGGCCGCCCGCAGCGCGCCCGCAGGCAACGACCTCGACGCCGCGCCCGCCAAGTCCACCACGCTGGACGTGGGGGTGGTCACCGCGCGCCAGGGCACCCTGAACGTGCAGCGCAGCGCCAGCGCCATCATCCAGGCCCAGCGCGACAGTCATGTGGCGGCCCAGAGCGGCGGCAACGTCCAGGCCGTGCTGGCGGACGAGGGCGAGCGGGTCGGCCAGGGGGCGGTGGTCGTGCAGCTCGACGACACCCAGCAGCGTCAGGCCCTGGAGAACGCCCGGCTGCAGCTCCAGCAGGCGCAGATCACGCTGGATCAGACGCGCTCCACGACCTCGCAGGCCACGGGCGCGCTGCAGGCGTCGGTCACGTCCGCGCAGGCCAGCCTGTCGCAGGCGCAGCAGGGCGCGCAGAGTGCCGAGTCGCTGTACCGCCTGGGCGGCATCAGCCTGTCCGACCTGCAGGCAGCGCGCGCCACGCTGGCCCAGGCCCAGAGCGCGCTGGCGCAGGCGCGCAACTCGCTGGAGCAGAACGGCCGCAGCGCCCAGAGTTCCGTGCCCCTGCAGCTCTCGCAGCTGCAGAGCGCCCAGGCCAGCGTGCGGCAGGCCGAGGAAAACCTGGCCCGCACGGCGGTGCGCGCGCCCTTCGCCGGCACCGTGGCGAGCATCGACGTCGAGGTCGGGGAGTTCGCCGCCCAGGGCTCGCCCGTCTTCCGGCTGGTCGATCCGGGCTCCATCCGCGTGAAGTTCAGCGTGCCCTCGGCCGACGCCGGGGCGCTGAATGAGGGCAGCACGCTGAACCTGGGCTACGGCGGCCGGAACTACGTGGCCACGGTGGTCGGCAGCCCCGGCATCGCGGGCGAGAACCGTCTGGTGCCCATCACCGCGCGCGTGCAGGGCGGCGAGACCCTGCCGGTGGGCGGCGCCGCGCAGGCCCGCTACCGCAACACGCTGGGCTCGGGGCTGCTCATTCCCAGCCCGGCCGTGCAGACCGACGGCGGCGAGAACTCGGTCTACGTGGCCGCGGGCGGCGTGGCCCAGCGCACCCCCGTGACCGTCGTGGCCGAGAGCGGCGGTCAGGTGGCCGTGCGCGGCCTGAGCGCCGGGCAGCAGGTCATCACGCCGGTGCCTGCCAGCCTGCAAGACGGCACGCGCATCCGCATTGACCCTTCTCCTACGGGCAGCGCGGCCCGTGACCGCGCCGCAGGAAGTTCCCCATGAGCACCCACGACCCGGAAGACTTCAAGACCCAGCCCGGCGCGACCCTGCCCGACGGCACGCCCGAGCCGCCCGTCCACCCCATCGTGCGCTTCTCGGTGAAGAACTACGTGTTCTCCATCGGCATCTTCGTGATGCTGGTACTCGTCGGGCTGGTCTCGACCTTCCGGCTGGGCGTGGAGCTGCTGCCCAACTTCGAGGTGCCGATCCTGGCGGTCAGTACGGCCTACCCCGGCGCCAACCCCGATCAGGTCGACCGCGAGGTCAGCCGCCGCATCGAGGACTCGGTCAGCACGCTGGCGGGCGTGGTGGACATCAACACCACGTCGGTGAGCAACCAGTCGGCGGTGGTGATCACCTTCTCCGACGACACCAACATCGACTCGGCCGCCAACTCGGTCTCGCAGGCGGTGGCGGCCATCCGGGGCGCCCTGCCGGACGGCTCCGAGGCGCCGGTCGTGCAGAAGTTCGACCCCAACGCCACCCCGATCCTGACCCTGGCCCTGCTGGGCGGCAGCGCCCCGCCGAGCGACGTGACCACCTTCGCCGAGGATGTCCTGGTGCCCCGGCTCGAGCGCGTCGAGGGCGTGGCCGACGTCTCGCTGACCGGCGGCCCCGAGCGTCAGGTGCAGGTGCTGCTCGATCCGGCCCGGCTGCAGGCCTACAACCTGACCCCCGCCCGCGTGACGGGGGCCATCGGCGCCAGCGCCCTCGACCTGCCCGCCGGCACGGTCGAGGGCGCCGGCACGCAGACGCAGTTCTCGACCCGCAACACCCCGCGCTCGGCGGCCGACGTCGCGCGCATCACCGTGGACGCCGGCACCGGCCTGCAGGTCTCGGACGTGGCGAGCGTGCGCGACGGGGCGGCCAGTGCCAGCTCCCTGGCGCGCGTGAACGGCCAGCCGGCGGTGCTGCTCTCGGTGCGCAAGGGCTCCGGCACCAACTCGGTGGCCGTGACCGACAACGTGCGCGCCGCCATGGAAGCGCAGCGCCTGCCCGCCGGCTACTCCCTCTCGCTCGCCAGCGACACCACCCGCGAGACCCGCGCGACGGTGAGCGACACCTTCAAGGAATTCCTGATCGCCATCGCGGCGGTGGGCGTGATCTGCCTGCTGTTCCTGGGCCGCCTGAACACGGTCTTCGCGGTGGTACTGGCCATCCCCATCTCGATCTCGGCGGCGCCGCTGCTGTTCGGCGTGCTAGGCTTCACCTTCAACATCATCTCGCTGCTCGCCATCATCGTGGCCATCGGCATCGTGGTGGACGACTCGATCGTGGTGGCCGAGAACGTCCAGCGCTACCGCGACCTGGGCTACGGCCAGGTGCGCAGCGTCCTGCTCGGCGGCTCCGAGGTCTTCTCAGCCGTGACCGCCGCCAGCTTCTCGCTGCTCGCCGTGCTGCTGCCCCTGAGCTTCATGCCGGGCATCCTGGGCCAGTTCTTCAGCCAGTTCGGCCTGGGCATCGCGGCGGCGATCATGCTGTCGTGGCTCGAGAGCCTGCTCTTCCTCACGGTCCGCATGGCGTACACCCGCGACCCCGAGCCGATCTCGTGGGCGCAGGTGCCGGCGGTGTTCGGCCGCTACCCCGAGCTGCTGCGCCGCGCCCTGACCGGCGTCAGGACGCCGCTGGGCGTGATCGGCCTGGCGCTCGCGGGCGCCGCCGTGACCGTGGGCCTCGCGCGCGGGGCGGGGCTGGCCCTGCCGGTCGCGCTGGGCCTGGCGGTGCTGCTCGCGCCGCTGGTGCTGTCGGTCGTGCGTTACCTCCTGACCGTGCTGTACGCAGTCCTGGAGGCCCTGACCGGCACCCTGCACGGCTACACCAACCGCGCGGTGCAGGGCGTGGCGCGCTCGTACGCCCGGGGCCTGAACCGCGCGCTGAACCGGCCCTGGATCGTCATGCTGGTCGCCGCCGCGTTCCTGCTCAGCGCCGGTCTGGCCGTGCGCGGCGTGGGCTTCGCGTTCACGCCGCAGACCGACTCCGGCTCGCTGAACGTCGATCTGGAGCTGCCGGTGGGTACCGACCTGGCGACCACCAACCGCCTGACCCGGCAGATCGAGGAAAACCTGCTGGCCCGGCCGGAGGTGCGCCTGGTGCAGACCTCGGTGGGCTCGGGCGGCGCGCTGGGAGGCACGACCTCGAACACCGCCAGCCTGACCGTGACCCTGCTGGGCAAGGAGGAGCGGCCGCCCATCGACACCCTGGTCGCCCGCTACCTGAAAGACCTCCAGCCGGTGGCCCGCCAGATCCCCGGCACCGAGCTGCTGGTCGCCTCCGAGCAGGGCGGCCCCGGCGGCAGCGCCGACCTCTCGCTGGCCCTGACCGCGCCCAACCAGGCGCTGCTGATCGAGCGCAACCGGCAGGTCGTGGCCCTGCTGCGGCAGGATCCCAACATCCGCACGCTGGAGAGCTCCCTGAGCGCCACCCGCCAGGAACGCACCTTCGTGCCCGACACCACCAAGCTCGCGGGCACCGGCCTGAGCGCCTCCGACATCGCCCAGGCGCTGCGCACCTACAACGACGGCTCGGTGGCCGGCTCCGTGCGCGACGGCGACCGCTCGGTGGACATCGTGGTCAGGCTCGACCCCTCGCTCATCAGCGGCGAGCAGAGCCTGCTGTCGCAGACGGTGTACTCGCAGACGCTGGGCGCCAACCTGAGCCTCTCGCAGCTCGGGGCCTTCCAGGTCGCCCAGGCGCCCGCGACCCTGAGCCGCCTGAACAAGGCGTACACCTCGACCCTGGACATCAACCTGATCGACGGCGGCCCGAACCCCTTCGCGTACCAGCGCGAGATCGTGTCGCGCGTCGAGAAGGCCGGGCTGCTCGCGGGCGGCGTGACCCTGGGGAACTCCAGCGCCTTCGGCTCTGCCGGACTGACGGGCGACCTGGTCTTCTACGGCCCGGTGCTGATGGTCGTGGCGATCCTGCTGACCTACCTCGTGCTGGGCAGCCAGTTCAACTCCTTCCGCTACCCCATCTACCTGCTGCTGCCGGTGCCGCTGGCGATCGTGGGGGCGCTGTGGACGCTCAACCTGTTCGGGGTGAACCTCGACGTGATCACGGTGCTGGGCATGGTGATCCTGCTCGGGCTCTCGACCAAGAACTCGATCCTGTACCTGGAATTCGTGACCGAGCGCGCCCGCGTGCTGCCCCTGCGCGAGGCGCTGCTGGAGGCGGCCGAACTGCGTTTCCGCCCGATCCTGATGACCACCCTGACGGTGCTGGTGATCTCCGTGCCGCTGATCCTGGGTCAGGGCGACGGCGCCGAGTTCCGCCGGGGCCTGGGCATCGTGATCCTGGGCGGGGTGATCACGAGCACGCTGCTCACCTTCTTCGTCGTGCCCACGGTGTTCTGGCAGTTCGAGCGCCGGCGGCAGACGCGCAAGCCCGAAGGGGAAGGCCTGCCGACGGGAGCGCTGACACCGGGAGACTGAGGGGAGGGCGCGCTCAACTCACCATAGACGTTCTATAGTCTCCCCTGTGACCGGCGTTCCCGTTGAAGCCCCACCTCCACGCTGGATTGCCCCCTGGCTGGCCCTGCTGGCTCCGCTCTATGTGATCTCACCCCTGGCGCTCCTGGGCTTGCCACACCTTAAGCGCCTGCCCAAAGCAGTTCTCTGGGTGCTGGGGTTCTACGCGCTCAGCCAGCAGATTCCTGCTCTGTTTACGCCGGAGCCTCTGCTGGCTAGTGTGCTCGCGTTAGCGCGCACACTCTTGATGTTCGGATTGATGGGAGTTGGGGTAGCGTTGGGTAGCAGCGAGCAATTTAAGCAGATTACATTCGGCCTCGCAGTTGTATTTGTTACAGCCGTTGCATATAGCCTTTCTGTTGGGGCTGATATATTCACAAGTCGACTGGGCCATCCGTACATGACATCAACTACACTCGGAATAGCTGGGGCTTTCGGTATTTGGATTGCGCTTTTCACAACCGGAAAACTTCTTTGGAAAATTCCGTTTGGGATTTTAGGCATGATAATCGTACTACTGTCTGGAAGCCGCGGTTCATTTATTGCAGCTGTTCTTGGTTGCATAGTTGGGTCTTTTGTCTACCGTAATAGGAGGATGAATCTTGTTATTATTGTAGGGTTAGGTATATTGGCTGGGACAATTTATATCGGAAATCGTGTGAACTTTATTGCTATAGATCGATTGAATAGTGTAGATACGACTGGGCGTGATATTGTTTGGTATAACACGTTGACTGTAATTCAGAGTCAGCCCTGGGCGGGTGTTGGTAGTTACAGACTCGGCAAATATTTGTCCCCTTCAATCAATGATTGCACAACTTTCGTAGGATTTGACGGTCGATCAGCCGAATGTTCTAACATTGTAACCCGCTTAGGAAACCCTTGGCAAATTGCTCACAATGGAGTTTTGCATCAACTTGCTGAAACAGGATTCGTAGGATTGATGGGGCTCACGGCTTTACTGGGTTATGCATTATTTAATGCCGCTTTGCGTGGTGATAGACTTATTCTTAGCATCCTCATTGGAATCATTTTTGCATCAATTAACGATAATACTTTGATTGTACCTAGTCCGTTTTTTGCAGAATTATTCTGGATAGCAGTCGGTATCGCCATCAAAAACGGCGAGGTGTTCGCCTTTGCTGATTTATTAATAGGCTTTATCTCAGTAATAATTTTGTCTACACCAATTTTATATAATTTATCCACGAGTAGTAGATATAGTGTTGTAAAGCTAATGTACATTAATGCACCTAAACACGTAAGGATTGGAAACAAATACACAGTGGTGTCCAAATTTTACCTTATGCCTGGACAATATAGAGTAGTATTGTTTTCTTGCTCAACTTATTGCATTAATGCAGGAGTGACAAACTTCACAGCACTTTCAAACAATTCTGATATGATATTTGTCTCTGGAAATATTTTGAATGAGAAAAGTCAATTAATTAGACTAAGACTATATAATCTTAAATCGTCTTGGGATATTAATCCCGTAGCTGAAAAGATTTGGAAGGTTGATGTGGAATGAGTAAAGGAAGATTTAGCAAATTAGCACTTTTGTTAGCAAATCTGATGTTGTGTCTTGTATTGACGTCGATATGTATACAATTATCTCTAAAGTCACAAAAGGCGTTTCTTGAAACCAAGAGTGTTATGCAGCAATCCGAGTGTTCGAAAGAACTTGATTTTGAATTTGGCTACCAAAAGGAGGACAGTAGCGTAAGAAGAGTAGGAACCGGCTTCTATTTTTCTGGGAATGCTTGGATTGAAACTACACTATGCAAAGGCGGCTTGCTAATATTCAGCGCAATGGGCGAGCCGGCCTTAGGCGAATATCCTTTATTGACTATCATGCTTAACGACACGATTGTATTCAATAAAAGTATATCCAGAACGAAAAATACAAGAATACATTTATTAACAGGGGGAAAGCTCATTATTGGATATTTTAATGACTATTATCTAGCCGATGTGAGAGTAGCTTATCTTAGAGGCTTAAAATTGACAAAGTCAAATTGCGGGAACACTTTTAAAGCTAAAGTGCCTATTGATAATGGTGGCGGCTGGTTCCCAGACTCAATGACGGCAAGTTTGGTAAGGTCTAGTCCACTCGAGATATATCCATGTGGACTTGGAATTCTTAACATGAGCTTAGATGGCATCAAAGGAGGTGGAATATACCCCACAGTGAATATTCTGCAGGATAACAAGATACTTCATACAATAATCACATCTCAAAAACCACAAAAATTCAGCTTTAAAGTTAACGCCGGTGCGGTCGTAGCACGCATTGCTAATCCGTATGGCATTACTTTACAGGATCGGAATTTGAGCATTAGTAGTATAATATTTAAACCGGATCCAACTCCAGACCCATAATCCTTTTCCACCGCTCAACATTTAAAGAAACATCAGCGGGCAGCACCACTGTTGATTCCGAACGCAGACCCATTTTTACTGTCTGGCTACGTCGACGCGCCAATTCAAATACACTTTTTCGCTCCGTTGCAACATGGAGCACTTCATATTCAATCTGCTCACTATGGCAGATTACTTCTGTAACCAATGGAGCGATAATATCTACATAGTCTTGACTTGTGAATACGTCGCTGAAGGCGACCGGGTACTGGAATTCCCTTGGGCGAAAACTGGTACGCACGATCAAAAACCGCCCTGCACATCGAGCAGCCTCCTCGGCAACCAATTTGGTCAACGCATAATAGTTGACAACCGGCCCTGGCGTATCCGTCTCACGGTAATTTCCTTTCTCGCCACTGAAAACATAGTCCGTCGAGATGTGAACCAGCTTCGCGCCAATAGCGTTGGCTGCACGGGCCACATTACGGGTACCCTCTACGTTTATTCGCCAGCACCTATCACGCTCTGTCTCAGCAAGACCTACATTTGTATAAGCTGCGGCATGGACAACTATTTGAGGATTCTCCCTCTGCAATATCGTGTGAACCTGCTGGGCGTCGGTGACGTCGAGCTCCTTGCTGGATGGTGCGATGATCTGCGGTAGAATTGCACGCAACTCCGTTCCAAGCCGTCCACCGCCTCCTGTAAGCAGGATTTTAGGAGAAGTCATCTGATACTCCCAAACTTATTCTCTGGAATGAGCCTGACCAGATCTTGACGAACGGACTCAAAATCATTTGCCTCCGCATGGCGGCGGAGGAGCTTCAGTTGCTCATGCATAATGTGGGGGTCAACCTTACCAAGCTTGGCACTGAAAATCTCACTGTGGGAAGTGGAATTGATGTCTTCACTACTCATGAGTAATTCTTCATAGAGTTTCTCGCCCGGCCGAATGCCGCTGTAAACCACATCAACATTCTGTGCACCGCTCAGACGTATAACGTCATGCGCCAGGTCAGAGATTTTCACGGGCTCGCCCATGTTCAGCACGTACACCTTGCCATTTTCCGCAAGCCCTCCGGCCTGAACAACCAGCTTGGCTGCTTCTGGTATGGTCATAAAGTAGCGAACCATTTCGGGGTGAGTCACGGTGATAGGGCCACCCGCACGGATCTGGGACATAAACGTGGGGACTACGCTCCCCCGACTGCCCAGCACATTGCCGAATCGGACGGACACGAAGGCCTGGGTCTCACGGGCCTGGGCCGCCCCGGCAGAAACCACCATTTCAGCGATACGCTTCGAAGCCCCCATCACGCTGGTTGGATTAACCGCCTTATCCGTGGAAACGTTCACTAGGCGGCTCACCCCGAATTTCAGGCACAGTGTGACGACATTATCTGTGCCTATGACGTTGTTGAGAATCGCCTCGGAGGGCGTCTGTTCCATCAACGGAACATGTTTGTGCGCCGCCGCATGGAATACAACATCCGGGCGAAACTCCTTGAAGACGGCCTCCAGCCGGGCCGCGTCACGCACGTCTCCAATCAGACCCATCTGTTTGACTTCAGGCCAGTTCCGCACCAACTCCTGCTGGATGCTGAAAATGCTGTTCTCACCTCGCCCGAAAAGCAACACCGTAGACGGGCTGAAAGTCACGATCTGCCGGACGATCTCGGAGCCGATACTACCGCCAGCTCCTGTCACGAGAACAACCCGTCCCCTAAGATAACTGGCTATTTCCTGCGTATTCAGTTGCACTGGAGGCCGCCGGAGCAGATCTTCCAGATTCACGTCCCGAATCTGGCTGATGTTCACAGATCCGTTGAGGATCTCGAAGACCCCGGGAATGATCCTATATCTTAAATGAGATTCACGCGCCTCGTCGACCACCCGCCTGATAAAATCGCCAGATGCCGAAGGCACAGCGATGAGAATTTCCTGTGCGCCCTCACGTTGTGCCACCGACTGAAGTGCAGCGACCTGTCCAAATACAGGTAACCCCAGAACCCGCTGCCCCACCTTGCTGAGCTCATCGTCAATGAAGCCAATGGGCACCAGGCCAGACTCCGGATGCCGCTGCATCTCGCGTGCGATAAGGCTGCCAGCTTCGCCGGCACCGACGATCAACACGCGCCGCGCATCATCCGCTCTCTGCCGGCGCACCTGCTCGCTGAGCATCCGTGTGCCGAGGCGTGCCCCACCCATGAAGAGAAAACCCAGGATGCCGACGAGCAAAGGCACACTTCGGGGTAATTGCAGCCAGGTCTGAAGTATAAATCCGGCCGCAAACATAATGAGTGTCGCCAGGCTCACTGCACGGGCGAGCAGGATCAGATCCGAGATGCCCGCCCGTTGCCAGTTCTGGCGATGAAGCTGGTAGACATTGGCAACGCTGCCCATAACCACCAGACTCAGGAACATGTAGCTCCAGACATTGGCGGGGACACCTAAGGAAATAAGTTCAGGTTTTCGAAAGCCGTAGGCAAGCAAGGTAGCGGCCCCCCATAACGCTGAATCAATCAGGTATTTGGAATGGGTGGGCGTGAAAAGAATTGGCTTCATTTATTTCCTGTCCCCTTGAAGACCGACAGCAGTGTGAGCTGGATAATCTCGAAATCCCTTCTGAACCCTAGCGTACGCATATACTGGGCGTCTCGCCGAACCTTCTCGACATCGTCGAGATCATCACGGCCGGTGGCCTGGGCATATCCTGTCACGCCCGGCAAGAGCGCATCAACGCCTGTCTGTTCCCGTAGCCTGAGCACTGGCGTCTGCGTCATCAGGGCGGGGCGTGGGCCCACCAGACTCATTTCGCCCCGCAGCACATTCAGCAGCTGTGGCAACTCATCCAGACTGGTGCGGCGCAACACGGCTCCAAGTCGGGTCACCGGACTGACCCCCGTGCGCTGCATGTCCTCCGTGGAGAGGTGAGGAGTACCAACCTGCATGGTTCGGAACTTGAAGATCCTGAAAGGACGGTGCCCCTGGCCTGCGCGCTCCTGAATAAAGAGCGGATGTCCCGGCGAATCCAGGCGGATCAATGCCGCTAGCCCCAGCAGGAGTGGGGCCAGAACGATCAAGGCAAGCAGGGCCAGAATACGTTCCAGCAGTGACCTCACCAGCAGATATCGTCGCTGTGACGCGCTGAGGGTATAGCGGGATGGCTCCGTTCTCTGAGAAGGGCGGTCACGATCCAGACTCTGACCCGTACGGGCCATCGCCTGCCAGACTGGGTAAGGTGGCGTCCAGCTCAGGAGACGCTGGGCTTTGGCGCTGCTGACCTGGAGCGAGCCGGTGAGACGCCGGATTACGGCGCCTCGTCCGGTGATTCGGCCCACCCAGAGCAATAGGGGAACTGGGATGGCCGGCAGCCTGGCATGACGGCCCTGGGTCTCGGCGAGGAAGCGTGTCAGCTCGGGGGTCGAGAGATCCTGCCCATCCGAGGCGAAAAACATCTCACCGGGCGCCGCCGGATGCTCCAGCGCCACCGCGATCAGATCTGCCAGGTTGCCCACATAGACCATACTTCGCCGGTTTTTGATGGCGCCGATAGGTAAGGGAAAACCGCGACCAGCGGCGCGTGCCAGGGCCATGAAGTTGGCCTTGACACCTGGGCCATAGACCAGCGGGGGGCGGAGGATCACGACTCCCAGGCCGGTATCCTGACCCAGGCGCAGCAGGGCCTGCTCGGCTTCCCACTTGCTCTGGCCGTAGGGATCGCTGGGCCGGGGCAGGTCGTCTTCCGTCAGCGGACGGTCGCTGGACTCGCCGTTCACCTTCACGGAACTCAGGTAGACGAAGCGCCTGACTCCCTGCCGGGCCGCGGCCGCGGCCAGCGAAAGGGCCGCGTCGCGATTGACCGCCCGGTAGGCCGCCAACGGATCGGGATGGGTGTCGTTCATGACGTGGACGCGGGCCGCCAGATACACGATCTGATCAACGTCGAGCAACATCTCGCTCCAGTCCTCGACCGTCTGGGTGAGATCGGGCAGGGTCACGTAAGCCGCCCCCGGCGGCACGGCGCTGCGCTGCCTCGCTGCAGCCAGCACGAGCTTTCCCCGGCTCAACAGTTCAAGCACGACCACCTGTCCCACGAAACCGCTGGCCCCGACCACCAGCACCCGACCACTCATGGCCTGACCGCCAGTGCCGAGAAGAGGGCTTCGAGTTCCGTCAGACTGGCCTCACGCTCGAAATGACGTTCGAAGTACTCGCGCCCTCGCTGGCCCAGTGCGTCCCGTTCCTGGGCAGTCATGGCCTGAAGATGCCGGGCAGCGTCAGCCAGCGCCTGGGGCTGCTGTGGGGCAACGACCAGACCCGCCTCCGACTCGCGGACGATGGCTGCGCCCTCTCCATCGAGGCTGGCCAGCAGGGGCCGGCCGCAGGCCAGGTAGGACTGCACCTTGGCCGGCACGGTCAGGGCGAACAGGTTGTCGGCGCTCAGGGACACCAGCAGGGCCTGTGCCTGCGCGAAGTAGCGCGGCATCTCAGCCGGAGGATGCGCGCCCAGAAAATGGACATTGCTCAGGCCAGCGGCGGCGGCCCGGGACTCCAGTTCGGCACGGACGCTGCCGTCACCCAGAAAGACCCACTGAATCTCATCGCCCCTGGTCAGTTCGGCCGCCTCCAGCACGGTGAACAGATCCTGCGCCGTGCCCATGTTGCCGGCGAACATCACCGTGAAGCCGCCGGGCAGCCCGCGAGCCGCGGCCCACTGCGGCTCGGGCGCCTGTGGCTGATAGTAGGCTTCGGCGTACTGGGGGTAGTAGCGGATCTGGCCCGCGGCCACGCCCAGGCGCTCTACCCTGGGGATGAAGGCGCGGGAGGTGACCAGGATCAGGTCGCAGGCGCGGTAGATCACGCGCACCATCTGTTCGACCAGCTTCAGGAGCAGTGGATGGGTCACGAAGCCGGTGGCAGCCAGACTCTCGGGCCAGAGATCCTGGACATAGAAGGCGATGGGCCGCCGCGTACGGGCCTTGAGGGCCATCGCGGGATAACCCACCGTCATGGGCGAGGGTTCATAGACGAAGATCACGTCGTAGGCATCGCGCAGGCGTGCCGGCCCCAGGACACTGCCTGACAATGCGAAGGAGAGGTAATTCAGGCCCAGCCGCACCCCGCTGCCCTGCCCCCGTGCCAGCATCGGCACCCGGACGATCCGGATGCCCTGGTACTGCTCCTCGACCACCGTGCGCCCCGAGTACCCGGACGTGAACTCCCCCGAGGGGTAGTTGGGATGGCCGGTCAACACCGTGACCCGGTGCCCGCGTTCGTGCAGGCCCGAGACGATGTCATTGATCCGGAAGTTTTCGGGCCAGAAGTACTGGGTGACGACGAGAACATGCATCAGCCCCGCCGCCAGACGACTCGGTTGACATAGTCGGTATAGCTGTGAATGATCCTCACGACCTTGTCGGATACGTTCGGCATGCTGTAGTCCGCCACCGGGCGCAGCAGGCGCTGCTCGCCGCGCGGCTGGTCAGCCAGGATGCTCAACCCCTGCATGATGCGCTCCGGGGAGAGCCCCACCATCATCACGCTGGCCTCCTCCATCCCTTCCGGGCGCTCGTGGGCCTCGCGGATATTCAGGGCCGGAAAGTTCAGGATGCTCGACTCTTCGGTGATGGTGCCGCTGTCGGACAGCACGGCGCGGGCATGCATCTGGAGATGCACGTAGTCGTGGAACCCCAGGGGCTTAAGCAGCTCCACGTTGCGGTGGAAGGTGACGCCCTGGGCGTCGATGCGCTTCTGGGTGCGCGGGTGCGTCGAGACGATGACGCGCTGGTCGTACACCTCGGCGATGGTGTTCAGCGACAGGGCGAGGTTCGCGAGGTTCAGGTCGGAGTCGATGTTCTCCTCGCGGTGGGCGCTGACCACGAAGTAGTCACCGGCACTCAGGCCCAGGCGGCTCAGCACGTCCGAGGCCTGGATCTGGGGCAGGTAATGGGTGAGCACCTCGAACATCGGGCTGCCGGTCTTGATGATGCGGTCGGGCGGCAGGCCCTCCCGCAGCAGGTATTCGCGGGCGATGTCGCTGTAGGTCAGATTGACATCGCTGGTGTGATCCACGATCCGCCGGTTGGTCTCCTCTGGAACCCGCTGGTCGAAGCAGCGGTTCCCGGCCTCCATGTGGAAAATCGGGATCTTGCGGCGCTTGGCAGGGATCGCCGAGAGGCAGCTGTTGGTATCGCCCAGGATCAGCACGGCGTCTGGCTGCTCCCTTGCCATGACGCCGTCGACCTTGATCAGGATGTTCCCGATGGTTTCGGCAGCGCTACCAATGGCCGCGTCGAGAAAATAGTCGGGTTTGCGAACGCCCAGGTCATGAAAGAAGATCTCGTTCAGCTCGTAATCGTAGTTCTGACCGGTGTGCACGATGAGATGGTCGGCATGTTCATCGAGCCGTGCCAGGACGCGTGAAAGGCGGATGATTTCCGGGCGGGTGCCCACGATGGTCATGACCTTGAGCTTGCGGACGGAAGGCACAGAATTGCTCATGCGGGCTCCACCAGTTCAGCGACCGTGTCTGGACGGGCCGGGTCGAAGAGTTCGTGCGTCCAGAAGAGCGTCATCAGGGTTCCGGAGCCCACGTTGGTGATGCTGTGCGTGTGCAGCGTCGGGATGTCGATGTAGCTCGGGGCCTCGCCGGAGACCCGGAAGCTCAGCACCTGGGTACCGGTCACATGCCGCAGTTTGATCTCGGCCTCGCCGCCCGTGACCAGGAAACGCTCGACCTTGCGGGTATGAAAGTGGTTTCCGCGCGTGATGCCGGGATGGGTGGACGACATGAAGCTCTGCCCACCGTTGGGGCTCTTGACCGCCTCGAACAGACTGCCACGCGGATCGGTGTGCAGGGTCAGGCGAACGGGATAGTGCTGTGGATACAGGTAGGAGCGGTAGGTGTTGAACAGATCCCGCCGGAAATCGTCACGAAGGTCGGGAATGATGTGCTGGCTGTACAATCCCGTCATTTCCTGAAGGGTTTCCAGCAGGCCGTACACGGTCAGGCGCTGGCCCTCCACGCGCACGTCGCCGGTGACCCCGGTGTCGATCATCGCCTCCAGGCGGCGGGCCACCTCCTGGGCGTGAATCTGTTCGATCGGCCCATCATTGTGGGGGGTCGGCGTCTCTCCACGTGCCAGCTGGTGGCAGAAGGTGGACACCACCGAGTTGTAGAAGGGTTTGCCACCCTCCCCGAAGACGCCCGGCAGGATGACGTTGGTGAAGGTTCCGCCAGATCGCCCGGCCCAGGCCGCGAGCAGTGAGGCGACCTCGCGCTTGGACGCGCCGTAGGGCGTATCGCGCTCGATGTGCGTGGAGGACGAAAACAGGACGTGGGGGCGGCTGCCAGTGGCGTCCAGCGCCTCGATCAGCTGCCGGGTCAGCCCCACGTTGGTGGCGGCCACGACTGCCTCCTCGCCCCTGTTCATGCCGGCCAGATGGATGATCGCACCACAGTCCTGGACGAAGGACGTGAGCCCGCCTTCCTCGAAGGTTCTGCGTCCGGCGGCCCGAACCTGCAGACCCTCCACTCCGCGCAGGTAGGCCTGGACGTGCGTGCCGAGCAGTCCATCTGCCCCCGTCACGCCGACGATCATCGGTTCTGCCATGCCGCCAGTTCCCTCTGCACATCCGGCAATGAGAGCAGGAGTTCTTCGATCTCCTCGACGCCCAGGCGCTGGGTATTGTGCGAGGTGTAGTCGTCGAGACTGGACTCCTCCGTACTGCCCTCGGTGAAGTATTTGGCGTAGTTCAGATCGCGGTCGTCCATGCTCACCCGCAGATAGTCCCCCATGTCCTCGGACTGCGCGATTTCACCCGCGGTCGCCAGGGTCTCGAACAGCTTTTCGGCGTGCCGGGTGCCGATGACCTTGATGGGCACGTCGCTGCGAAAGAGGTTCTTGAGGGCCTGCGCTAGGTCGGCGACGGTGGAGGCTGGCGCTTTTCGCACGAAAATATCGCCCTGCTGGGCATGTTCGAAAGCGAACAGCACCAGATCGATGGCGCTGCGCAGCGACAGCAGGAAGCGGGTCATGTTGGGATCGGTCACAGTCAGCGGCTTGCCCTGTTTGATCTGGTCGATGAACAATGGAATGACCGAGCCGCGCGAATACATCACGTTGCCGTAGCGCACGCTGGAGATCATGGTGTCCTCCGGCCCCAGGCGCCGCGCCGCCGCAGTGGCGACCTTCTCCATCATGCCCTTGCTCATGCCCATGGCGTTCACAGGAAAAACAGCTTTGTCTGTGCTCAGGCAGACCAGTGAGGCGACCTTGTGGGCAATGGCGGACTCCACGATGTTGTGGCTCCCCACGATGTTCGTCAGTACAGCCTGCATAGGGAAAAACTCGCACGAAGGCACCTGCTTGAGGGCCGCGGCGTGAAAGACCAGATCGACGCCTTCCATGGCCTGATCCACGCTGCTGCGCTCGCGGATGTCCCCGATATAGAACTTGACCCTCGGGTTGTTCAGCTTGATCCGCATGTGTTCCTGCTTGAGCTCGTCCCGGCTGAAAACGCGGATCTCCCGGACATCCGTGTCCTTCAGCAGGTGCAGGAGCTCATTTCCAAAGGAGCCAGTGCCCCCTGTGATCAAAACAACTTTTTTATTCATAATTACTTCCGCGTTGCGTCGAACTGATTTTTTCTAGGGAAGGGGTATTACTTGCTGCCATGACTGGATTTTTCATATACTGTGAGCTAGCTTGTAGAATTTCCTCCCATATTTTAGACTCTTCATCTCTTTGTCGTATCTTAGACATTGCAGATTTCATCTTAGATAGAATAATTATTTCGTATGATATGACACGGTAATATTCACGCTTATTGTTATATATAAAATGAATGTATCCTAAAATTGATGATTTGATTATTTTTGGATTTTTGCTGCGTGAATAGCCACCAAGATGCATTATTTTACATGAAGCATCGTAATATATTTTGTATTTTCTAGCTATTCTTAATAGTAGATCGCCTATTTCATGATCGAAAAAGTAGAACTCGTCAAAGAGTCCATTTTCTATCAATGCGTCTCTTCTAAACGCTACAAACATTCCATCCACCCACCTTACATATCTACTCTGGAAGTTAGGATGGGCGCTTTCATGGCCACTAAAAACGATGTTTTTTATTACTTTGGGCATTTTCGAAGCTTTATCTCTGTTTACCATAGGAAATATAGAGTTTAAAACTGAGAGCATCGTTGATTTAAGTGAGTAAATCATAATATCCCTGCTTGATGGACTAGGTAAACCGCGAGCATCAACAATCAATGGGGCAATCGCACCAATTTCTGGATGGGATTGAAATTTAGATTCGATACTATTAAATACTCCTTCCTCGCAGATTATAACATCGCTATTTGCAATTACAATAACCTCTCCTTGAGAGGATTTGATTGCTAAATTATGTGCTCTTGCAAACCCTATATTTTCGTTTAAAACAATTAACTTTACATCACTAAACTGCTCTCTAATCAAATTAACGTTATCTTCTGTAGAAGCATTATCGACTACGATGAATTCAAATTCATTAACCTCCTTAATCAAGTGTATTAGGATAGATTTGATAGCCCGTATCGTAACTTCGGGACTATTATATGAAATTAGGCTCACAGAAATCATGGTTTACTCCCTCACTATTGACTTGACTAATTTCCCTGATATTCCACATATTCCATGCCAGCAACCGATGCACATTGATTTAAGTTTTAACATCTTTTGATCCTCATATAATACAATTTCTATAGAATGCTTTATAGTTTGCAGTGTACTAGATAATATCAACTCGGGATAGAGACGAAAGTATTGTTTTCCAAGTAAGATTCTATTCCTAGTTATATAATAACATCGCAATGAATTATGTTTTGTAAACACTATTTTCCTACCAAGCACGTTTCTAGTGTACTTCTCCCCAATTGGATGAATCATAGCAATCTTACCTGACTGAGCTACGTATAAACCTTTAGATTTCAATCTGATGCAATATTCAATATCGACAGAATCGATGAAATAATCCTCTCTGAAAGCCCCGATCAATTGCAGCGTGCTCTTCTTAATTACAGACCCACTCGTAATTACTGAATATTTTAATTTAAAACTATCCTCAGCTGTTTTATCCGAATCCTCCAGTGAATCTCTGTAGCCTAATCCGAGTATGCCAAATTTTTCGTCCCCATAAATTTCAATGGTTTTCCTGACCTCATGATATATAGATAAAGAACTTTCAAACATTAGTTCAGTATCATCGTCGAAGAATATTATCCATTCAACTCTATTAGGGAGATATTGTACACCCCTATTGAGTGCATGGCCTATACCGTAATTATCGTCTAATTCAATAATAATGAGTTTTAACACAGTAATTTCAAATATAAAATCACTTTTAATTTGACGCACAAATGACGATTGATTTGATACATCTGAAAATCTATTTATTACCACTACAATATTATGCGATACATTTAACAATCTCCTCAATCTATTTGTAAACCCGGAGCCAGTATCAAAACAGACTACAACGGCACCTAAATTACTCTCATCTAACAATATTTGAGCCATTTTTCTCCTTAATGGACAGAATTATAGAATTATACAGCATTATTGGCAGAAATAGCATCCATAATCCATCAAAACTGCCAAAATAAGGATTAGTGTAAACTCCAATAAGTATACAAAGGAAGCCAGAAATAACCGCAAGAATATATAACCCTGCCGTTCTAATCAAACGTTTTAAATATATAAGACACAATCTTATAAACACGAATACGACTGGCATTGAATATATAACAAATCCTATTATTCCGGTTTGAAATAATAGTGCATGATATGAAGCCTCATATGCTGCCGAAAAATCTATAGATCTTACAAATGAAGCAGATGATGGTATGCCGTGACCGAATATAGGGGCCTCAAGCCACTCAGCAATTAATATGCTTTGCTGCAATTGCCGGATACCTAAACCACCATCATTTGTGAAGGCATCTGTTAATCTGGTGCTGAGACCAGAAAATACCCCGAATATACTTTGGTAATTATACATAAAAATAATAGCAAGTACTACAACAAAAACTGTGCTTGTAGAAATTATTATTACATATCTAATCTGTTTAATTTTGACCTTATAATTATATGCAATCCACATAAAAAAAGTGAATAAGCATGCCACAGATATTGCGATCCATAAAGCTCTTCTTCCGGTTAAAAGTACGGATGAGACAATTAGAATTGAAGATGAGTATCTCAAGAGTCTAGTTAAATCTTGGTTGAATAGCATAATTAAGACGAAAGGTGCCAGGAAGAAGAGAGAATAAACATTATAATCCACTATCTGAACATACCCTTCGTGTACACCTATTCTTCCAGTAAAAAGCGTAAGCATAGGCCCGAAATGTAGAATTCCAGCCGAAGAAGCAACGCTATTAATGTTAACCACGGATATATATATAGATGTAAAAATGAGAAATTTGATAAAATTTCTATCCATTAGAAGGTCGCAGTGAATAGAAAAGATAACTATATAGATAATTGGGGAGAATAAATACAAACTATAATATGCCGATGAATTCATTCCAGCGAATGATGATAACATCAAGTTTGTGAAACTAAATATTAACGATACTATCAAGAATATGTAATTAGACGGCACTATTCTTATCCTTCTTCCGCCCAGAAACCCAGAAGCGAGGCAAACACAGATGAGAATCAGCTTCTCCAATTGGAATTGTAAAGGATAGCAGATAATTAAGAACATAGATATATAAAAAAATATATTACCAAGCCTAATCAGCATACCGTCCCTCCCTTTTATCTATCATCTGCATAAAGACAATCAATAATTCGCACATAAGTGTAATCGAGGCAATGCACAGCGTGTATAAGGCGATAAGTCTATACTGATTAACAGCAAATTGTAAAATAATTAAACTAAATACACTAATATTTGCGATAGTGAGCAGAATTAGCAAACGTACATAAAAACGTTTCATAATTGTGAATGGCGATATTAGAAAATAGGCCACTAATATAGAGCAGTATATAAAAGGCTTGACATTATTAATACTAAAATCTGGGAAAACGCTGTTGAGGCTTGTAGCTATCCAGTCTTCGGATAAAACAGCTGTAGATAAACATAACAGTACTCCAATAAAAAAACATGCCAACCTCATTTTATAATTGAGAATAACGCCTCTAGAAAAAATTACATTGGAAATATATAGCAAGAGTGTACTACTAACAGTAATAAACAACGAGCAGAAAAAATATTGACTCCTCTGGCTTTCATCTAGCACTCGTATAGCTAAAATCCTATCAAATGAAAACAATAAAATCAACACTACATTAGTAGTGAAATAGGCTAAACCGTCACTTTGGATTAAAATATCGCGTATCGACGGATTGTAATTTAACTTTCGCTTATCATAATAAAATACAATAAACGCATATAGCAAAGTAGTTAATATTAAAAGTACCTGTCCAATTACTGCAGCATTTGATCTACCTACTAAATGAAAGTATCCTTCTAAAATAATAAAAACGATATACACCAAAGATTGTAGAAAGTAATAAAACGTCAATATTCTAGCAGAACCGTGAGAGAGCAAATAATTAATAAAAAATGCATTTAGAGATGTAAGGACGAATAACCCAATGGTGGTATAATGGAGGCCACCTAGAATAAAATAGGAAAAACAAATTAGTAAAGGAGCAGTGATTGCCATTACAAAACCCAGACTAATTGCTGAACCTAAACCAATCATTCCCTTAGTCTTCAACCAAATTATTTGTAGACCATCCGCCAAGCCTATGTGTGCAAGGCCTGCAAATGCCAACATGGTCAGGATCTGTCTCCATTTACTAAACTCTGCTTGCCCAATAACATTTGGTAAAATAATGTTAGACATCACACTTATTGTAGCGATGTTAAACATGGCAGAAGGGAAAAAAAGAGACTCAATAGCGATTTTTGAGCGCCAAGACAAGTATTATCCCATATCCTTGTCCCAGATACTCGCCCCAAAGTAATCCCACCCCAGCCGCCCTTCATTCGGGTCGCTGATATCGAACTGGGCATCCATGGAATACAACAGGGTCGCCCCCTGCTCCCCGGCCTGATATCCGTGGGCCACGCCACTGGGAATATGCACCAGCATGGGCTGCTCTCCACTGAACACCAGTTTGCGCTTCACGCCCAGCGTCGGGCTGCCCTGGCGGCAGTCGGCCAGCCAGATCATGAGCTGGCCCTGCAGCACACACCAGATCTCGTTCTGTTCCTGCTTAACGTGGATGTGGAAGGCATTGATGCGCCCCGGCGCCGCCCAGGACACGCTGATCTGACGGGGCACCAACGCTCCGGGGAGGCCCTGGACGCCCCGCTCATCCAGACGCAGATACTCCATAAACGCGCCGTTCTCGGAACGGTTCTTCTTCAGGGCATGTACCCACACCCCTTCGATCTGGGGCGCGGCGGGGTAACTCTCGAACTTCAGTTCGCTGGCGTACTCAGGTGCCAGCTGGATGGTGTGGTCTGTGGTCATACGGGGTGCCGCCTCTCGTGTGCAATCTTCATCAGGTACTTGCCGTACTGGTTCTTGGCCAGTTTCTGCGCGTGCTCCAGCAACGTGTCGGTGCTGATCCACCCCTGGCGCCAGGCGATCTCCTCGGGCGAGGCGATCTTGAGGCCCTGGCGGTGCTCGATGGCCTGGATGAACAGGCTGGCTTCTAGCAGGCTCTCGTGGGTGCCGGTGTCCAGCCAGGCGGTGCCCCGGCGCATGAGCTGAACGTCCAGCAAGCCGTCCTGCAGGTAAGTGGTGTTCACGTCGGTGATCTCCAGCTCGCCCCGCGCCGAGGGCCGGATGCTGCGGGCGATCTCGACCACGCGCTCATCGTAGAAATACAGGCCCGTGACCGCGAAGTCCGACTTCGGAGCTTTCGGCTTTTCCTCGATCGAGAGGGCGCGGCCCTGCTCATCGAAGTCCACCACGCCGTAGCGCTCGGGGTCGCTGACCTGATAGGCGAAGACTGTGGCTCCGTGCGCTTTCTGGCCTGCCGCGCCCATCAGATCCGACAGATCGTTGCCGTAGAAGATATTGTCGCCCAGTACCAGGGCGCTGGGATGGCCCGCCAGGAACTCCTCGCCGATCAGAAAGGCCTGCGCCAGCCCTTCGGGGCGGGGCTGCACGGCGTACTCCAGCCGGATACCCCACTGCGAGCCGTCGCCCAGGAGCTGCCGGAACCGGGGGGTGTCCTCGGGGGTGGAGATCACCAGGATGTCCTGCATTCCGCCCAACATCAGGGTGGTCAGCGGGTAGTAGATCATCGGCTTGTCGTAGACCGGCAGGAGCTGCTTGCTCACGGCCAGGGTCGCCGGGTACAGCCGCGTCCCTGAGCCCCCGGCCAGGATGATGCCGCGGCGTGAGGTAGGGGCAACGGTCATGGCTGGCCAGAGCCGGCGAGCCGCTCGGCATACTGCCGCTCGTAATACTCGCGGAATTCGCCCGAACGGATGGGCTCCCACCACGCCTGATTCGCCGCGTACCAGCGGGCCGCCTCGGCGACCGCCTGCCGGGGGTCGTACTTCGGCTCCCAGCCCAGGGCGCGCAGCTTGTCCACGTTCATGGAGTACCGCCGGTCGTGGCCGGGGCGGTCGGTGACGTGACGAACCAGACTGTGATCCTTGCCCAGCGTCTCCAGCACGATGTCCACCATCTCCAGGTTGGTCATCTCGCGTCCGGTGCCCACGTTGTAGACCTGCCCGATCTCCCCTTTCAGGAGGACGGTCTCGATGCCGGTGCAGTGGTCGTACACGTGGGCATAGTCGCGCATCTGCAGGCCGTCGCCGTACACCGGAATGGGCTCGTTCAGGATCGCGTTGGTGCTGAACAGCGGCACGGCCTTTTCCGGGTACTGGTACGGCCCGACATTGTTGGCCCCGCGCGTGATGGTCACGGGCAGGCCGTAGGTGATGGCATAGGCCTGCACGAGCTGATCGGCCGCGGCCTTGCTGGCGGCATACGGGCTGCGGGGAGACAGTTCGTCGGTCTCCACGCTCTGGTGCCCGTCGCGGATGTGCCCGTAGACTTCATCGGTGCTGATGTGATGCAGGCGGATGCCCAGTTCGCGGGCCACCTCCAGCAGCACGTGGGTGCCGCGCACGTTGGTGTCCGTGAACACCAGTGGCCCCAGGATGCTCTGATCCACGTGGGTCTCGGCCGCGAAGTTGACGATCAGCTGGGTGCCCTGCTCCTGGCAGGTGCGGCGCACCAGATCCTGATCGCCGATATCGCCGACGACCAGCGAGAGCCTGGGCGAGTCCCAGAGATCCTGCAGGTTTTCCCTGCGGCCGGCGTAAGTCAGCTTGTCGTACACGACGACCCGGTCTTCCGGATGCTGCTCCAGCCAGTACCGAACGAAGTTGCTGCCGATGAAGCCGCAGCCTCCGGTGACCAGTATGTTCATGCGCCTACCCCTTCCCTTGGGGAGTACGTGTAGGAATACCCGTACCCCTTGCCCTCGCGGGCGTCCGATTTATTGATGACGAAGCCCAACACATTCAGGCCCGCGCGCTCGGCCCGGCGCATCGCGCTCCGCACCGCCTGTGCGTTCGTGCGACCATACTCGGTCACCATCAGCACGGCGTCGGCGTGCGCGCCCAGCACCAGACCGTCGGCCAGCGCCAGGAGCGGCGCACTGTCGAGCAGCACGATATCGTATCTCTCACTCCAGAGCTTCAGCGCACGGGACACGTCGGCCTGATTGAACACGGCCAGACTGTCGTGCACGCTCAGGCCCGCCGGCAGCATGTCCACGTTCTCCTCAACCTGCAGCACCTGAACATTCTCCGGGCTCAGCAACGCCTCGCGGGTGGTTCGTACGCCGCCGATGCCGCTGAGCTGGTGCCACTGGCCCCCCTCGTCGTACTTCTTCCAGACGGCGGCCTGGGTGCCGCGCCTCAGATCGGCGTCGATGATCAGCACCCGCTGGCCGCTGGAGGCGAAGCCGTCGGCCAGCGTGGCGGTCAGGCTGCTCTTGCCCTCGCCGGGCGCCGTGCTGGAGATCATGACCACCGCATGCGGCTTGCCGGCCAGACTGGACATCAGGTTGACCCGCAGGAAGCCGATGGCCTCGTAGAGCCCCGCCTGCCGGGCAGCCCGCACGATGCCCGACAGCACGATGTCGCGCTGACGCAGGCGCGGAATCACGGCCAGGGTCGGGGCGTTCTGGGCGAGCAGATCGTCCTCGCTGCGGATGGTGCGGTCGAGCAGGGTGAGCAGTGAGGCCACCCCGGTCGCCAGCAGCAGGCCCAGCAACCCGGCCAGCACGCTGTTCCGCAGGGGCTTGGGAGCCACCGGGCGCAGCGGCTCGACGGCGCTGGACAGCGGGCTGAGGATGCCGGCCACTGAGTCCTCCAGCAGCGTCACCTGGGTCAGGTTGCCCTGGATGTTGGCCCGACGGGCGATCAGGGTCTGGCGCTCGACGTTCGTGCCCTGGGCAGTGGCCGCGCTCAGCTGGGAATCGACCTGGGCCAGCTGGGCCCGGAAGCCGGCCTGCGCGCGGCGGACATTCTCCAGCGCCCGGCTGCGATCCCAATTGAGCAGCGCGGCGCTGCCCAGGTCAGCAAGAGCCTGTGCGGCCTTCGCGGTGCGGGCCCGCGCCCGGATGGAATAGATGCCGTTCCCTCCCCCATCGAGCCGGGAGGTCAGCGTGACGGTGCGGAGGCGCTGCTCCCGCAGTTCCTGCGTGATCCGCGCTGAGAGGCGCGCCTTCTCCGCCGGCTCGATATCCGGCGAACGCCCGATCGAGGCGATCAGCGGCGTGATCACCTGGGTGCTGAGAAGCGCCTGAGGCACGGCTCCCTCGGGCAGCGGGGGCGCCTTGATCAGGGCCGTGCCCAGCGCGGCGTCCTGGCTCTGGTTGTTCGAGGCGATCAGGCTGGCACTGGACTCGTAGACGGTCGGCTGTGCCCGCGACCACAGGAAGGTGCCCAGGGCCAGCAGAAGGGCAGTGCCGAGGATCCAGGGCAGCCGCCGCTGGATGCCGCGCCACAACAGGCTCAGATCGATTTCCTGCTCGTTCACAACGGGGTCGCCCGGGTCTGGAAAGGTGCGCTGCATGGGCCGAGGTTCATCATCCTGGGGATCATAACGTAGATTTCATGAATGGCGCCCCTCACGCGGGATTTTCCGTGGGGAAGCCGGCGACCTGAACGCGTGGCCCCCAACCCCGGCAAAGAAAAGGGGCACAGGCTCTCACCTGTGCCCCTTCACCAAGAGACCTCGCTTAGAGCGTGCCCTTCAGGGTGCTGGCGACCTTGAAGGCCACCTTCTTGCCGGCGGGAATCTGGATCTTCTCGCTGGTGCCGGGGCGCACGCCGGTGCGGGCGGCGGTGGCCTTGACGCTCAGGGTGCCCAGGCCGGGCAGGCCGACGCTCTGGCCACCACGCACGGCGCCGACCACGGCGTCCAGCATGGCGCTGACAGCTTCCTCGCTCTGCTTCTTGGTCAGGCCGGTCTTGTCGGCGACCATTTCCACGAGCTGGGTCTTGGCCACCTTGGAGCTGGCGGCCGGAGCCTTGGCCGCACTCTTGGCGGCGGGCTTGGCAGCAGCTTTGGCGGCGGGCTTCTTGGCGGGGGCCTTCGTTGACTTTTTGGTCATGGTGAGCAGCATGACATATCCAGGCGCGCTTGGGAAGGGGGTCTGTGCCCAGGAACGCCCTCCAGCACAGAGATACAGGGATGGTTAAAAATCCCCTGGCGTCCAGCACGGCAAATTCCGGCAGGCCAGCCGGCCCGTCCAGCCCCCCGGCGGGGTTTCCGCCGCGCAGGCTGGGGCCGCGCTAGACTCCGGACATCCACAACCCAGTCCGCTGCACCCCCCACTGCACCCTCGTCTGACCCCTGACCCCGGAGGCCCCCATGACCCAGGAACCGAGCACCCCGCCCACCCGCTACTGGCCCCCCCACAAACCCCGCTCGCTGACGCTGCCGCAGACCGGCCTGATGCACACCCTGCGGGTCAGTGCCGAGCGCTATCCGGACAAGGTCGCGCTGTGGCACTACGGCCGCGCGCTGACCTACCGTGAGCTGCTGGAGCACGCGGAGCGGCTCGCCGGCCACCTGGCGGCGCAGGGCATCGGCAAGGGCGACCGGGTGGCGCTGTGGCTGCAGAACAGCCCGGCCTGGGTGATCTCCGCGTTCGCGGTCTGGCAGCTGGGCGGCGTGGTGGTGCCGCTCGCGCCCATGCTGCAGGCGCGCGAATTCGGCTTCTTCCTGCAGGACGCCGGCATCCGCGTGGGCGTGGTCGGCGCCGAGCTGTACGAGCGGGCCACCCAGGCGGGCCTGGAGCATGCCGTGGTGGCCAACGTCATGCACGGCACCGACGCCCAGCGGGCGGGCGTGCCGCTGCCCGACGGCCTGGACGTGCCGGTGACCGGTCTGCGGCCCGGCGACGTGGCGCTGGAGGACGCCCTGAGGGCCGACCCGGCGCCCGCCGCCGAGGTGAGCGCCGAGGATCTGTGCATCATGCCCTACACCTCCGGCACCACCGGCCTTCCCAAGGGCTGTATGCACACGCACCGCTCGGTGCACGCCAACGTCTTCGGGGCCGGCGTGTGGGTCGAGGGCTCCGTGGAGGACGTGTTCCTGGCCGCGCTGCCCTTCTTCCACGTGACCGGCTTCATCAACAGCCTGCTGGCCGGGCTGGCGGTGGGCGGGCGCATCGTGATCATGTCGCGCTGGGATCGGGAGGCGGCGCGCGTGCTGATGCGTGGGCAGTGCGTGACCCTGTGGACGAACACGCCCACCATGCTGATCGACCTGATGGCCTCGCCGCAGTTCAGCCCGGCCGACCTGGGCACGGTCCGGAACATCACGGGCGGCGGCGCCAGCCTGCCCCAGGCGGTGGGCCAGAAGCTGCTGGACGCCACCGGCATCATGTTCCTGGAGGGCTACGGGCTCTCGGAGACCATGGCGCAGTCGCATTCCAACCCCAGGGGGCGGCCCAAGCTGCAGTGCCTGGGCGTGCCGCTGTTCAACGTGGACGCGCGGGTCATCGACCTCGAGTCTCACGAGGAACTGCCCCCCGGCCAGGTCGGCGAGATCGTGATCAGCGGCCCGCAGGTCATGCAGGGCTACTGGAACCGGCCGCTCGACACCGCCAGCGCCTTCATCGAGATCGGCGATCAGCGCTTCTTCCGCTCGGGCGACCTGGGGTACATGGACGAGGAGGGGTACTTCTTCTTCTCGGACCGGCTCAAGCGCATGGTGAACGTCTCGGGCATGAAGGTCTGGCCGGCCGAGGTCGAGAACCTGCTGCATGGGCACCCGGCGGTGCAGGAAGCCTGCGTGATCGGCGTGCCCGACGAGCGCAGCGGCGAGCGCGCGCGGGCGCTGATCGTCCTGAGGCCCGGACAGCAGGTTGAGCCCGGCGACGTCGAGGCCTGGGCGCGGGAGCAGATGGCGAGCTACAAGGTGCCGCGCGACTACGAGTTCGTGGACTCCCTGCCGCGCAGCCCCACCGGCAAGGTCGCCTGGCGGCAACTGCAGGAGGCCGCGCGGGCGAAGATGACTCAGGGGTAGGGGGGGAGTGTTCGCTGATTTCGCCGAAGTGTCTGCCCTCGAAGGATCTGCCCTCACAGACGCTTGCACCGAAGTGCATGGCTTGTGACCAGCGCGGTGAGACAGTCAAACGTTGAGCACGACCAGTGCAGCGAACGGAGCCTAGAGAAAGAGGCCAGCACTCACCTTGAAGAACGCAGCGAGCCGGCGGGCGTGGTCGGCGGTGAACGCCCGCTTGCCGCTGGCCAGCTTGCTCAGGTTGCCCTGGGGAATGCCGGTGCCCTCGGCTACCTGCTGCTGGGTCAGGCCCCGCTCCTTGATCAGCAGCCGCAGGGCCATTTCGGGGGGCGCCGGCGGCACGTGCTGCGCGGCGTCCTGGTAGGCGGTGACGCGGCCGATCAGCCCCTCGACCAGATCGGCCAGCGGGTGGGAGTCGTTTTCTCCCACTTCCTTCAGGAGCGCGTCCAGGATGATCAGGGCGCGGTCGTACCCGCTCTCGTCGGTGATGGGCGCGATGGCGTCGTGCGCCAGGGCGTGGAGGTGCTGCCAGGTGGCCGTCAGGTCAGCGATATTCAGGGTCATAGATCACGCTCCAGATCCAGGCGGTCATAGTCCTTGTGGGTGCCGATGAACTTGACGAAAAAAGTGCGGAAGCGTCCGGCGAAATTGGGGGACACGATCAGGCGGTACTTGTTCCCGCCAATGTTGAAGACGATGTACCCGGCCACCCAGTCGGCGCTGCCGTAGTCGGCCCGCACATCCGCAAAGGTGTGGTAGGTGGCGCCCTGAACGTGAGCCAGCCACTCGCGCAGAGGTTCCTCGGCCTCCGGTTCCTCCGCCCAGACGGCGGCGAGTGTGCGAGGCGAGATGACGTTCATGGCTAGTTATATCATAGTGACATAAATATGTCAAGGTGACATGAAGAGGATGTGTCATTCCAGAACGTGATGGGGCGGCCATGGCCCCGGCTGACCATCCAAAGTGCCCTGGTCTCGGCCGCACCGACTTTCCCAGGCGGTCAGAAAATGACCCGCTTGCAGACACTCAGACTTCCGGGGAGATCGGCGTCGCCCTCTACCCGAACGCCCTGCATCTCGCCCGCAGAACCAGTCTGCGGGCGAGATGCGGGGCGTCGAAGGAGTGGGGCTCTGCGCCCCCCGGCTGCGCTCAGGGCGTCAGGTAGGTGACCTCCAGGGTGGGGGCGTGTGCGCCGTGGTCACCGGAATGCAGCCAGGCGAAATCGGCCTGGCCGTCGCCGTCGGTCAGCGCCGCGAAGCGCAGGCGGTACTGCGAGCGGCTGCGGCCGGCCGCCAGGTCAGCGTTCAGGGCACCCAGCACCGCGAGGCTCTTGGCGCCCAGCGCGCTGGAACTGCTGATGTCGCCCAGCGTGGCATACACCGTGGGATCGAAGTCGGTGGACGTCAGGCTCACGCCGTAATTCACGTGGTCGAGCCTCAGGTCGCTGCTCCCCACGTCCAGGCTGGTGTACGGCGTTCCCGTGACACTGGACTGGTGGACGCCCAGCGTGGCGGACACGACGGTCGCGCCCGTCAGGGCAGCCAGGTCGAAGCTCAGGTAGCTGCGGTAGGTGGCGTTGTCCACGGTGCCGCTGTCGCCCGCCAGCAGGGCCACACCGTCCGTGTTCACGGCGCCGTCCGACCGCACCCAGCCGTCCAGCGCGGGCGCGCTGCTCAGGGTGGTGCTGAGCTGGCGCAGCGTCCGGAAGGAGCTGCCGAAGGCGGGCAGGGCGTTGCCGGCCAGATCCGTGGCGCTGCCGTCCAGGCTCAGGGCGTAGACCTTCCCGGCGGCCGTGTACTGCAGGTTCGCCTTCGGGGTCAGCGTCAGTTCGGTGCCCGGATCGTTCCAGCTGAAGGCCAGGTCGCCGGCGGGCAGTTCGGCCGACTGGTAGGCGGCCTGGGTGGCGGCCCGGTTCATGGGCTCGCTGAAGGTGATGACGATGGTGGCGTCCTGGGCGACCCCGGTGGCCTGGTCGCCGGGGGTCAGGCCCAGGACGCTGGGCGGCGTGGTGTCGGGTGGCGTGGTGTCGGACGGTACCCCGCCGCCCCCGCAGGAGGCGAGCAGCAGGGCGGACACGGTCAGGGTGGTGGAGAGCGCAGTATGCATGGGGTACTCCTCTGGGGCGGGCCTCGACCGGGCTCCGGGCGGCGGCGAACCGCCCGGAACCTGTCCCGTTCTTCCTGCCCCGGACTGAAGCGGACTCAGGGGATGGCGAGCGGGCCGTCTCCGACCGCGAACTTGACGGTCTTGACATCCACGAAGTCGCCGCCTTCCAGCAGCTCGAAGCGGATGGAATAGGTGCCGTCCTGGGTGATGTTGAAGTTGTCCAGCACGTCATTGACCACGTTGTTCTTCCAGCTGTAGGCCGGGAGGTTCAGCGCGTACATACGGGACTGCAACGGGCCCAGGGGACTTTCCAGGAACACGAAGAGCTGGTAGTTGCGGGCCTGCCCGGTCACGTTGGCGACCCTGGCCTTGTACGAGAAGTGCCCGTCCAGCTTCTTGACGGCGCCCGTACCGCCCGTGCGCGGGAAGCGGTTGCCGTACGTGCCGTCCTGCGGCAGCGTGCCGGTCGGATCGTCCCAGATGTACCCGTTCGTCCAGAACGAGCCGTCCCACTGCCAGTTGGCCCTGACCTGGCCGCCCCGGTGGTAGCTCAGGCTGCCGCCGGCGCCCTCCTCCAGCACGACCGAGCCCCGGCGCAGCGCCGGAGGCTTGGGGTTCTTGTGGAAGATCAGGGTGCGCAGCTCGTTCGACCGCGTGGCGTCGATGGCCACGGCGCGGAACTCCTCCCAGCTGAGCTTCTGCGCGACGCTGGCCGTTCCGCTGAAGGCGCCGGAGGGATCGTGCAGCCAGACATGCGTGTTGCTGGCCCCCACGCCCACGAAGGCGTGACTCGTGGTGGTCGAGGAGAGCCCCGGGGCGCGGCCGGTCGTGTTGATCATGAACTTCAGGTAGTTGGTGAAGGGCGCGGACGGAATCAGGTCGGCGTCCCACGACAGGTAGTCGTACAGCGCCTTGTTTACGCCCAGCGAGTCCAGGATTTCGAGGTATCTGTTGCCCTCGTCCGATGCCTGGTGATCCGCTCCGGCCAGCTGCCAGTTCGCCACGGTGCCCTGCAGGTTCTCGTACTGGTTCATGACCATCGCCAGCGAGGTGGGCACGCACCACGGCAGGTTGTCCTGCCAGTAGTACGGGACGTTCAGGATCGTGGTCGGCGCCGCGACGTCCTGGGCGGGCACCCGCACCAGTTCGTAGGACTGTGCGCCCGGAGCGCGGAGCGAAGCCTCCTCCTGTAGCGGGATGCGGGCCACCCCCTGCCGGACGTCCGCCCGGCGCAGGCGGCGGGTGCCGTCGGGGGCCGTGGTGAGCAGCACCAGATCCTGGCCCCGGGCGTCCAGCTCCAGCAGCGCCCCCGGCTTCAATTCCCCTCCCTGCACGTCCACCACGAAGCGCCGGCCGGCGGCCTGGAAGCCCTCGCCCGGCAGGTCGCTCGGCGCCTCCCTGAGCGATACGGCGGCGTCCTTTGCCAGAGCGCCGGCCGGAACGACCAGCCGCGCGCCGGCCGGGTGCACCACCGTGCCGCCCGCCAACGCGCGCAGCGTCTGCCGAACCTCACCAGGGCCCGGCGTGGTCGCCGGGGCGGGTGCCGGGGGCGCCGGCGACGGGCCGGTTCCCGTGCCGGAGCAGGCGGCGAGCAGCAGGCCCAGGGCCAGCACCGAACTTCTTGAGTCAATCTTCATATTCCCCCCCCTGAGAGACGGCGCCGGGCATCTGTCCGGGCCTGGGGAAACAGTAGACAAGCGCCGGTGAACATCCGATGAACAGGGCGCCGGGGCGGCCCCGAAACCTTGTCCAGACGCGCGTTTCCAGACTGGCGCACCTGACCGGGCGTACACTGGGGCATGCGGCTGCGCACCCTGGGGGGGCTGGCACTGGACGGCGCCGGGCTGGGCCGCCCGAAACCGCTGCTGCTGCTCACCTACCTGACCCTGGAGGGCCCCCGGCCCCGCCGGTACCTGGGCGAGCTGTTCTGGCGCGACGCGGTCAGTCCCACCAACTCCATCGCCGTGGCGGTGCGGCAGATCCGTCAGGCGGCCCCGGGCGCCCTGCAGGGCGACGACGTGCGGCTGTGGGCCGACCTGCCCTGCGACGCGCTGGAGATCGAACGCGCCCTGCGCGGCCGCCAGCCCGGGCGGGCCCTCGAACTGTATGCCGGCGCCTTCCTGGACGGCGCCGGGCTGCCCGGCGGAAGCACGGAGCTGGAGGAGTGGGTCTACACCCGGCGCGAACTCCTGGCCGCCCAGGTGCAGGGCGCCGCGCTGGAACTCGCCCAGCAGGCGGCGGCGCAGGGGGACTTCGGGGGAGCCGCCGGCTGGGCCGAGCGCGCGCTGCACCTCGCGGGGGCGCCGGAACCTCCCCCGGAATTCTGGGCGCGGGCCTATCCCCTGCTCGTGGCCGGGCACAGCCCGCAGGCCGAGGAGGTGCGGCGGCGCGCGCAGGAGTGGGCGCTGCGGCTCGATCTCTCCCCCGACGAGGCCCGCCGCCGCCTGCGCCCGGCGGTCATCGGCCGGGAACGCGAGGTGCGGCAGCTGGGCCGCCTGCCCGCCGGCGCCTGGGCGTGGGTGCGGGGAGACCCCGGCATGGGCAAGACCACCCTGCTGCGGCGGCTGGACGGCGTGTTCCTGGGGGCGCGCGCCGGCCTGCCCTACGCCACCCTGGAACCGCTGCTCGGCCCCGAGGTGCCGGGCGACGAGCACGCCCGGCTGCGCCGGCTGGCGGCCCTGCCCGGCACCTGGCTGATCGACGGCTGGGCCGAACTGGATCCCGAGAGCCGCACCCTGCTCGGCACGCTGCGCGGGCTCGGCACCCAGGCCCGGGTGATCGTGGCGGCGGCCGAGGCCCCCCCGTTCGCGGTGGACGCGCAGCTCGACCTCGGGGCCCTGGATGAGGCCGAACTGGCCGCCCACGCCGGGGCCTTCGAGGCCACCGGCGGCCTGCCCGGCCTGCTGGGCGCCTGGCTGCGCGGCGAGCCCATCGAGCCCGTGCTGCAGGCCGGGCTGGCCGCCCTGCCGGACACCGCCCGGCAGGTTCACGGGGCGCTGACCCTGCTCGACTTGCCCGAGCTCCCGCGCGTCCGGCAGGCGCTGGCCCTGGACGCGCCCACCTTCTCGCGCGCCGTGGAGACCCTGCTGGGAGCGGGCCTGATCGACGTCTCCGGGCAGGTGCGGGCCCGGGCGACCGCGCGGCGCGCCCTGCAGGCCCAGCCCACCCGGCACGCGGCCCTGGCGCTGCGCCTCGCCCGCACGCTGCGGGGGCGCGCGGCCTACGGGCTGTATCAGAGCGCCCGGGCCCTCTGGGACGAGGCCGACCTGTCCGCCGTGCAGGCCGTCACGCTCGACTGGGCAGCCGAGGCCCTGAGGCGCGGCTTTCCCCTGCAGGCGGCCGGGGCCCTGGCGGACGCGCCCCCCCACCCGGCGCCCGGCCCGGAACTGGGCGTGCTGCGCGCCCGGGCCCTGGAGCGCGCCGGGCAGTTCCGCGAGGCGCTGTCGGCGCTGGACGAGTTGCCGGAGCTCCCCCTGGTGTCCGCCCTGCGGGGCGCGCTGGCCTGGCGCCTGGGCCACCCCGAACAGGCGCGCCGCCACGCCGAGGCCGCCCTGGACAGCGGCGGGGAGGCCCGGGCCGAGGCGCTCAACACCCTGGCCCACCTGGACTTCCAGCGCGGCCACCACCGCGCCGCCGAGCGGCAATACCGCCGGGCCGCCACCCTCTGGCTCACGCTGGGCGACACCGCCCGCTGGGCCGGCGCCCTGAACAACCGCGCCGCCGCCCTGAGCGCCGCCGGCGAGGACGCCGAGGCGGCGTTTCAGGCGGCCCTCGACGCGGCCGGGGAGCACCTCGTCATGCGGGCGCGCACCACCCTCAACCTGGGTCAGGTGCGCGAGCGCCGGCACGACGCCGCCGGGGCCGCGGCCGCCTACCGGGACGCCGCGCTGCTGGCCGAGCAGGCCGGCTCCCTGAACACCTCCGCGCGCGCCTGGAACAACCTGGGCGCCCTGCACCACCGCGCCGGGCGGCCGGCGGAGGCCCGGGCCGCCTACGACACGGCGCTGGCCCTCGCCCAGCGGGCCGGCGAGCCCCTGCTGCTGGGCACGGTGCTGGCGAACCTGGCGGAACTCACCGGAGATGGGGACGCCTTCGAGGAGGCCCTGCGGGTCATCGGGGAGAGCGGGAACCACGACCAGCTGGCGCGCTCCCAGGCCGACTATCAGGCGTTCATCGAGCGTTCACGGGGGGCCGGGCAGGCTTAGGCCATGCCCTGGAGATTCGTAGAGGTCGATGGGGTCACCTTTCTGGAGGACACTGATGAAAGCAGCGTGGACGTACATCACCGGCCTGATCCTGCTGAGCAGCTGCGCCCTGCCCCAGCCCGCACCGGAGCTGACCCTGAACCCGAGCCAGGCCGCGCGGGGCGAGACGGTGACGGCCCGGCTCTCGGGCCTGCCGGCCAGCGGGGCGCAGGTGCTGGTCGGGGGGCTGCGGGCCCCGGTGACCAGCGCCGCCGACGGCACGGTCGTCTTCACGGTGCCCTCGACCGCCCGCGGCGGCCCGCAGCCGGTGCAGGTCGTGGCCGGCGCCCGGAGTGCCGGCGCCGACCTGAAGGTGCTGGGCGACGTGGCCCGCACCGAGGTGATCGTGATGGTGCGGGCCGGCGTCTCCGAGGCCACCTTCCTGGCCCGGTTGAGCAGCCTGGGGCTGGGGCTGGGCCTGCTGGACTTCCGGCCCCTGGGCGGCCCGGGCCCCTGCGCGGGCTCGATCGCCCGGGTGAGCGTGCCCGCCGCGCAGCCCACCGGGGCGGTGCTCGACCGACTGAGCCAGCCTGATCAGGTGGACGTGGTGCTGCACGCCGATCCCCAGAGCCTGTGGGATCTGGACGCCGACCACCTGGGCGCGGTCGGCGCCCCGGCGGCCCACGCCCGGGGCCAGACCGGGGTGGGGGTCACCATCGCCGTGCTGGACACGGGCGTGACCCCCCACCCCCAGCTCGGCGCTGACCTGCTCCCGGGCTTTGACTTCGTGGACGAGGACGGGCAGCCGACCGACACCTTCGACGACCCCGGCACCCCCCTCTCGCCCGACGGGCACGGCACGCCCGTCGCCATCCTGGCCGCCGGCACGGCCCTGGGGGTGGCTCCCGGCGCGAAGATCCTGCCGATCCGCATCGGGGACAGCGGCGGTCAGGTGCGGGCCAGCGCCGCCATCCGCGGCGTGTGCTACGCGCTGCAGTCGGCCGACTCCACCCGGCTCGTGCTCAACCTCAGCTTCGGGGGGGACACGCCCACCGAGGGGCTGAAGACCGTGCTGGCGTACGCCCTGCAGCGCCGGGTGCTGATGGTGGCGGCCGCCGGAAACCAGGGTGTGGGCGGCCCGCGCCACTACCCGGCCGCCCTGGAGCTGCCCGGACTGATCGCGGTCGGTGCCCTCGCGCCGGTGGGGGCCGGCTGGGGGCCTGCGGCCTTCAGCACCCGGGGCTCTTACGTGGACATCGCGGCGCCGGGCCAGGGCCTGAGCAGCGGCAACCCGCTGGGCTCGTTCAGCCTGTACGACGGCACCTCCTTCGCCGCCCCCCTCGTCGCCGGCGCGCTCGCCCTGTGGCGGGGCGCCGCGCCGGACGCGACCCCGGCCGAACTCGAACAGCTCCTGACCTCGGGTGCCCAGCCCCTGCCCGGCGCCGAGCGACCGGCCGTGGGCAGCGGCATGTTGAACCTGACGACGGCCCCCTGAGTGGGGGAGGGCGAGGGGCGAGGGCCGCGCTCAGGACTTCCCCGAGTCCCGCCCTGCCACCCCGCCTGGGCGCCCCCTCCCACGTCGCGCAGCCATGCTCTATCGTGCAGCCCATGACAATCGAACGAGCGTTAGGTCGCGGTGCCCGGCCCGCCTCAGGTCATGGAGTCGGGTAGGTCATGGACATCTTCGACCCGTCCATCTTTCCGATCCTCGCCGCCGACGGCCTGACCAACGGCGCGGTGTACGCGCTGCTCTCGCTGGCGCTGGTGCTGGTCTTCGCCGTGACCCGCGTGATCTTCATCCCGCAGGGCGAATTCGTGGTGTTCGGCACGCTCACGCTGGCCTCGCTGCAGCTGGGCCGCACGCCGGGCACGCTGTGGCTGCTGCTGTGCCTGCTGGCCGTCGCGGCCGCCATGGAGGCCGTCACGCTGGCCCGGCGGGGGCAGGCGGGCCGGGCCGGGCGGGTCGTGCTCGGGGCGGTGGCCTTGGGGGCGCTGGCCTGGGCGCTGGTGGGCTGGCTCGCGCCGCTGAAGCTGCCGCTGCTGATCCAGGTGCTGCTCACCCTGGCGCTGGTCACGCCGCTGGGGCCGCTGCTCTACCGCACGGTGTACCAGCCGCTGCAGAACGCCACGGTGCTGGTGCTGCTGATCGCCTCGGTGGCGCTGCACCTCGTGCTGACCGGGCTGGCGCTGGTCTTCTTCGGGCCCGAGGGCTCGCGCACACCCGCCTTCGTGGAGGGCAGCCTCCGGCTCGGGCAGGTCACGCTGCCCTGGCAGAGCCTGCTGGTGATCCTGGCCTCCGCGCTGCTGATGCTGGGGCTCTTCACCTTCTTCGAGCGCACGATGGCCGGCAAGGCGCTGCGGGCCACGGCGGTCAACCGCCTGGGCGCGCGGCTGGTGGGCATCAGCCCGGCGGCGGCGGGCACGCTGACCTTCACGCTGGCGGCCCTGATCGGCGCGCTGGGCGGCATGCTGATCGGCCCCTCGGTGGCCGTGACCTACGACTCGGGCTTCCTGATCGGCCTCAAGGGCTTCGTCGGGGCGATCATCGGCGGGCTGGTGAGCTACCCGCTGGCGGCGGCGGGCGCGATTCTGGTCGGGCTGATCGAATCTTTCGCCTCCTTCAGCCTGTCGGCCTGGAAGGAGGTCATCGTCTTCACGCTGATCCTGCCGGTGCTGCTGTGGCGGTCGCTGACCACCCGCCACATTCCCGAGGACGAGGAATGAGCGCGCCGGCGGCCCCTGCCCGCTCCGGCCCCTCGCCCCGCGGCCTGCTGACCATAGCGGCCGTGGTCGTCGCCCTGATCCTGCCGCTGATCCTGCCGGTCTTCCAGGTCACGCTGCTCACCAACATCCTGATCTTTTCCATCGTGGTGACCGGGCTGGTGCTGCTGACCGGCGTGGTGGGCCTGACCTCCTTCGGGCACGCGGCGTTCATGGGGGTGGGCGCGTACACCACGGCGATCCTCAGCACGCGGCTGGGGCTCTCGCCCTGGCTGGGGCTGCTCGCGGGCTTCGCCGTGACCGGCGCGGTGGCGGCCTTCCTGGGCCTGATCACGCTGCGGATGCAGGGGCACTACCTGCCGCTGGCGACCATCGCCTGGGGCATCAGCCTGTACTACGTCTTCGGCAACACGCCCGCGCTGGGCGGCAACACCGGCCTGACCGACATTCCCGCACTCTCTCTCTTCGGGCTGCGGCTGACCGGTTCCCGCCAGTTCGCGTACCTCGCGCTGCTGAGCCTGGGGCTGGTGGCGCTGGGCGCGCAGTTCCTGCTGTCGAGCCGCACCGGGCGGGCCATGCGGGCGCTCAGGGGCGGGCCGCTGGTCGCCGAGGCCTTCGGGGTCAACCTCTTCGCGCTGCGGGTGCAGGTGTTCGTGCTCTCGGCGCTGATGGCCTCGCTGGCGGGCTGGCTCTACGCCCACAACCAGCGCTTCCTCAACCCCACGCCGTTCGGCCTGAACAGCGGCATCGAGTACCTGTTCATGGCGGTGGTGGGCGGCTCCGGGCAGGTCTGGGGAGGGGTGCTGGGCGCCGGGCTGGTCACCCAGCTGCGCGAGACCCTGCGCGACGTGCTGCCGGGGCTGCTGGGGCAACAGGGCAACTTCGAGACGGTGGTGTTCGGCCTGCTGGTGATCCTGGTGCTGCAGTTCGCGCGCCGGGGCCTGTGGCCGCTGGTCGAGCGGGCGCTGCCGCAGGACGGATTGAAGCTGCTGCCCGCCGGCGCCACGTTGCCCCGCCGCCCGCAGCCCACGCCGGGAGGGCCCCTGCTGCAGGTCGAGCGCGCGGTCAAGACCTTCGGCGGGCTCAGGGCGGTGAGCGACGTGTCCTTCGAGCTCAGGGCCGGCGAGATCCTGGGCCTGATCGGCCCCAACGGCGCGGGCAAGAGCACCATGTTCAACCTGATCACCGGCGTGAACCCGGCGAGCAGCGGCGTGATCCGCTTCGCCGGGCAGGACGTCACGCGGGCCACGGCCGGGCAGATCCACCGGCTGGGCATCAGCCGCACCTTCCAGCACGTCAAGGTGCTGCCCGAGCTGACGCTGCTGGAGAACGCCATGATGGGCGGCTACGCGCGCGGAAAGGCCGGGATGCTCGCGAGCCTGCTGAGGCTCGAGCGCCGCGAGGAGGCCGCCCTGCAGCACGAGGCCCTCTCTCAGCTCCAGCGGGTCGGCCTGGGCGCCCAGGCGTACGCCCTGGCGGGCAACCTGCCGCTGGGCCAGCAGCGCATCCTGGAGGTGGCGCGCGCCCTGGTGGGCGACCCCAGCCTGCTGCTGCTCGACGAGCCGGCGGCCGGGCTGCGCTACGGGGAGAAGATGGAGCTGGTGGGGCTGCTGCGGCGCCTGCGGGACGAGGGGATCACCGTCCTGATCGTCGAGCACGACATGGAACTCGTGATGAACCTGGTCGACCGGCTGGTCGTGATGAATTCCGGCGAGAAGCTGGCCGAGGGTTCACCGCCCGAGGTGCGCGCGAGTCCGGCGGTGCGCGAGGCCTACCTGGGCGTGGACATGACCGGGGAGGGGGCGGCGTGAGCGCCCAGAGTCCGGCGTCCCCTCCCCTGCTGCTCGACGTGCGCGACCTGCACACCCGCTACGGGCGGGTGGAGGCGCTCTCCGGCGTCAGCCTTCAGGTGCCGCAGGGGCACATCGTCAGCGTGATCGGGGCGAACGGGGCAGGCAAGACCACCCTGATGAATTCGCTGATGGGCGTGCTGCCCAGCCGGGGGAGCGTGCAGTACGCGGGCGAGGCGCTGCAGCCCCTGCCGCTGGAGGCGCGGGTGGCGCGCGGCATCTGCCTGGTGCCCGAGCGGCGCGACCTGTTCGGCTCCATGACCGTGCACGACAACCTGACGCTGGGCGCATACGCCCGCCGGCGACAGCCCTGGAAGGGGGATCTGGACGGGGTGTATGGGCGCTTCCCCCGGCTGCTGGAACGCCGCACGCAACTCGCGGGTACCCTGTCGGGCGGCGAACAGCAGATGCTGGCGATCGGCCGGGCGCTGATGGGAAAGCCGAAGCTGCTCCTGCTGGACGAGCCCTCGCTGGGGCTGGCGCCCCTGATCGTGCGGGACATCCTGCAGATCGTGCGGCAGCTGCGGAGTGAGGGCGTGACCATCCTGCTCGTCGAGCAGAACGCCCGCGCCTCGCTGGCCATCAGCGACTGGGGCTACGTGCTGGAGACCGGCCAGGTGGGCCTCAGCGGCCCGGCGGCGGAGCTGGCCGTCAATCCGGAGCTGACGGCGAGCTACCTGGGGGGCTGAGCGGCGGCCAGGGGATCAGCGTGCTGGAGGCCCACAGGCAGGACACGCCCCCGAAGCGTCGCGGCCCGACTCTGTTCTATCCCGACCCTGCTCAATCGGCTGACACCAGCGCCGGCGCCTGATCATTCCCCGGCCCACAGGCCACGCGGTCGCGCCCCGACCGCTTGGCCTCATACAGCGCCGCGTCGGCGCGGGCCACCACAGCCTCAAGGACGTCCCCTGGGCGCGCCTCGCTGAGGCCCACGCTGACCGTCACGAGACTGGCCGTGCCGAAGTCGGCCTGCGCGACGGCCCGGCGCAGGCGCTCGGCCACCTCCAGCGCCTGATCCTCCTGTGCTCCCGGCAGCGCCACCAGGAACTCCTCCCCGCCCCAGCGGCCCAGCAGGTCGTCCGGGCGCAGCTGCCCCTGCAGCGTGCGGGCGACCTGCCTCAAGACCTCGTCGCCGACACCGTGCCCCAGCTGATCGTTGATCCGCTTGAAGTGGTCGACGTCGATCAGCAGGAGGCAGAAGGGCGCGGTGGCGGCCGCTGGTGGTTGGAGCCGTAGAGTGAGGCCCCCCAGAAGCTCGCCGAGCCGGGGATAGAGGGCGTGGCGGTTGTTCAGACCGGTCAGTGCGTCGGTGGCGGCCAGCTTCTGGGTGAGGCGCAGTTCATCCCGCCCCCGCTGAAAATGCTCGCGGTACCACGCCAGGCTGCACAGCGTGATCAGGGCGATGCCGCACAGCAGTTGCAGCTGGCCCAGCCGCGCCGGGGACGACAGCGCCGCCCCGCCCGCCGCCAGCACGGCCCAGGGCAGCAGGGTACCGGCGAGGTAGAAGGTGGCCGTCACCCCGATGGCGCGGCGGTAGTCCACCGTCAGGAAGGCGATGACGGACACGACGACCAGGAGCCAGTACAGATCCTGAAGCGCCGTGAGCAGCTCGGCGCCCCCCAGCAGCGGCGTGGCCACGGCGCGCAGCACGATCACCAGGCCGCAGGCGGTCAGGCCCACCCAGTTGACGGTCTCAACGGGCCGGCGGCAGGCCATCCACCAGATCACCCAGCTCGAGAGTCCGGTAAACATCGGGTTGGTCACGGTGGTGACCGGATCGGGCACGGCCCGGTAAAAATTCAGCACCCAGATGCCCATCTGGATGCCGATGCCCAGCACGCTGATGCCGATATACAGGCGGCGGCGCACCCTGTCCAGGTCGTCGTCGCCGGCCAGGCCGGTCAGTGGAAGGGAAAGGGCACGGGCCCGGCGGCGCTCTGGTCTCGTCAACACTCTCCCTCGGTGGCCGCGGCCTGGGTGACTGGGCCTGGGGCGTGGATGCTCGGTTCGGTCAGGGTAGCGCAGTGGGTCTGACAGGTCTCTGCCAGCGCCGCCCGCCGGCGAAACGGGCACCGGGACGAAGGGGCCGGCTGGTTCCAGAGGGGGTGATGGGCTGCAGGTCACGGGACGCGCACCATCAGCGCCCCTTCGCCTGACCCCGCCGGGTCGTGCCTGACCAGCTGGCTCATGATCGCTGACCGCGCCATGGGCCACCGGGCGGCCGTTCCATGACCGCCTCGGGCCCGCGTTCGCCCCGCAGCTTCGTCACCTCGCGGCGCCCAGGTGCGGCGTGCCCAGGGTAAAGCACTGCCGTGCGCGTTCAGCAGGGCCGCGAGGCGGTCGGCACGGGTGGCTGAAGCTGGGCGCCGCGCACTCTTGGCCGCGGCACCTCAGGTCACTGCCCCTTGATCCAGTCCACCTCCAGGGCGAACCGCTCGGCACGGTTGTTGCCGATGGTGAGGCCAAAAAAAATGACCCTGCTGGGGTCGAGCGGAGGCCCAGCGACCCGTTCGCCCGAGCGGGTCGCGCGCAGGGAGTTCAGCGGAATTGTCACCTCGATCCACTGCCCGGCCACGGTGCCGAACTCGTTGCGGTAGGTCACGCCGTTGCGGGTGCTCGTGCCCAGTTGAAGGGCGTAGCGCTTCCCATCGCCCTTGACCCGCAGTTTCAGGCTCGAAAATCCACTCAGGTCGAAGCGGCCTGGATTGGAACGGATGCCTGAGAACCCGCCGTTGTTCTCCAGCCGCACCTGACCCGTGAACAGCAGCACGCCCCCACCCACGCGCACCTGGCTGCTGGAGACGCCGCCCATCACCGTGTCGTTGCGGGCGTACCAGGTCGGCTCACCGGGGGTGAAATCCAGCAGCGTGCTCGAAGAAGCCACACCCGAGAGGAGCGCCACAGCCAGAGCGGGGAGTTTCATGGGCCGAGCGTACTGAAGTTTCCTCCTCCTCACCGTAGGCGGTCGGACATCCGGCACGAGGGACTGGACGTTCCGGATTGGTCGTTCAGGACGACGGAAAGGGAATAACTGCTTGTTGGTCGGCACTGGTTGGGTCGCGGCGGGGTCAGCCCTCCAGCGGGTCGACCGCCACAGGCCAGGCCTCGCCTTCGCCACAGAGCGCCGCGTGGTAGTGCAGCGTGCCCGCCTCCTCACCGATCATCAGGAGAAAGTGTTCTCCATCCACCAGCGCCAGCCGGTGGGCCTGGCGCACCCAGGAATCCTGCTCGAACGCGCTGCCCCGCCGGTTGTCGGGCTGCATCAGCCACTGTCCCACCCACTCGACCTCCGATGTCCCGTACTGCGACGCGCAGTCGCTCCAGGCCAGCACGTACTGCGGGTCGAGCGCGAAGGGCTGCTCGCCGATGGCACTATTCAGGCGGGGATAGCCGCCCCGGGCCACGTGGGTAACCTCGACCTGCCCGAGGTGCCGGGTGCCGAACAGCGGGCCGCTGCGGTAGGCCCCGGGGGCGTAGTAGTAGCCGCGCAGGATCTCGGCGGCGCCGGGGCTGAGCCGCACGCGCTCGGGGGGCTGGGCGTCTGCGTCGGGGCGGTGCCCGAGGCCGACGACGCCGAGGAAGCGCTGCTGAGCACGGGTGAGACGCTGGGGACGGGGCTCGGGGGTGACGGGCCGGGCAGGCACGGAGTACTCTTCCATAGATCCACCTCAAGTTGGGTTCTGAAGGGGCAGAGGCTTCCAAACATCGGCCCCTTCAGGTTGCATACTACCATATTCCGCAGCCTCGCTATATTGAACTACTTGCGCCGGTTTGCTCTATCCAATCAATGAGTCAGAATGTGCGATATATGTCGGTCACGAGGTGGCGTTTAGCGGAGTACTTAAAACAGCGGGGAATAAGTGCTTACGCGCTCGCGAAATCGACCGGAACAGCACGTCCAACCACGATTTACCGACTGGCACGACCAGATCACACACCAACCCGAGTAGATCTTCCTACCCTCACCATGGTCATCGACGGCCTGCGCAAACTCACCGGCGAGGACGTTCAGATCTCTGACATCCTCGAGTACGTTCCGGATAGCTGACCCCCGCTCCTGGATGCCTTCTCCGTTGCAAGTTGCTTATGTCAGAGTCGTCCAGCCACGTTCAGTAAAAACCCGAAACACGTGGGGTGAGCGCGGTCGTCGAAGACCCAACACACCAGCAGGAGTGCACGACTGCTGAGGCTTGTCGACAGGCCGATTTTCCGGAGCGCTTCCACCGTGAGGTGGAGCTCCACCTCGGGGAGCGGGCCACGCCCTTGGGGGAGCGCCTATATGCTCTCCCCGTCAGTGCTCTATGGCAGTGGCAGTGACCGGGCGCAGCCTGAGCGAGAGCGCCCGACCCACCGCCCGGCCCGCGCGCCCGAACAAGACAGCCCGAGTTACCGGTGGCACTTTGTGGAATCGAGGTGATCCCGCCGATGGCACTTTGTGGGATCGGGGGAACCCAGGACAGCGCGTT